>NZ_JBSSDL010000011.1:0-96028 GCF_054060695.1 Frigoribacterium sp. 2355 | reverse complement strand
GGCGGGGGGGGTGGGCCCCCCCCCCCCCCCGCCGGCCCCCCGCCCCCCCCCCCCCCGGGGCCCCCCCCGGGGGGGGGGGGGGGGGGGGGGCCCCGGGGGGGCCCCCGGGGGGGGGGGGGGGGGGGGGCCCCCCCCGGCCCCCCACGACACGGACCCACAGCCGGGTAGAACGAGAACCACACGACACGAGGAGGCGCGCGATGGCGGGCAAGGGACGCGGCGAGACGGTCGAGGTCGGCGGGCACCGGTTGCAGCTGACGAACCTCGACAAGGTGCTCTACCCGGACGCCGGCACCACCAAGGCCGACGTCCTGGGCTACTACGCCGCCGTCGCGGAGTGGATGCTGCCGCACGTCGAGGGGCGGCCGGCCACCCGCAAGCGCTGGGTGAACGGCGTCGACGGCGAGGTGTTCTTCGAGAAGAACCTGCCCGACTCCGCGCCCGACTGGGTCGCCCGGCACACCCTCGAGCACAAGGACCACGCCAACGTCTACCCGATGGTGAACGACGTCGCGACGCTCACCTGGCTGGCGCAGGTCGCCGCGCTCGAGGTGCACGTGCCGCAGTGGCGGTTCGGCCCGAAGGGGGCGCAGCGCAACCCCGACCGGCTGGTGCTCGACCTCGACCCGGGCGAAGGCGTCGGCCTCGCCGAGTGCGTCGCCGTGGCGCAGCTGCTCAAGCCCATCGTCGAGGGCATGGGCCTCGAGCTGATGCCCGTGACGAGCGGCAGCAAGGGCGTGCACCTCTACGCCCGGCTCGACGGGAGGCAGACCAGTGCCCAGGTCGGCGAGGTCGCCCACGAACTGGCCCGTGCGATGGAGGCCGACCACCCCGACCTCGTCCTCAGCACCATGGGCAAGGCCGACCGTCGGGGCAAGGTGCTACTCGACTGGTCGCAGAACAACGGCAACAAGACGACGGTCGCCCCGTACTCGCTGCGGGGTCGGTCCCGGCCGACCGTGGCGATGCCTCGCACCTGGCGCGAACTCGCGTCGAAGACCCTGGCGCAGCTCGAGTACACCGACGTGCTCTCGCGCCTGAAGCGGCGCGGCGACCCCCTGGCCGACGTCTCGGCGCACGTGCCGGTGCCCTCGGGCGAGCTGGGCGAGGACTTCCGCAACACCGAGGCCCCCGACCACGACCCCTCCGAGAAGGTGCGCGACCGCCTCGAGGTCTACCGCTCGAAGCGCGACGCGTCGAAGACCGCCGAGCCCGTGCCCGCCGAGGCCCCGGCCTCGACCGACGGCACGAGCTTCGTCATCCAGGAGCACCACGCCAGCTCGCTGCACTGGGACTTCCGCCTCGAGCACGACGGCGTGCTGGTCAGCTGGGCGTTGCCGAAGGGCGAGCCCGACGACCCGGGCACGAACCACCTCGCCGTCCAGACCGAGGACCACCCGCTCGAGTACGGCACCTTCGAGGGCACGATCGCCAAGGGCGAGTACGGCGCCGGCGAGGTGACCATCTGGGACTCCGGCGAGTACGAGCTCGAGAAGTGGCGGGAGGGCAAGGAGGTGATCGTCGTGCTGCACGGCGAGCAGCGCGGCACCCGACGCGTCGCGTTGATCCACACCGGCCACGGCGGTGGGCGGGCGGAGTCGAACTGGCTCATCCACCGCATGAAGGACGACGCGGGCGACGTCGGCTCGCACGACGGCGCCTCCGTCGGCAATTCAGGAGGACGACCGCATCGAGCCCGGAAGACGACCGAAGACGCGCAATCCCCTGAGTTGCCGCCGTCCGCGCGGGCGAATCGGCGAGGCGACGCCGGTAAGTCCTCACGCACGGCGCACGCGACCGGCGCCTCCCCCGGAGGGTCGGGCCGCGCCTCCTCGGCTCGCGACGGGAAGCAGGAGTTCCCGGCACCCGACCCGATCGCGCCGATGCTGGCGACGACCGGCGACGCGCACGACGTGTCCGAGGGCGGGTGGGCGTTCGAGATGAAGTGGGACGGCATCCGCGCCGTGGCGGTCGTCCACGACGGCGCGGTCACGCTGACCAGCCGCAACGGCAACGACCTCACCCCGGCCTACCCCGAGCTGCAGGTGCTGGCGGAGCGGGTCGACGGCGAAGGAGGCGCGGTGCTCGACGGCGAGATCGTGGCCGTCGACGAGAAGGGTCGCCCCGACTTCGGCCTGCTCCAGACGCGCATGGGGTTGACGCGGTCGCGCGACGTGGCGCGAGCCGCCGCGGGCGCGCCGGTGAAGCTGCTGCTGTTCGACGTCATGCGGGCCGAGGGGCGCTCGCTCGTGAAGGACGAGTACGACGACCGGCGTGAGGTGCTCGAGCGGATCGTCGAGAGCGGCGGGGCCGTCGACGTGCCCCCGGCGTTCGACGGGGACCTGGAGGCGGCGGTCGCCACCTCGAAGCGCCTGCGCCTCGAGGGCGTGGTCGCCAAGCGGCGCGACGCGACCTACAGCGCCGGTCGACGGTCCCGCGCCTGGATCAAGATGAAGCACCACCAGACGCAGGAGGTCGTGATCGCGGGCTGGCGCCCCGGTGCCGGCCGGAGGGCCGACGGCGTCGGCTCGCTCCTGATGGGCGTCCCGGGCGAGGACGGGCTGCACTACGTCGGCCGGGTCGGCACGGGGTTCACCGACCGCGAGCTCGACGAGCTGTTGCCGGCGTTGCGCGCGGCCGAGCGGAAGACCAGCCCCTTGGTGGGCGTGCCCGCCGTGGACGCACGCGGTGCCCACTGGGTCACCCCGTCGCGGGTGGGCGAGGTGTCGATCGCCGAGTGGACCTCGACCGGGCGGCTGCGGCAGCCGAGCTGGCGCGGGTGGCGGCCCGACAAGTCGCCGGACGACGTCGTCCGCGAGGGCTGAGGCCGGGCCGTCGGACGGCGGGGCATCGATCGGCGCCCGTCGGGTGTTGAGTGCAGCATGAGCACACCTCCCCCCGCCCCGAGCGACGCCGCGACCCTGCGCGGCAGGCGGGTCGTCCTCGTGGTCGCCGTGCTGGCCTCGTTCGTGGCGTTCCTCGACGGCTCGATCGTCACCGTGGCGCTGCCCGCGATCGCCCGCGAACTCGGCACCGGCACGGGAGGCGGCGCGACGGCCGACGACGGCGCGGGCCTCGCCCTGCAGCAGTGGGTCGTCGACGCCTACCTGCTGACGCTCGGATCGCTCATGCTCGTGGCCGGCTCGCTCAGCGACACGTTCGGCCGGGTGCGGGTGCTGCGCGCGGGCCTGATCGGCTTCGCCGTGACGAGCGTGCTCGCCGCCCTCGCCCCCGACCCGGGCCTGCTGATCGCCGCCCGGGCCCTGCAGGGCGTGACCGCGGCCCTCCTCGTGCCGAGCAGCCTCGCCCTCATCACCTCGACCTTCAGCGGCCCCGCGCAGGGCAAGGCCATCGGCAGCTGGACGGCCTGGACCGGCGTCGCGTTCCTGATCGGCCCGCTGACCGGGGGCGCGCTCGTCGACACGCTCGGCTGGCGCTGGGTGTTCGCCGTCGTCGTCGTGCCGGTCGTCCTCACCCTCGTGTTGATGACCCGGTTGCCCGGCGACGCCCACCGGGGGCGCGACGGTGCTCCCCCGCGGGTCGACGTCGTGGGCGCCGTGCTGGCCGCGGTGGGCCTCGCCGGACCGGTCTTCGCGCTCATCGAGGGGCAGCGCGTCGGGTTCGGCACCTGGTTCGTCGTCACGCCGCTCGTGGTCGGCCTCGCCGCGCTCGCCGCCTTCGTCTGGTGGGAGCGCCGCTCACCCGCTCCGATGATGCCGCTGACGCTGTTCCGGACCCGCACCTTCACCGTCGGCAACCTGGCCACCGTCGGCATCTACGCGGCCCTCAGCCTCGGCACCCTGACCATCCCCCTGGTGGTGCAAGAACTGGCGGGTCTGACGGCGACCCTGGCCGGGCTCGTCACCCTGCCGACGACGATCGTGTCGCTGCTGTTCTCGACCCTGTTCGGCACGCTCGCCGCCACCCACGGCCCGCGCCCGTTCATGACGGTCGGGCCGCTGATCACGGCGAGCGGCTTCCTCTGGATGCTGCTGGTCGCCGATCCGATCGACGTCTGGTGGCAGGTCGTGCCCGGCGTGGTCCTGTTCGGCTTCGGCCTGTCGGTGACCGTGGCTCCGCTCACCTCGACGGTGCTGTCGCAGATCCCGGCCGGCCAGTCGGGCATCGCCTCCGCCGTCAACAACGCCATCTCGCGCGTGGCCGGGCTCGTCGCGGTCGCGTTCCTCGGAGTCATAGCCGGAGGCGCGCTCACGGTGGGTGGGTTCCATCGCGTCGTGATCGTGGTCGCCGTGCTGCTCGGGGTGAGCGCCCTGGTGTCGTTCGTCGGTCTGCGCGACCGCATCCGCGCCTCCTGAGGGCGCCGGCGCGAGGCGACCAGCCGCACGCGACCAGCAGGAGGCGCGGCGTCAGGGCCCGAAGCGGCGCCAGGACGCGTCCTGCTGGGCCAGGCGGCGCAGGGCGAGCAGGAGCGGCTCGACCAACACGGTGCCGAGCACGACGTACTGCACCGCGGCGTCCACCGAATCGACCGGGATGCCCGCGATCTCGGCCTCGGCGACCTCGGCCATCGACCGCGCGTAGCCGTCGAGCGTCCCGTCGGGCAGCTCGAACCCCGCGGCCTCGAGTCCGTCGACCGCGACCTCGAGGGCGGCGAGCACGTCGGCCGACCCCGGGTCGATCGTCCACCCCCACCCGGCCACGAGCGCTTCGGCCCGCGTCAGGTCGACGCCCTCGGGGGCCGTCGTCGTGACGGCCGACTGGGCGACGCCGAGCACCTCGGCGACCGTCTCGTGCTCACCGTCGAGCTGCCCGAGGACGGCGCGCGCGCCGGCGACGCTGAGCCCGCCCGCGCCGAGCAACGCCCGGACGAGCCGCAGCCGGCGCACGTGGTCGTCGCCGTACCGGGCCTGCGTGGCGCTGGTGCGCTCGCCCTCGGGCAGCAGCCCCTCGCGCAGGTAGTACTTGATCGTGGCGACCGGCACCCCGGTCGTCTCGGCGAGCTGGGAGATGCGCACGGACTGCCCCTTGACATTGGATAGCGCGACTCTCCAATATTGGAGAGCGCCACTATCCATCTAAGGAGACATCATGTCGAGAGTCAACCCGGGCCGCACCACGCACGAGCACGACGGCGAACTCGTCGTCTTCCTGATCGGCATGACCGTCAACCGCTGGTGGCGGCCCGACCAGTGGGGGCCGGTGTTCGCGGCGATGGGACCGATGCTCACCGAGTTGTTCCGTGATCCCGAGAGCGGGCTCGCGGGCATGAGGCTGACGCTCGGACGCGGCGGGCCGGTGCTCGTGCAGTACTGGACCTCGCTCGAGAAGCTCTACGCCTATGCCAGCTCGCCGCAGCAGGCGCACCGGCCGGCCTGGACGGCGTTCAACCGTCGGGCACGCAAGGCCCCGGGGGCCGTCGGCATCTGGCACGAGACCTTCGTGGTCGAGCGCGCCGAGAGCATGTACGTCGGCATGGCACCGTCGGGGCTGGCCCGGGCGACCAGGTCGGTGCCGGTCGGTCCGCGCAGCGACACCGCGCGGGCCCGGGCCGCAAGCGGCCGGACCCCCGGCGCCGCGTCGGCCTGACGCCGCGTGCCGCCCCGCCGCGCCGCGTCCGTCACCGCACCGCGTGTCGTGCACCGCACCCGGTCGAGACGAGGTGCCGTGCACGGGACGCGGTGCGCTGTCGGCCGGTCGCGTCAAGCCCCCACGGGCCCCATTGCCCTCGAGTCGCCTGTGACCCTACGATGAGCCAGACGTGAGCCGCCCTCGTTCGGGGGTGGCTCCAGCTCTGTCGTGAGACAGCCGTGATTACAAAGGAGTAATCGTGTCCGCTGCCCCTGCCCGCTCCTCCTCGACCCCTCGGTCGCGAGCCCCGCGCCGTCCGCGCCGCGGTCTCGCGCTCGCCGCCGGGACCGCCGCCGCGGCCCTGCTGCTCAGCGGCCTGCCCGCGATCGCCGCGCAGGCCGCACCGGTCGACCTCGCCCGCTTCGGCACGGTGACCGCTTCGGCGAGCCAGGCCGACGGCGACGGCACGTTCCCCGCCGAGGCCCTGATCGACGGCGATCCGGCGACCCGCTGGGCGAGCGGCAACGGGCCCGACGAGGACGTCGAGTTCACCGCGTCGGTGATCGTCGACCTCGGCGGCACCGCCCGCGTCGACGCGATCGGCCTCGACTGGGAGGCCTCGTACGCGACCGACTACACGGTCGACGTCACGTCGGGCGACCCGACCCTGCCCGCGAGCTGGACCACAGCGCAGACCGTCGCGAGCGACGGCGGCCGCGACGACGTGACCCTGTCGACGCCCACCGAGGCCCGGTACGTGCGCGTCAGCATGCTGCACCGCTCGGCCGCGACCTGGGACCCGGCGCGCCCCCACTTCTACGGCTACTCGGCCTTCGGCCTGCAGGTCTTCGGTGAGGCCGAGACGCGCTCGGTCACGTTCGACCGGTCGACCGCGACCGTCGCGGCCGGCCAGACCCTGACCGCGGGCCTCAGCCTGACCGGTCCGAGCGACGAGCCGGTCACCGTCCGGGTGCGCTCCACCGGCGGCACGGCGACGGCGGGCACGGACTACACGGCGCTCGACGAGACCGTCACGTTCGCGCCCGGCGAGACCAGCGCCTCCGTGGACCTCGTCACGACCTCGACGGGCGCCCTCACGCCCCGCAGGTCGATCGAGCTGACCGCGTCCGAGCCGAGCGACCCGACGGTCGTCGGCACGCGGGCCACGCTCACCGTCGCGCTCACCCCGACGGGCACCCTGCCGAACGTCGGCGCGACCACGGTGCTCGACGACTTCGAGGGCGGCGTGCCGAGCGGCTACTTCGGCTGGGGCCAGAGCCCCGCCGTCACCCCGACCCTCGAGACCGGGGAGGCGCAGCGCGAGGGAGCGACCGGCGTCCAGGCCCTGCGCGTCACCGTCGCCGGCCCGACCACCGCCGAGAGCTGGTTCGGCTTCTCGCACGACGTCCCCGCCACGGACTGGAGCGACCACGACGGCTTCTCGTTCTGGTTCAAGGGCGCCGCCTCGGGCCTGCCCCTGCGCTACGAGCTGAAGAACGGCGACGGCGCCCTCTTCGAGCAGACCGTCGTCGACGACAGCGCGGACTGGAAGCAGGTCAGCGTGCTGTTCGCCGACCTCCGTCAGAAGGGCCAGCCGTCCAGCGACCTGCGCTTCGACCCGTCGGCGTCGACCGGCTTCGCCGTGACCCTGACCGGCCTCGGCGCGGGCACCTGGCAGGTCGACGACGTCGCCCTCTTCGAGCGCGCGACGATGATCGAGGACTTCGAGGGCGACGTCCCGCTCGGCACGACGGACGACCCGCTCGGCTTCTTCACCTGGGGTTCGCCCGCGCCGCTCGAGCCCACCATCAGCCGCGACGTCACCGTGCAGGAGCGCGACGGCCGTGCCGACAACCACGTGCTGAGCGGTACTTCGTCGATCCCGGCCGGCGGCTACGGCGGCCTCAGCCACAACCTCGCCGACAGCCAGGACTGGTCGAGCTACCAGGGCCTGCGCTTCTGGTGGTACGCCTCGCAGGCGAACAACCCGGCCTCCCCGACGGCGGGCGCCGACATCAAGGTCGAACTCAAGGACGGCGACCCGGCCGGCGGCGACACCGCCGAGACCAGCGAGCTGTGGGCGACGACCTTCAAGGACAACTGGGGAAGCAGCACCAGCCGCTGGAAGCTCGTCGAGCTGCCCTTCTCGGCCTTCGCGCCGTCCGGCTACCAGCCGGGTGACGCCGCGACGACGAACGGCACCCTCGACCTGACGAGCGCGTTCGGCTACTCGTTCACCTTCACCCCGGGCACGCCCGCCCCGGTCGGCTACGCCCTCGACGACACGCAGCTCTACGGCACCCCGGCGAGCGCCGCGTCCGTCACGGTCGACCCGTCGCAGGACGTCTACCTGGTGGACGCCGGCGGCTCGGTCGAGGTCCCGCTGACCGTGACGACGGCGGGTGACGAGCCGTTGGCGTCGGACGTGTCGGTCGACTGGTCGACCGCCGACGGCACGGCCGTCGAGGGCACCGACTACGACGCGGCCTCGGGCACCGTGACCTTCGCGGCGGGGACCGCCTCGGGGACGGCGCAACCCGTGACCGTGTCGACCCGCGCCTCCTCGGGGGCCGCCGAGTCGAAGGAGTTCGCGATCGCGCTGGCCTCGACCACGGCGAAGGTCGGTGACGGTCCGCGCGTCGTGATCGGCGCGCACGACCTGCCGTACCTCGACCCGTCGCTGCCGACGGCCGACCGCGTCGCCGACCTGCTCGGCCGCATGACGCTCGACGAGAAGGTGGGCCAGATGGCGCAGGCCGAGCGGCTCGGCCTGTCGTCGCCGCAGGACGTCAGCGGACGCGCGCTCGGCTCGCTGCTGAGCGGTGGCGGCTCGGTGCCCGAGGGCAACACCGCGGTGGCCTGGGCCGACATGGTCGACGCGTACCAGCGCGAGGCGCTGTCGACTCGCCTGCAGATCCCGATGGTCTACGGCGTGGACGCCGTCCACGGCCACAGCAACGTGGTGGGCGCGACGATCTTCCCGCACAACACCGGCCTCGGCGCGACCCGCGACCCGGCCCTCGTCGAGCGGATCGCCGAGGTCACGGCGA
The DNA here is from genome assembly GCF_054060695.1 of Frigoribacterium sp. 2355. Taxonomy (NCBI): domain Bacteria; kingdom Bacillati; phylum Actinomycetota; class Actinomycetes; order Micrococcales; family Microbacteriaceae; genus Frigoribacterium; species Frigoribacterium sp. 2355. The sequence continues at coordinate 87,449 of NZ_JBSSDL010000011.1, read as the reverse complement.
CCGAGGTGCGCGCGACGGGCGTGCCGTGGACCTTCGCCCCGTGCCTCTGCGTGTCCCGCGACGAGCGGTGGGGCCGCAGCTACGAGTCGTTCGGCGAGGACCCCGACCTGGTTCGCACCTTCGCCGCCCCCTCGGTGATCGGCCTGCAGGGTGAGGACCCGACCGACATCGGCGGCGCCGACGAGGTGCTGGCCACGGCCAAGCACTGGGCCGGAGACGGCGGCACGAGCTACGACGAATCCGTGGCCGGCACGGGTGCGTACCCGATCGACCAGGGCGTCACGCACGCCGACTCGCTCGAGGACTTCACCCGGCTGCACGTCGACCCGTACCTGCCGGCACTCGAGGCGGGCGTGGGCACGATCATGCCGTCGTACTCGGCGGTCGACCTGGGCGACGGACCCGTGCGCATGCACGAGAACGCGGCACTGAACGACGACCTGTTGAAGGGCGACCTGGGGTTCCAGGGCTTCCTGATCAGCGACTGGGAGGGCATCGACAAGCTGCCCGGCGGCAACTACGCCGACAAGGCCGTGCGCTCGGTGAACGCCGGGCTCGACATGGCGATGGCGCCGTACAACTACGGCGCGTTCATCGACGCGATCGTGGCGGCCGTCCGCTCCGGTGACGTGGCCGAGTCGCGGGTCGACGACGCCGTGCGTCGCATCCTCACGCAGAAGTTCGACCTCAACCTGTTCGAGCAGCCGTTCGCCGACCGCACCAACGTCGACGGCGTCGGCTCGGCCGAGAACCGCGCCGTCGCCCGTCAGGCCGCCGGCGAGTCGCAGGTGCTGCTGAAGAACGCCGGAGGCGCGCTGCCGTTGGCCGCGGACGCCGACCTGTACGTGGCCGGCTCCAGCGCGGACGACCTCGGCCGCCAGATGGGCGGCTGGACGATCAGCTGGCAGGGCGGATCAGGCGACACGACGACGGGCACGAGCATCGCCGAGGGCATCCGTGAGGTCGCTCCCGGCGCCTCGGTCACCCTCAGCCCCGACGCCTCGGCACCGATCGGCGCCGGTCAGACCGGTGTCGTCGTGGTCGGCGAGCGTCCGTACGCCGAGGGTCAGGGCGACGTGCCGAACAACGGCTCGAGCCTGTCGCTGACGGCCTCCGACCAGGCGATCGTCGACGAGGTCTGCGCCGCTGCCGCATCGTGCGTGGTGCTCGTGGTCTCGGGCCGACCGCAACTGCTCGGCGACGTCGTGAGCGTCGCGGACGCGGTCGTCGCGTCGTCGCTGCCGGGCTCCGAGGGTGCGGGCGTCGCCGACGTGCTGTTCGGCGACCGACCGTTCACCGGGCGCCTGCCCGTGACCTGGGCGGCCCGCGCCGACCAGGTGCCGATCAACGTGGGCGACGCCGACTACGAGCCGCTCTACCCGTACGGCTGGGGCCTGCGCACCGACGGTGCCCGCGAGCGTCTGGAGGCGCTGGTCGCCTCCCTGCCCGAGGGCGCCTCCCGAGCGGCGGTGCAGGCCGTGCTCGACGCCGACGTGTGGGACGGCGACGGTGCCGTGACGGACGCCGCCGCCGCGCTGCGCCTCCTGCTCGCCGCCGTCGCCCCGGTCGGCGGGACAGACCTCGGTGCGATGTCCACGGCGGACGCCCTCGTGTCGGTCGCCCGCGACCTCGCCCAGCAGGCGATGGTGGACGGCACGGCGGGCGACGGGTCGGCGGCCCTGACGGCCGACGCCGAGAACGCACTGCAGCGCGGTCTGCCGGACGTGGCACTGGCCGGCTTCGCGACGGTGCTCGGCATCGACCTCGACGTCGTCGAGCCGACGAAGGTCGTCGTGCCCGGCACGCTCGACCCCGCGACCGCCCGCCCGGGCGACACGGTGTCGATCACGGCGACCGGGTTCGTCGCCGGGGAGGACCTCGCGGGCACCGTGTTCTCGGAGCCGCAGTCGATCGGTGCCACGACGGCCACGGCGGCCGGGGTCGGCGTGCTGCGGTTCGTCGTGCCGGCCGACCTCGAACCCGGGACGCACGTCGTCGAGCTCGAGGGGACGGGACAGATCGCCCGGGCCACCCTGACGGTGCTCGCCGCGGCGGTGCCGGGCGACCCGGGGACGCCGGGTGGCGGGACACCGGGCACGGGCACGCCGGGTGGCGGCGGGTCGGGCACGGGCACGGGCTCGGGCTCGGGCGGCACCGTCGTGGCGTCGCCGGTCGGGCTCGCCTGGACCGGCTCGGGCGAGTGGATCGGCATCGCCCTCGCGGCGTTCCTGATCGTGGCGCTCGGGGTCGCCCTGCGGCTGCGTCGGCCTCGCGACCGCGGCTGACGCGCCCCCGCCGCACCGCGCCTCCCCCACGAACCCCGTCTCGAACGATGCACCCCGCTTCTTCTGGGTGCATCGTTCGGAACGGGGTTCGTCGTCGCGTCGGCGCTGCGTCACCTGAGCGCAGCCGCTGCTAGCGTCACGGGGTGCTCACCACCGACCGCCTGCTGCTGCGCCGCTGGCACGGGTCCGACCGTGCGCCGTTCGCGGCCCTGAATGCCGACCCCGAGGTGATGAGGTACTTCCCCTCGACCCGCACGCGTGCCGAGAGCGACGCCCTGGTCGACCGGCTCGACGCCGCGATCGAGGCGGACGGCTTCGGGCTGTGGGCCGTCGAGCGTCGCGACTCGGGTGCGTTCGTCGGCTTCGTCGGGCTGTCTCGTCCCTCGTTCGACCCCGCGCTCGTGGGACAGGTCGAGATCGGGTGGCGACTCGCCCGTGAGGCCTGGGGTCAGGGCGTCGCCACCGAGGCCGCCCGGGAGGTCGTCCGGTTCGCGTTCGACCCGGCCGGCGCCGACCTGCCCGCCCTGGTCAGCTTCACGGCGGCGACCAACGAACCGTCCCGCCGCGTGATGCGCCGCCTCGGCATGACGCACGACCCCGCCGACGACTTCGAGCACCCCGCGCTCCCGCCGGGCCACGCACTCCGACCGCACGTGCTGTACCGCCTGAGCCGCGCCTCCTGACACCACCGGCGACGCCGCTCCGGGCGACGGACCGTCGAGGCAGGGGGTACGCGAGACGCGACGGGCCCCACCCGGTGGCCTACCCGGGCTCGACCCCGACCAGGCGGTCGTCCGCGTCCGCCGCGGCGAGCACCGCGCCCACCTCCGCCAGCGGGATCGTCCCGCCCACGAGCGACCCCAGCGGCCACCGCCGCCACGCCTCGGTCGCCCACGCCACGGACGAGTCGAGCCGCTCCGGCTCCGCGTCGCGCACGCCCCCGACCGTGACGAGCCCCTCGACCAGCCGGGCACCGCTCACGCCGACCTCCCCGCCACGCGCTGCCGCCCCCGCCAGCACCACGACTCCCCCGACGGCCACCCGCTCGACCAGGGCCGACGCCGCCGCGACCCCGTCGAAGGCGAGCCCCACCGTGCGGTGACGCCCCGACCGGTCGACCGACGCGAGCACGCGAGACAGGGCGTGCGGCCCGGTCGCCGCCCCGGGGTCGGACACGGCGACGGCGCCGAACGCGCGCGACCGCTCGCGCCGCGCCTCCTCGGGGTCGACGACCACGACGCGCGCCCCGGCGTCCGTGGCCATGGCCGTCGCGACCAGTCCGACGGCACCCGCCCCCGACACGACGACGACCTGGCCCGCGAGTGACGGCACCCCCGAGAGTCCGAGCACCGAGGAGGCGCGGTGCAGCACCTCCGCGGCCGTCGCGGTCACGCCCGCCACCGGGGCGAGCACGGCCGCGGGCACGTCGTCGGCGACGACCACCACGGTGGTCCCCCGGCGCAGGTGCACGTGGCTCGCGACCGTGCCGGACAACTGCCAGCTGCGCCGCGTGCGCTCCTCGCCGTACCGCTCCCCCGAGACGCAGGCCGAGGTCAGACCCCGATGACACGGGACGCACCGACCGCACGCCACCGTGCCGGACCAGACGACGCGCATGCCGGGCCGCAGCCGTCGGCCGTCGTGGGCGCGAGCGTGCTCGTCGGCCTCGACGACCTGCCCGACCGCCGAGCCGCCCGGCACCACGGGCAGGCAGGCCGCCCCCCGATCGCCGAGGGAGCGCACCACGTCGAGGCGGACGGCCGTGAGCTCGACGGCGACCAGGGCGTCCCCGCGCGCGAGGCGCACCCCCGGCACGGCGATCTCGCTGAAGCCGTGTCCGCTTCCGACCCCGGTGCCGAGCCAGACCTGTGCCGACGCCGGCGGGTCGAGGCACACGTCGTGGCCGTCGAGCACGGGACGCATCGGGTCGACCCGCGGCCGCCCCGCCTGCGTCGCCCTCGACATCGTCCCCCCACCCCTCGCACGCGGCCTCCGGCGCACGCCACGACCCTAGGCAGGGCGGGTGGCGGTCCGGCGAACCGCGGGCGTCCACCCGGTGAACGCGCCGCACCGTCGAGTGGGCGGGAGATGCCGTCGCCCACCCCGTGACCAGCATCTCCTGCCCACTCGGGCCCGGGTCACGAGCACCGACAGGAGCGACGGAGGCGCGGCCCGGGTCAGGCGACCGGCGTCAGCCCCAGCGCCCGGATCACGTCGTCGGCCTCGTCCTCGGGCGACCGGCCGGCGTCGACCACGACGTGCCGCTCGTCGGCCTCGGGCGGTTCGAGCGTCGCGACCTGCGAGTCGAGCAGGGCGGTCGGCATGAAGTGGCCCTCACGGGCGGCCATGCGGTCGCCGAGCAGGTCGCGGCTGCCGCGCAGGTAGACGAAGACGACGTTGTGCTCGCGCAGCACGTCGCGGTACTTCCGTTTCAGCGCCGAACAGGTGATCACGCCGGGCACACCCGCCAGGGCGTGTTCGACGATCCAGGACGAGACCGTGTCGAGCCAGGGTGCCCGGTCGTCGTCGTCGAGCGGGGTGCCGGCCGCCATCTTCTCGACGTTCTCGTCGGGATGCAGGTCGTCGCCCTCGTACGAGTCCCAGCCGAGCCGCTCGGCGAGCAGGGCCGCGACGGTCGACTTGCCCGAACCCGACACGCCCATGACGACGAGCACGGGGTCGGCGGCGTACGGACCGCCCGCCGGCACCGCGCCTCCCGCATCCGGCGCGGGAGCCGAGGAGGCGCGGTCCGCGTTCTCGAGGACGGTCATCAGATGAACACGCTCGCGAGCATGACCCCGGCGAGGGCCGTGAGGCTGAGGACGCACTCCATCAGGCTCCAGGTCCTGAAGTTCTGGCCGACCGTGGTGCCGAGGTACTCCTTGATCAGCCAGAAGCCGGCGTCGTTCACGTGCGACAGGAAGACCGAGCCCGCACCGATGGCGAGCACCAGCAACGACGCCTCGGGGGTCGACATGTCGGCGGCGAGCGGGGCCATGATGCCGGCGGCCGTGACCGTGGCGACGGTGGCCGACCCGGTGGCGACGCGGACGAGCGCCGCGACCACCCAGGCGACGAGCAGGACGCTCACGCCCGACTCCGACACCGCGTCACCGATCACGGTCCCGATGCCCGTGTCGATCAGGACCTGCTTGAACCCGCCACCGGCGCCGACGATGAGCAGGATGCCGGCGACGTCGGGCAGCGACGAACCGAGCGTCTTCGACACGGCGGCCTTGTCCATGCCCCCGGCGCGGGCGTAGAAGACCATCGCGTAGAGCACGGCGACGGTCAACGCGACCATCGGCGTCCCGAGGAACTCGAGCAGGTCGACCCAGGTGCCGGTCGCCGTGGGCAGCGCCGCCTCGCGGATCGAGCGCGCGAGCATGAGCACGACGGGCAACAGGATGCCGATCAGGGCGTTGACGAAGCTCGGGCGCCTGCGGGCCGAGCCCTCGCCGCCGTCCTCTTCCTTCGAGACGAAGAGGTCGGGGACCGGCACGGGCGCCCACTTCGCGGCGAGCGTCGAGAACAGCGGGCCGGCGACGATCACGGTGGGGATCGCGACGAGCACGCCGAGGCCGAGCGTCAGGCCGAGGTCGGCGCCCACGGTCGAGACGGCGAGCAGCGGGCCGGGGTGCGGGGGCACGAGGGCGTGCATCGCCGAGAGGCCGGCGAGCGCCGGGATCGCGATGCGCATGAGCGGCAGGCCCGACCGGCGGGCGACGAGCACGATCACGGGGATCAGCAGCACGAGGCCGACCTCGAAGAACATCGGCAGGCCGATCAGCGCACCGATCAGGGCCATCACCCAGGGCAGCGCCTTCTGCGACGAGCGCGAGATGAGGGTGTCGACGATGCGGTCCGCTCCGCCCGAGTCGCTGAGCAGCTTGCCGAACATCGCGCCGAGCCCGATCAGGATGCCGACGCTCGTCATGGTCGATCCGAAGCCCGTGCCGAAGCTCGTGACGGCGTCGCCCGGGGCGAGGCCGGCGCCGATGCCGACCCCGACGGCGCCGAGCAGCAGCGCCAGGAAGGGGTGGACCTTGAGCCAGGTGATGAGGCCGACGATCACGACGATGCCCACGAGGGCCGCGATGATCAACTGCGCGTCGGTGCCCGAGGGCGTGGGGGCGGCCGTGGCCGCTGCGAGGAGGTGCATTCCGTCGCGTCCTTCCGAGGACGCTTCACTGCGACCTCTTCGTCGTGGGCCGGAGCCCGGGGGGTTGTCGTCCGTCGCCGCCGGACGGATGTCTGGCAGTCTTGTCCCACGAACGAATCTGATTAGTGTGAATAATCAGACTTATGGAGTGTGCCACAGTCGGCACCACCCCGCCACCTGCCTGCCCACCCCCCTCGATCAAGGAGTCGTCGATGACCCCCGGCCTCGCAGCATCACGAGAACGCGGCCTGCACGCCCGGGTGGTCGACGTCCTCGGAAGCGAGATCGTCGACGGTCGACTGGCCGTGGGCTCCATCCTGAACCTCGACGACCTGGCCGTCCGCTTCACGGTGTCCCGCTCGGTGCTGCGTGAGGCTCTCCGCGTGCTGCAGTCGCTCGGCATGGTCGAGCCGCGTCAGCGCATCGGCACGCAGGTGCTCCCCCGCACCTCGTGGGACCTCATGAACCCGCAGATCATCCTCTGGCGCGGTCGCAGTCCCGAGTACTTCGTCCAGATGCGCGAACTGCTCGAGCTGCGGCTCGGCCTCGAGCCGGTCGCGGCCCGACTGAGCGCGCTCGCCTTCACCCCCGACCAGGCCTCCGCCGTCGAGGACGCCGCCCGCACGATGGTCGCCGCCGCCGCGTCCGGTGACGGCCGCGCCTACCTCGAGGCCGACGTCGCGTTCCACACCGCCGTGCTGCGCGGCTCGGGCAACGACGTCATCGGCCACTTCGCGTCCACCGTCGAGGCCCTGCTGCGCACCCGGACCGAAGAACGCCGCTTCACCATCACCGAGTACACGCCCGCGGCGGCCGGACTGCACCTCGACCTCGCCCTCGCGATCCGGGCCGGCGACGCCGACGAGGCCTTCTCGCGCTCGTGGCGGCTGATCGACACGACCGTCGACGAGTTCGTGGCCGAGTCGGGCGGCTCCCCCGCCGCCTGATCGGCCCCGCCCGCCCGCCCGCCCGGCCGTGACCGTTGCTCGGCCACAGCCTCCCGCCCGGTCCCGGCCGCGCCATCGGCGCGTACGGCCGACTCACCGAGGAGGCGCGGTGGACGCACAGGCGCCCGTCACGTCCCGTTCACGCACCGGTCGCCCCCGGGGTGGAGCATCGACGCATGATCTCGCTCAGCGCCCTCGTCAAGCCGAAGGACGGAATCCACTCGGTCCGCCTGCTCGAGAAGAGCCTCCGCGACCACTACGAGAACGTCCCCGTCACGGACCACCAGTACCTCGTGCGCTTCGCCGACGGTCCCGCCCTGGTGACCGACGAGCTCGCGGGTCTGCGGGTCGACGTCGTGGTCTCGGACGAGCGGGCCGCGTCGCACTTCCGCGAGGCGCTGGCGAACGAGATCGCGACCCGCGTCCTCGGGCGCACCGTCGACGTCGTGTGGTCGCGCTCGGCGAGCGTCCCCGCGCCGCTGCGCTGAGGCACGGCGGGGCGAGGGGGGTCAGTCCCCCTCGGCGTCGGCGGCCGCGATCAGCTTCGTCATCGTGCGGTGCAGCACGACGAGCTCGTCGGGCGTCACCCCGAGCCGCGCCATCATGCGGGCGGGGATGCTCTCGGCCTCACGCCTCGACGCGGCACCGGCCGGGGTCAGCTCGATCGACAGCGCGCGCTCGTCGTCGGCCCGGCGCGCTCGGGTGAGCATGCCCTGGGCCTCGAGCCGCTTGAGCAGCGGACTGAGCGTGCCCGGGTCGAGCCGCAGCAGACGGCTGAGCTCACGACCCGACAGCGGTGCGTGCTGCCAGAGGGCCAGCATGACGAGGTACTGCGGGTGCGTCAGCCCGAGCGGCTCGAGCACCGGACGGTAGGCCGCCACGACGCCCCGCGAGGCGACCGAGAGCGCGAAGCAGATCTGGCTCTCGAGTTCGAGCGGATCGGCGCCGGCGGCGCTCATGCCCGCGGCGCCGGGCAGTGCACCATGGTGCGGACGCCCGTGCGGTCGACGACGTGCTCGTCCATCGGGGCGCCGCAGAGCGGGCAGGCGCCACCGTGCTGGGGGGCCACCGCCGGCGCCTCGTTCTTCAACCCCAGCTGCGCGCCGCCGATGTAGGGACGCAGTCGGGCGTTCATGCGCTCGACCAGGTCGCCGAACCTGCTGCCGTGGTCGTGGTGCCGCTCGGGTCTCGTCATGATGGTGAGTCTACCAATGATTGGTGCCCCAACGACAGGGTTGCGGCCGGTGGAGACACGACCGCGCCCGCCCCGACGAACAGGGCGGGCGCGGAACGGCGGAACCGAGGAGGCGCGGGTGGCGTCGCTCAGGCGACCTTGCGACCCTGCGCCAGCGTCTGGTGCGCCCGGGCGGCGAGTTCGCCACGGACAAGCACCTCGTACCGGCCGGCTTCCATGGTCCGGACCGACGAGAAGTCGCGACGACCACGCAGCATCTTGTGGCCGACGAAGCCCCACAGCGCTCCCCACAGCGCACCGAGGCCGACGGCGACGAGCAGCACGCCGATCCAGGCACCCGACGGGGCGAAGATGCCGAAGAGCAAGCCGAGCAGCAGGCCGAACCACGCTCCACCACCGGCGCCGCGTCCCGCGGCCTTGCCCGAGGTCAACCGACCCGACACGTTCTCGACGGTCCGGATGTCGTGCCCGACGATCGACACGCTCTCGACGGGGAAGCCCTCGTCCGACAAGAGGTCGACGGCCGACTGGGCGTCCTCGTACTTCGTGAACGAGGCGAGCACCTGGGGGTAGCCCGCACCCGCGAAGGCGCCGATGCCGCCGGGGCCCGGGGTGCCCGTCGTCGGCGTGGCCTGCGGCCCGGGCTGGCCGTAGCCGGGCTGGCCGTACGGCGCACCCGACTGGTCGCCCTGACCCGGCACGGTGCCCGACGGGCCCGGGGCCTGCCCGGCCTGCTGACCCTGGTCGCCTGCCGGCTGCTGTCCGGCGGACTGCGGTGCGTACTCGCCGTACGCGGGGCGGGGGCGGTCGTCGGGGGTGGGCGTGGTGTCCTGCTCGTTGCTCATGCTCCCGTTCTATCGCGCCCTCGTCGACGCGGAGGGAATGCACAGACGGCCCACAGCATTCCTTGGCCCGCTCCCAGTCCCACCGGCCGCACTTCGGTCCCGTCCACGTTCGGGTGTCGGTCACGTGGGGCAGGATCGACGGATGACCACCACCCACGTCCTCGTGCTCGACTTCGACGGGACCGTCTGCCTGGGCGACGGCGCCGTCCTGACCTACGCGCGCCTCCTGGACGAGGCCCTCACGGCGACCGACGAGCGGCATCCACCCCGGCTGGTCGAAGCGGTGCTGGCCCGGTTCGTCGGCAGCCCGCTCGCCGACGAACCCGCCGGGGTCGAGGCCGCCCTGGCCGAGGCCGACGGGTCGCCCGACGGGTACGTCGTCGCCGAGCGGGTCTCACGCGCCCTCGGCGTCGCCGACGCGGCCCGCTCGGCCGCGTACGCCGGGGCCCGGGCGGCCCTCGCGGACGGCCGCCTCGAGATCGAGGCGCCGGACGGGCTCGCCGAACTGCTCGACTCGCTGCCCGACGGCGTGCACGTCGTGCTCGTGACGAACTCCCCCGAGCACGGCGTCGTCCAGCCCCTCGAACGACTGGGCCTCGCCGACCGCGTCGACGAGATCGTCACCGACGCGCGCAAACCGTCCGGGCTGCCCGCCGTGCTCGACCGGCTCCGCGCCGACGCGGGTCTCGCCGGCCGCCCCGACCGTCTGCTCAGCGTGGGCGACATCTGGCCGAACGACCTCGAACCGGCCGCCGCCCAGGGTTCGCCGACCGCGTTGGTCGAGCGGTTCCCCTCCGTGGACGCCCGGCCGACGCATCGCGCGGCGACGCTGCCCGAGCTGTACCCGGCGATCCGCGCCTGGGCGGGACGCGCCTCCTGAGCCGAGCCGCGCCTCCCCGGACCAGCCGCACGCCCTGAGCCGCCCGTGCCGGCGTCGGCGGCGGCGTCCGGGCCGGCGTCAGACCGTCGCCGGCACCACCGCGAAGCGGGCACCCGGGTGGTCGGCCGAGAGGTGTGCGCCGGGACGGCCGAGCATCTGCTCCCGCAGCGTGCCCGTGGCCGGCTCGGCCGGCATCCGGCCGCGGCGACGCAGTTCGGGCACGACGAGGTCGGCGAAGTCGGCCAGGTCGGCCGTGCCGAAGATCGGCTCGATCAGGAATCCGTCGAGGTCGGTCTCGTCGACGAGCCGCTCGAGCTCGTCCGCGACCTCCGCGGGGTCGCCGACCAGCTGGAGCCCCCGGGTGCCCTTGCCTCGCAGGTCGTCGAGGATCTCGCGCACGGTCGGGGCCGGCGAACCGTCCTTCGGCAGGAACCGGTCGATGTTGCTCTGACCCATCTGCCCGACGGGGCCTCCGTCGTCCTGCAGCTGCGTCAGGTCGCGGGACGGGTCGAGCGAGAGCAGGTCGATGCCCGTGTTGCCTGCGTAGAGGACGGCGACGACCTCGTCGGTCTGCAGGTCGTCGAACTCCTTCCGCAGCGCGACGGCCTCGTCGTGGGTCGGGGCCACCGTGACGGTGAGCCCGACCATGATCTTGACCGACTCGGGGTCGCGGCCGAGGGCGGCCGCCTTCGCGCGGATGTCGGCGACGTTCGCGGCCGTCTTCGGCACCGTCGTGCCCTGCACGAAGACGCACTCGGCGTTGCGCGCGGCGTAGGCGCGCCCCCGGTCGGACGTGCCGGCCTGGAACAGGACGGGGGTCCGCTGCGGCGACGGGGCGACCGTGAAGTAGCCGGACGACCGGAAGTGCTCGCCGGCGAACTCGACCCGGTGGATGCGGTCTCGGTCGGCGAGGACGCCCGCCTCGGCGTCACCGCGGAACGCGCCGTCCTCCCAGCAGCCCTCCCAGAGCGTCATCGCGAGGTCGACGTACTCGTCGGCCTGGTCGTAGCGGGCGTCGTGACCGCGCATCTGGTCGTGGCCGAACAGCTCGGCGACGGTGTTCTGCGAGGCGCCCGTGACGATGTTCCAGCCGATGCGGCCGCCCGTCAGGTGGTCGAGCGTGGCGAAGCGGCGGGCCGACTGCACGGGGTGGTCGAGGCCGGTCGACGAGGTGACGACGAAGCCGAGGCGTTCGGTCTCGCGGGCCAGGGTCGGGATCAGCAGGGCCGGGTCCATGCCGGGGAAGTTGATGCCGCCGCGCGCCGCGGTCTCGGGCAGGTCGCCGTCGACCGACGGGTAGCCGAACCCGTCGGCGAAGAACAGGAAGTCGAAGCCGGCCGCGTCGAGCAGCTTCGCCATGCCGATCCACAGGTCGAGCCCGTGGTAGCCGAGCGAGTCGCTGCGCGGGTGGGACCAGCTGAGGGTGCCGCCGACCTGGGGGCCGGCGACTTCGAACACACCGAGACGGATCTGCTTCATGCCGTCAGTGAACCGGATGGTTCACCCAGAGTCCAGCCCCGAAACAAGGTCTTAACACGGGACTCCCCTCAGGCGGGGACGGCGGCGGCGCGGACGCGGGCGACGAGCGCCGCGGTCGCGTCGACGGCCGCGCGGTCGACGGCCGCGCTCGCCCCGGCGCTGAGCAGCGTCGCCTGGAGACCGCGCCAGAGCGCGACCGTCTCGTGCGCGAGCGACTCGGCCCGCGCCTCCTCGACGCCCTCGGCGCGGTACGCGGCCGCCACCTGACCCACCCACTCGGAGCCGATGTCGCCGAGCAGCGAGGCGTAGCGCTCGCGATCGAAGCTCGCGAGGCCGAACACCTCGAAGAACAGGCGGTTGAAGGGCTGGTTGACGGGATCGGACACAGTCCGCCAGACGGCGAGGAGGCGCTGGTCGAGGGGCAGGTCCGGCCCGGCCAGGTGGTCCACGACCCCCACGATGCCCGGGAACCGCCGTTCGGCCCCGTGCAGCGCCGTGACGACCAGTTCTTCGCGGCTGCCGAAGTAGTACAGCAGCATGCGGTTGTTCGAGCCGACCGCCGTCGCGAGGGCGCGCAGGGTGAGCTGGCCGACGCCGTTCTCGAGCACGTGGTCGACGACGCGCTCGAGCAGATCGGCCCTCTTGTCGGACGACTCACGCGTGGCCATGACCCCGAAACTAACGCCTCGCGAGGTCGGCGACGACGGCAACACGACCGAAACGACGATGAAACAGTCCGGGTCTAGCTTTTCGACACCTCACCCGAACGAACCTCAGGAGTTCCCCCATGAGCCCTCTCTCCGTTCCTCCCGCGTTCCGCTCCACCTCCCTCGACCGCCGCGGGTTCCTGCGCCTGGGCGGGTCGGCCGCCCTCGTCGTCGGCACGACCGCCCTGCTCGCCGCCTGCACCGACTCGTCGGCCGGGACGGGCGCGGCGACCGGCGGGGCCGCGTCCGGCGGGTCGTTCGGCACCATCGCCGTCCAGCTCTCGTGGATCAAGAACATCGAGTTCGCGGGCGAGTACTTCGCCACGGAGAAGGGCTACTACACCGACGCCGGCTTCAGCGAGGTCACGCTGCTCGCGGGCGGCGGGCAGACCGGAGCCGAGGAGGCGCTGCTCGCCGGGCAGGCCAAGGTCGGGTTGTCGTCGGCCTCGCTCACCGGCCCCTCGGTCGCGCAGGGCGCCGCCCTCAAGATCATCGGCACGACGTTCCAGAAGAACCCGTTCTGCCTGCTCTCGCTCGAGGAGGGAGAGCCGATCCGCACCCTGGCCGACCTCAAGGGCAAGAAGATCGGCGTGCAGTCCGGCGGCAACCAGACGATCTTCGAGGGCTTCCTCAAGGCCAACGACATGACGCTGGACGACGTCGAACTCGTCGCGACGCAGTACGACATCGCCCCGCTCGAGACGAACGCCTACGACGCGCACATGTCGTACATCACGAACGAGCCGATCCTCGCCGAGATGGACGGCTTCACCCCGGTCGTGCTCGGCTTCGCCGACAACGGGCTGCCGTTCGTCGCCGAGACCTTCACCGTCACGCAGGACACCATCGACAACGAGCGCGACATGCTCAAGGCCTTCCTGGTCGCCGAGATCAAGGGCTGGACCGACGCGGTGAAGGACCCGGAGCAGAGCGCGAAGTACGCCGCCGAGAAGTACGGCAAGGACCAGGACCTCGACGTCGAGGAGCAGACGGCCGAGGCCGAGGCGCAGAACACGCTGATCCTCACCGAGGACGTCAACGCCAACGGCCTGTTCACGATGACCGACGAGCTGGTCGCCGAGAACATCGCCTCGCTCAAGGCCATGGGCACCGACGTGTCGGCCGACGACCTCTTCGACCTGAGCATCATCAAGGAGGTCTACGAGGAGAACCCCGACCTCGTCACGACCTTCGAGATCCCCACGGCATGACCATGACGGACGGCACCACGACCGCGCGCACCACGGTGCCGCTCACGACGGCCACGGGCGACCCCGCCGGCCGACCCGAACTCGCCACGGGCATCAACATCCAGGGGCTGACCAAGTCGTTCCAGCTCGGCCGGAAGAGCGTGCAGGCCCTGACGCAGATCGACCTGGGCACGAAGAAGGACTCGTTCCTCAGCCTGCTCGGCCCCTCGGGCTGCGGCAAGTCGACCATCCTGCGCATCCTGGCGGGGCTCGAGACGCCCACCTCGGGCAGCGTCGTGATCAACGGCAAGACCGCGGCCGAGGTGCAGCGCGGGCACGAGACGGGCATCGCGTTCCAGGACTCGGCCCTGCTGCCCTGGCGCAGCGTGGAGAACAACATCCGGTTGCCGCTCGAAGTCGCCGGGCTGACTCCCCCGGCCGGCCTGATCGACGACCTGATCGACCTCGTCGGCCTGAAGGGCTTCGAGAAGGCCAAGCCGGCGCAGCTGTCGGGCGGCATGCGCCAGCGCGTCTCGATCGCCCGCTGCCTCGCCGTGCAGCCGACCATCATGCTGCTCGACGAGCCCTTCGGCGCGCTCGACGACATGACGCGGCAGCGCATGAACGTGGAGCTGCTGCGCATCTGGGGCGAGAAGCCCGCCACGACGCTCATGGTGACGCACGGCATCGCCGAGGCCGTGTTCCTGTCCGACGTCGTCGCCGTGATGAGCGCCCGGCCCGGCCGCATCGCCGAGGTGGTCGAGATCGACCTGCCCCGACCGCGCCTGCCCGAGCTGACCCGCACGCCGGAGTTCCACGCGTACGTCGACCGCATCTCCGAGATCCTGTTCGGCTCGCACGGGGCGGCCGCCGATGACTGACCTGCACACCTCGCCCCGCGAGACGGCCGAGCGCGAGGTCGAGGTCGAGCTGGGCCAGAGCGTGGCGCTCCAGGCCGAGACCGTCCGGGGTCGCGAGCGACGGTCGGTGCTCGGCTCGATGGCGGCTGCCCCGCCGTGGGTCGGCGCCCTCGTCGGCATCGTGCTCATCGTCGCGATCTGGCAGGTCGTGGCCGTCACGCTCTTCTCGGTGACGGGCTCGGTGCCCCCACCCGGCCAGGTGCTCGTCCAGCTCGTCACCGACCTCAGCGACCTCGTCTACTGGCGCGCCATCGGCGCGACCGCCGGCAGCGCGGCGTGGGGCTTCCTCTGGGGCAACCTGATCGCGTTCGCGTTGGCCTTCGCCGTGCTGCTCGTGCCGTGGTTCGAGGGCCTCTCGACCCAGCTCGCGGTGGTCTGCTCGTGCATCCCGCTGACGGCGATCGCGCCGATCGTCACGCTCATGTCGCCCGCCGGCGGCCGGACGACGTCGATCTTCCTGGCCGCGCTCAGCGTGATCTTCACCACCGTCATCGGCACCCTGCTCGGCCTGCGGGCCGCGAGCGAGACCCAGCTCGACGTGATCACGGCCTACGGCGGCTCGCGCTGGACGCAGCTGGTCAAGGTCCGTCTGATCGCCGCCCTCCCCAGCATCCTCGCGGCGCTGAAGCTGGCGGCACCCGCGGCGTTCCTCGGGGCGGTGCTCGGCGAGTACTTCCTCATCGGCGTCGACCAGGGCCTCGGCATCCTGCTGCTCGCGGCGCAGGCCACGGCGGCGTCGGTCAAGCTCTGGGCGCTGGCCCTGATCTCGGGCGGCATCGCCGGGATCGCCTACTTCGTCATCGGGCGGATCAGCCGACTGGTCACGCCCTGGTCGGCGGGCGACAGCCGCGCCGGAGAGGGGTTCTGATGGCCACGACCCTGCCCACGGGCACCGGCACCCGCGTCACCGCCCCCGCGGTCTCGACCAGCGCCTCCTCGACCGCCCGGTTCGTCCTGCGGCGGATCGGCCGCACCGTGCTGACGATCGCGATCTCGGCGATCATCCTCGGCATCCTGTGGAACCTCGCCATCGTCGTGCTGCAGGCCAACGCGTTCATCGCGAAGACCCCGGCCGACGTGTTCCGCTGGTTCTTCGTCGACTCCGACCTCAGTCGGACCACGGCCGCCGAGAACCGCGTGCACATCGCCGGCCTGCTCGGGGTGACCCTGTGGCACGCCGCGATCGGCTTCGTCTTCGGCGTCGGCGGGTCCCTCGTCGTGGCGGTCGTGTTCACCCTGATCCGCCCGGTCGAGTTCATGTTCATGCCGATCGCCATGCTGCTGCGCACCGTCCCGCTGCTCGCGATGGCACCCGTGATCTACCTCGTGCTGGGCAACGGCATCGTCACCGCCGGCTTCATCGGCGGGGTGGTCGTGTTCTTCCCGTTGTTGGTGAACCTGACCCTCGGCTTCCGCTCGGTCAGCGCCCAGTCGGTCGACCTCATCCGGGTCTACGGCGGGAGCCGGTGGACGATCATGCGCAAGGTCGCGTTCCCCACCGCCCTGCCGTACTTCTTCGCCTCGATGCGCATCGCCGTGCCGGGAGCCATCACCGGCGCGATGCTCTACGAGTGGCTGTTCACCTACGAGGGCCTCGGCGCCGCCATCACGGCCGCCAAGTCGCAGTCGCAGTACGGCGAGATCTGGGCGATCGTCGTGCTGATCACCCTCGTCTCGATCGTGCTCTACACGGTCACGACGTTCGTCGAGACGGCGGTGCTCGCGAAGTGGGGCCCCAACGCCGGCAAGGCGACCGCCTCGTGACGCGCCGCGTGCTGGTCGACACCGACACCGGCATCGACGACGCCCTCGCGCTGCTCTGGCTCGCCGCACAACCCGACGTCGAGATCGTCGGCATCACCGCCGTCTACGGCAACTGCGCCGTCGACGACGCCCTGCGGAACGTCGGACACGTGCTGCGGCTCGTCGGGCTCGAGGACGTCCCGGTCGCCCGGGGCGCGGAGGGACCCCTCGAGGCGGAGGCGCACATCGCGCACTACGTCCACGGTCACGACGGTCTCGGTGACGTCGTCGCCGACCGGCCGCTCCCGCGCGTGCTGCTCGACACCCCGGCGGCCGGACGCCTCGTCGAGGTCGCCCGGGAGTCCCCGGGCGAGATCGACCTGCTCACCCTCGGGCCGCTCACCACCGTGGCCCTGGCGCTGAGGGCCGAGCCGCGCCTCCTGACCCTCTTCCGGTCGGTGACGATCATGGGCGGCAGCGGGCCGTTCCCTCCCCTCGGCCGCACGGACATGGTCGACGCGAACGTGCAGAACGACGGCGTGGCCGCGCGGGAGGTCTTCGCCGCCCCGGCGGCCTCCCGCCTCATGGTCGGCGTGAACGCGACGTCGCAGGTGATCACCGACGAGTCGCACGTCGCGGCGCTCCGGGACTCGGGCACGCCGACCGGCACGTTCGCCGCCGACGTCCTGGCGACCTACCTGGACTTCTACCGGAACGCCTGGGGCCGCCGCGTCAGCCCCGTGCACGACGGACTCGCCGCCGCGCTGATGGTCCACCCCGAGTGGATCGCCGACAGCGTCACCGGCCCCGTCGGCATCACGAACGACGGCTTCGCGACCCGCGGCCGGGTCCTGCGCACGGCCGACGGCGCCGAGGTCGACTGGCACCCGGACGGCCCCGTACCGACCGGTGACCCGTCGACCCACACGACGGCGGTCACCGCCGTCCACACCGACCTCTTCCTCTCGTCGTTCGTCGACGCCCTGATCCACGGAGCCCGCTCGTGACCACCACCTCCCCCGCCGACGCGACCCGCGCCTCCTCGGCTGCCGCCCCCTCACCCGCCGGCGCCGTCGTGCGCGACCTGCGCGCCCTGCCCAAGGGCCACCTGCACCTGCACATGGAGGCGGCGATCCGCCCCGAGTCGCTGGCCGACATGGCGGCGGCGTCGGGCGTCGTCGTGCCGATGCCCACCAGCTTCGGCGACTTCAGCGAGTTCAGTGCGACGTACCAGGGCATGCTCGTGGTCCTGGCCGAGAGGGAGAACCTCTTCCGCCTGATCGACGAGGCGATCGAGGACTGCGCCGTCGAGGGCGTCGCCTACGTCGAGTTCGGGGCGAGCCCGCAGTTCTACGTCGCCACCTTCGGGTCCCTCGACGACTCGCTGCGGGCGATGCTCGCGGCCTGCGCCGACAGCGGCGAGCGGTGGGGCGTCGAGGTCGGCCTGATGATCACGGTCGACCGCACCGAGAGCGTCGAGGCCGCGAACGAGCTGGCCCACCTGGCCGCCACCTACGCCGACCGCGGCGTCGTCTCGCTCGGCCTCGCCAACGACGAGCGCGGCAACCCGGCGGCGCGCTACGAGGAGGCGTTCCGCATCGCCAAGCACGCGGGTCTGCTCTCGACGCCGCACGCCGGCGAGCTCGCCGGCCCGGACCAGATCGAGGAGGCGCTGGACGTCCTCGGTGCCGACCGTGTGCTGCACGGCGTGACGGCCGTGCAGAGCGAACCGCTGATGGCCCGACTGGCCGCCGAGGGCGTCTGCCTCGACGTGTGCCTCACCTCGAACGTGCTGCTCTCGGTGATCCCCACCATCGAGGACCACCCGCTGAAGCGTCTCGTCGAGGCCGGCGTGCGGTGCTCGATCAACGCCGACGACCCCATCCTGTTCGGGCCGGGCGTGCTGGCCGAGTACGAGCTGGCCCGCACGACCCTCGGTCTGTCCGACGAGCAGCTCGCCGCGTGCGCGCTGAGCTCGATCGAGTGCTCGGGGGCGAGCGACGGGCTCAAGGAGCAGGCGGCCGGCGAGATCGCGGCGTGGCTGGCGGCGTGACCCCGCCCATCCGCCGCCTGGTCGTCGAGGGCGCCCACGTCGCGACGGTCGACGCCCACGACACCGAGCACGCCGGCGGGCACGTCGTCGTCGACGGATCGCGCATCGTCGCCGTCGGGCCGGGACCCGCCCCCGCGTGGTGCACCGCCGGGCTGGCCCCGCCCGGCCCGGCGGCCGGGTCGGCTCCCGGGTCGGGCGGGCCTGCTTCTGAGCCAGCCGGGCCGGACGCCGCGGCGATGCCGGTCGAACGCGTCGACGGCCGGGGACACCTGCTGACCCCCGGCCTGGTCAACACGCACCACCACCTCTACCAATGGCTGACCCGTGGCATCGCGCAGGACTCCATCCTGTTCGACTGGCTCGTCGCGCTCTACCCGACGTGGGCGCGCATCGACGAGCCGCTCGTCGAGGCCGGGGCCGCCGCCGCGATCGCCGTGCTCGCCCGGTCGGGGTGCACGACCGTCGGCGACCACCACTACGTCTTCCCGGCCGGTGCCGGCGACCTGCTGGGCGGCATCGTCCGGGCCGCCGGGACCGTCGGCGTCCGCCTGCACGCCACCCGGGGTTCGATGGACCTCGGTCGCTCGCAGGGCGGCCTGCCGCCGGACTTCGCCGTCGAGACCACGGACGCCGCGCTGCGCGCCAGCCAGGAGGCGGTGGCGCGGTTCCACGACCCGTCCGGTGACGCGCGGGTCCAGATCGCGATCGCGCCCTGCTCGCCGTTCTCGGTGACGCCCGACCTGCTGCGCGAGGCCGCCGTCCTCGGGCGGCAGCTCGGAGTCCGGCTGCACACCCACGGCTCCGAGACCGTGGAGGAGGACGCGTTCTGCCTCGAGCGGTTCGGCCGCACGCCGACCCAGTACCTGGAGGACCTCGGCTGGCTCGGCGACGACGTCTGGATGGCCCACTGCGTCCACCTCGACGACCACGCGATCGGACGGTTCGCCGCGACGGGGACCGGTGTGGCGCACTGCCCGTCGTCGAACGGTCGTCTCGCCGCGGGCATCGCCCCGATCGCGTCGTTGCTGCGCGCGGGGGCGCCCGTCGGGCTCGGGGTCGACGGTGCCGCGTCGAACGAGTCCGGCCAACTCGGCACCGAGATCCGGCAGGCGGTGCTCTTCGGGCGCCTGCGCTCCGGGGCGGACGCGTTCTCGGTCCGGCAGGGCCTGCGCCTGGCGACGATCGGCGGTGCCCGCGTGCTCGGACGCGACGTGGACCTCGGCTCGATCGAGGTCGGGAAGCTCGCCGACCTCGCCCTCTGGCGCGTCGACGGGGTCGATTTCGCGGGCATCGCCGACCCGGTGGCCACCCTGGGGCTCGCCTCGATGCCGCCGCTGTTCCGGCTCTGGGTCGGCGGCGACGCGGTCGTGGCGGACGGCGAGCTCGTCCACGCGGACCAGGGTCTGCTCGCCGAGGGCGCGGCCCGGGCGTCGGCGGAGCTGCGCGCCCGCGTCTGACGCGACCCGCGCCTCCTGCGCCTCTTGCGCCTTCTGCGCCTCATGCGCCTCTTGCGCCCGTCGGCGTGAGGGCACGACCCGCGCGACCCGCGCGACCCGCCACGAAGTAAACACTCCGCCACGACATCTCGTGGCGGAGTGTTTACTTCGTGGCGGCGTAGCGGCCGGCCCCCTCGAACAGACGGCCCGACAACGACGAAAGCCCCTCGCGAGGAGGGGCTTTCGGTGGTTCTGGTGGATCTGAGGGGACTCGAACCCCTGACCCCCTGCATGCCATGCAGGTGCGCTACCAGCTGCGCCACAGACCCAGAACTGTTGCCCTTCTGAGGTTTTCACCCCGTCGGAAGCAACTCGTCTACATTACTACACTTTTCGACCGCGCACGTTCACCCGCCCTCGACCCTGCTCGAGCGCGGCCGAGAAGACACGACATGCCGCTCACCTCGGGAGGTGAGCGGCATGTCATGAGGCCCCGCCGACACGGCGGGGCCGAGGAGGCTAGGCCTCGGCCGGTGCGTCGGCTGTGACCTCGTCCGGAGCGGTGGCCGACTCGGTCAGCACGTCGAGCGGGATGGTCGGGCAATCGCTCCAGAGGCGCTCGAGGGCGTAGTACTGACGGTCCTCGTCGTGGAAGACGTGGGCGACGACGTCACCGAAGTCGAGCAGGACCCAGCGGCCCTCGGCACGACCCTCTCGGCGGAGCGTCTTGACGCCGGCCTCGAGCATCTTGTCCTCGATCTCGCCGGCGATGGCGACCACGTTGCGTTCGCTGCGGCCGGTGGCCAGCAGGAACACGTCGGTCAGGGGCAGGGGGCCGGACACGTCGAGGGCGACGAGGTCGTCGGCCTGCTTGTCGTCGGCCGCGCGTGCGGCGATCTGCAGCAGCTCGATGGCACGAGGGGTGGCTGTCACGTGTTCCTTAGGGGGTAGGTGGTGATGCGGGCCGACCGGGGTCGGTTCGGGTGGGTCGGGCCTCAGCCCAGCACCCCGGTGGCGAAGCCACCGATGATCAAGCCGATGATACCGAGGCCCACGACGCCGCCCGAGATGCCGAGGATCAGCGGCAGGTGGTTGCCCTTGGGCTGCGACGCGGCCAGCACGACGGCGCGGGTGGACGTGTGCGTGCTGATGGCCCGGCTGGCGCGCACGGGCTCGGCGTCGCTCGACGCCTGCTCGGCGTCGCCCTGTTCGAGGATGCGGTCCATGTCGGAGTTGTCGATGCGTGCCTGCGAGCCGGTCGACGCCAGGCTGCGCGGCAGGTCGATCGAGCCCGTGATGATGATCTCGCCGGTCGCGTTGAGCGCACCGGTCACGTCGGCGACCTGCGCGTCGGTGAGGATCAAGGCGTTCTGCTGACCGGTGCTGGTGCCGAGCTGGCGGCCCGGGACGGACTCCGCGTCGGGCTCGTCGGACTGGGTGGACCAGTGGCCGGACGGGACGACGGGCGCGGCGTCGGACGAGTCGTCGCGCTGGTCGCGCGACGGACCGTTGCCGGACGGTCGCGGCGCCGACGACACGGGACGGGACGGGGCAGGAGGCGCACTCGGCGAGTCCTGTCCGCTGCGGTCCTGCTCGTCGGACAGGGCGAACGGGAACACCGTCGGCGTCGACGTCGGGGTGGGGGTCGAGGACACCGGGGTCGCCGCGCCGGTCGCACCCGTGCGTCGGGGCCCGGGGACGTCGTCCGACGAGTCGTCGTCGTCCGACGGGTCGACGTCCGACACGGCGGACGGCACGGGGGCCGAGGCGGGACGGAGGGCCGCCGAGGCCGGCGCGGACGCACCGGGCGCAGAGGCCGGTCGGTCGGCGGCCGGGGCGATCTCGTCGACGGTGTTGAGCGCGTCGGCCAAGGGACGACGGGGTTCGGGAGCCGGTGCCTGCAGAGGCACCGGGGAGGCGTCGCGGCTCTGGCTCGCGTCGCGCAGGGCGCGCATCTGGCGGCGGGTCAGACCGGTGCCGGGGTCGACGACCGAGCCGGGTGCGGGGGGCGGCACGTCGCGCAGCGCGGCAGCCGACGGCACGGGAGTCGGCGTCGGCATGTCACCCGTGGGGGTGGTCGCGGGCCGCGGGGCGGGAGCGGACGTCGAGGCCGGCACCACGGGCACGGCGCCGGTGATGGCCTGACCGGCCTCGCGGGCTCGCTCGAGGTCGCGGATCTGTCGCCGGGTGAGGGGCGGCTGACCGTCGGACGTGCTCATGAAACGCTCCGATACAGATGGTGCTTGGAGATGTACTGGACGACGCCGTCGGGGACCAAGTACCACACCGGAAAGTCTCGACCCACCCGGGCGCGGCAATCGGTCGACGAGATGGCCAGTGCGGGGACTTCGAGCAAGCTTACGTCGCTCTCGGGCAAACCGCTAACGCTGAGGTCGTGCCCCGGCCGGGACACGGCGACGAAGTGGGCGAGGTCCCAGAGCTCTTGGACGTCTTTCCAGTCGAGGATCTGGGCGACGGCGTCGGCACCGGTGATGAAGAAGAGCTCGGCCGTCGGACGGAGGCGTCGGATGTCGCGCAGGGTGTCGATCGTGTAGGTCGGCCCCTCGCGGTCGACGTCGACGCGGCTGACCGTGAAGGTCGGGTTCGACGCCGTGGCGATGACCGTCATGAGGTAGCGGTGCTCCGCCTCGCTGACCTCGGGTTTCATCCACGGTTGACCGGTCGGCACGAAGACGACCTCGTCGAGGTGGAACGACTGCGCGACCTCGCTGGCCGCGACCAGGTGCCCGTGGTGGATCGGGTCGAACGTGCCGCCCATGATGCCGACGCGGGGTCGCCTGACGCCTTCGCCGTCGGGTACGGTGGCGCCCGCCACGACCATCTCGCCGACCTCGGCGGTCAGTGGTTCTCGGGGTGACCGAACTCGTCGATCGGACCGTCGTGGTGGTCGAGCTTGTTCGCCTTGCGCAGCGAACGGTTGGCGACGTCGCGGTAGCTGAACACGACGTAGCCGAGGACGAGGAACGCGACGGCGAAGACACCGGCGATGACGGGTGCCGGCGCGATCAGCGGTGCGAGTTCTTCGTGGGCTTCGGCGAGCAGCAGCGAGGCGTCGAGCATGGGTTCTCCCGTTCAGGCGGTGACGATCGTCGGTCAGTCTACCCGCGGACCTGGCCCTGACCCCGCACGACCCATTTGGTGCTCGTGAGTTCGGCGAGCCCCATGGGTCCGCGGGCGTGGAGCTTCTGGGTCGAGATGCCGACCTCGGCCCCGAAGCCGAACTCGCCGCCGTCGGTGAAGCGGGTCGAGGCGTTGACCATGACGACGGCGCTGTCCACCTCGGCCAGGAACCGCTCGGCGGTCACCAGGTCGTTGGTCACGATCGACTCGGTGTGGTGCGTCGACCACCGGGCGATGTGCGCCATGGCCTCGTCGACGTCGGCCACGACCCGGACGGCGAGGTCGAGCCCCATGTACTCGGTCGCCCAGTCGTCCTCGGTCGCCGGGACCCCGTCGGGGAAGACCTCGAGCGTCCGTTCGTCGCCGTGGATCGTCACGCCCGACGCGCGCAGGGCACCCAGCACCGGCGGCAGCAGGCGTTCCGCCGCCTCGCGGTGGACGAGCAACGTCTCGAGGGCGTTGCACACGCTCGGACGCTGCACCTTGGCGTTCTGGACGATGTCGACGGCCCACCCCTCGTCGGCGCTCGCGTCGAGGAAGACGTGCACGACCCCGGCACCGGTCTCGATGACGGGGACCGTCGACTCGCGGACGACGGTGTCGATCAGCTCGGCGCTGCCCCGGGGGATCAGGACGTCGACCAGCCCGCGGGCCCGCATGAGGTCGGCCGCCCCGTCGCGGCCGAACTCGTCGATGGTGACGACGGCGTCGGCCGGCAGCCCCACCTCGGCGAGGGCCTCGCGCATCACCTCGACCAGCACGCGGTTGGACTGCTGCGCCGCGCTGCCGCCGCGCAGGACGGCCGCGTTGCCGCTCTTCAGGGCGAGCGCGGCGATGTCGACCGTCACGTTCGGCCGGGCCTCGTAGATGGCTCCCACCACGCCGAACGGCACGCGGACCTGGTCGAGGCGCAGCCCGTTCGGCAGCACCTTGCCCCGCACCGACTCGCCGACCGGGTCGACCAGCGAGGCCACCAGCTCGGTGGCGGCCGCGAGCCCGGCCAGTCGTCCGGAGTCGAGCCTCAGGCGGTCCTGGAGCGAAGCGCCGACGCCGTTCTCGCGCGCGTTCGCCAGGTCGAGCTCGTTCGCCGCGACGATCCGGTCGACGTTGGCGAGCAGGGCGGCGGCGACGGCGCGCAGACCCGCGTCCTTGCGGTCGGCCGTCGCGGTGGCGAGCACGCGGGAGGCGGCCTTCGCGGCGGTCAGCTTGTCGGTGAGCGACGGGGCCGGGGCATCGATGAGCGACATGCACGAAGCCTATGCGCCGCTCCCTCGTCTCGCGAGACCGCTCCGGCGGTCACCGCGGCGGCGCGGACGCCCCCGAGGAGGCGCGGGTCAGTCCGGTCGCCCGCCCGCGGTCCCTGGCTCCCCCGCCGCAGGTCCCGACCCCGCGGCTCCCGCCGCCTCGAAGAAGGTGCCGACCTGCTCGCCCGCGAGGGCCCGGGCGACGTTGGCGGCGCTCGTCACGAGGACGGGGGTGCCGGCCTCGGCCGCGAACCGGGCGGCCGCGACCTTCGTGCCCGCGCCTCCGGTGCCGACGCCGGCCGCACCGGCCGCACCGAAGGTGACCCCGGCGAGGTCGTCGCCGAAGGGCACGTCGACGAGGGCGACGGCGCCGGGTTCGTGCGGCGGGCGGGTGTACAGGGCGTCGACGTCGCTGAGCAGGACGAGGGCGTCGGCACCGACCAGCTGCGACACCAGCGCCGCGAGCCGGTCGTTGTCGCCGAAGCGGATCTCGTGGGTGGCGACCGTGTCGTTCTCGTTGACGATCGGCAGGATGCGCAGCTCGAGCAGGCGCTCCATGGCGCGCTGGGCGTTGCTGCGGTGCGTCGGGTTCTGCATGTCCCCGGCGGTCAGCAACACCTGCCCCGCCACGATGCCGTAGCGGCGCAGGCTCTGCTGGTACCGGTAGATCAGGACGTTCTGCCCGACGGCGGCGGCCGCCTGCTGGGTCGCGAGGTCGGTCGGGCGGGAGTCGACGCGCAGGTGCGGCAGGCCCGTGGCGATGGCCCCGGACGAGACGAGCACGACCTGGGCACCCCGCCCGTAGGTCGCGGCGAGGGCGTCGACCAGCGGCTCGATCTGTCCGGCGTTCTCACCGCTGATCGACGACGAGCCGACCTTGACCACGATGCGGCGGGCCGTGCCGAGGCCGGCGCGGTCGACGACGCCCCCGGTCACGCCCGCTCGTCGCCTTCGACGTCGTCGCCCTCTTTCACGAGGAACCCTTCGTCGTCGGTCCACAGGCCGGCGGCGCGTTCACGCTGGAGTTCGGCGCGGGCCTCGGCCTTGGCGTCCATGCGCTCGAAGTACTCCTCCCGGCGCTGGTTGCGGGTCGGGCGGTCGTTCTGGATCAGGCGCGGGTCGGTGCCGCGGGCGCTGGTCATCAGCTCGGCCGTCGAGGTGAGGGTGGGCTCCCAGTCAAAGACGATGCCGCCCTCGGGGCCGATGACGACCGTCGAACCGGCCTGCGCACCGGCCTTGAACAGCGCGTCCTCGACGCCGATGGCGTTGAGCCGGTCGGCGAGGTAGCCCACGGCCTCCTCGTTGTTGAAGTCGGTCTGCACGACCCACCGCTCGGGTTTCTGGCCCAGGATGCGGTACACGTTGCCGTAGGTGCCGCCCTCGACCCTGATGACGAAGGGCTTCTCGTTGACGGCGCGGGGGCGCATGACGATCCGAGGAGGCGCGGGTCGCGCCGCGATCTCGGCGCGGCTGGCCTCGACGACCTCGGCCAGGGCGAAGGACAGGTTGCGCAAGCCCTCGTGGCTCACGGCGGAGATCTCGAAGACGCGGTAGCCGCGGGCCTCGAGCTCGGGCGTGACGAAGTCGGCCAGCTCGCGACCGTCGGGCACGTCGACCTTGTTGAGCGCGATCAGCTGCGGGCGGTCGAGCAGCGGCTTCTGGCCGTCGGGGACGGGGTACGCCTCGAGCTCGCGGAGGATGACGTCGAGGTCGGTCAACGGGTCGCGGCCCGGGTCGAGCGTCGCGCAGTCGAGCACGTGCAGCAGGGCCGAGCAGCGCTCGACGTGGCGGAGGAACTCGAGCCCGAGGCCCTTGCCCTCGCTGGCCCCCTCGATCAGCCCGGGGACGTCGGCGACCGTGTAGCGCGTGTCACCCGACTCGACGACGCCGAGGTTGGGGTGCAGCGTCGTGAAGGGGTAGTCGGCGATCTTCGGCTTGGCGGCCGAGAGCGCGGCGACGAGGCTCGACTTGCCGGCGGACGGGTAGCCCACGAGCGCGATGTCGGCGACGACCTTGAGTTCGAGCAGGACGTCTCCGGCCCAGCCGGGGGTGCCCAGCAGGGCGAAGCCGGGCGCCTTGCGCTTGGTCGACGAGAGGGCCGCGTTGCCGAGGCCCCCGATGCCGCCCTCGGCGGCGACGTAGCGCATGCCCGGTTCGACCATGTCGATCAACTCGACGCCGTCGGCGGACTTCACGACGGTGCCGACCGGCACGACGAGCTCGAGGGTCTCGCCGTTGGTGCCGGCCCGGTGGTCGCCCATGCCGAAGCCGCCGTTGTCGCTCGAGCGGTGCGGTGCGCGGTGGAACCCGAGCAGCGTCGTGACGCCGCTGTCGCTGACGATGACGACGTCGCCGCCGTGACCGCCGTTGCCGCCGTCGGGGCCGGCCAGCGGCTTGAACTTCTCGCGCTTGACGGACACGCAGCCGTTGCCGCCGTTGCCGGCGCGGAGGTGGAGGGTCACTTGGTCGACGAATGTGGCCATGAGGTGCTTGATCTCTTTGTCTGTGCGTGCCGGTGCGAGCTGCCCGGGTCAAACACGTCTGGGGCGAGCAGGATGCTCGCCCCAGACGGTGCGACCCGCGAGGGGCCGCCGATGCGGGTCGTGTGCCGACGCCGCGTGGTGGTGCTAGACCGTCGCCGTCGCGGAGGCGACGATGTTGACGACCTTGCGGCCGCCCTTGGCGCCGAACTCGACCGAGCCGGGGGCGAGGGCGAAGAGGGTGTCGTCTCCGCCGCGGCCGACGTTGACGCCGGGGTGGAAGTGGGTGCCGCGCTGGCGGACGATGATCTCGCCGGCGAGGACGACCTGGCCGCCGAAGCGCTTCACGCCGAGGCGCTGTGCGTTCGAGTCACGACCGTTGCGGGTGGACGATGCGCCCTTTTTGTGTGCCATGTGGTGTCAGCCCCTTAGTTGGTGGTGATCGAGGTGATCTTGACGCGGGTCAGGTCGGCACGGAAGCCCATGCGACGCTTGTAGCCGGTCTTGTTCTTGTAGTTCTGGATGACGATCTTCGGGCCACGCAGGTCGTTCAGCACCTCGGCGGTCACGGTGATCCCTGCCAGGGCGTCGGCGGCGGAGGTGACGGTGTCACCGTCGACGTGCAGCACGGCGGGGAGGGTGATGGAGTCGCCTTCGGCGGCCTTGAGGCGGTCGAGGGTGACGATCGTGCCGACCTCGACCTTCTCCTGCCGACCACCGGCGCGCACGACTGCGTAGACCATGTCTGTTCCTTAAGAGTTGGGGTGTCCGGCACGACGCGGCCTCGAGCCAGCGCGCACCAACCGCCCATCGTACAGGGGGCCGCTGGGGCCGTCAACGCGTCCTCCGACGGGCGCCGCGCCTCCTCCGTCCACGACCCCCGCACCGGCAGGCGGACCGACGACTAGCATCCAGGACGTGATCCTGATCGACGAGGCCGTGTGGCCGGCCCACGACACGTTGTGGGCACACCTGGTGAGCGACGACTCGTACGACGAGTTGCACGCCTTCGCCGCCCGTCACGGCATCCCCCGCCGCGGGTTCGACCACGACCACTACGACGTGCCCGAGTCCCGACGGGCCGAGTTGATCGCCGGTGGGGCCGTCGCCGTGACCGGCCTCGACCTCGCCCGCCGTCTCGAACGCAGCGGGCTGCGGGTGTCCCAGCGGGTGAAACGCGGCCTCACGGCCTGACCGGTTTCGTCCGCCCCGGCCCGCAGCCGCGCGGTCACCAACTCGTGTCGAAGCCCTCGTAGCTGGCCACGACCGCGCCCGAGGCGATCTCGACGATGGTGGTCGTGACCCCGTCGGCCACGGGGTCGATCGTGTACGAGTAGTCGGTCGGCGTCGTCGCGTCCCCGACCGACTGGACCGCCAGGTACTGCCCGTTCGGGGAGACGTCGAAGCCCTCGACGACACCGGATGCGCTCGGGGGCTGCCAGAGCGTCCGTGACGTGGCACCGTCGTCGGCGACGACGAGCGTCCGGTACGTGAGCCCGTCGTCGGACGGGACCGACACCTGCTGCACGACGTGGCCTGGGTCGAGGGCCACCAGCGGTCCGGCGAACGGGAGGACGCCGTCGACCGGGGCGGGGGCACGGGGGCGCTCGTCCCCCGTGGCGAGGTCGACGACCATGGAGGCGATCGCCGACGCGGCGATCAGCGTGGTGCCGTCGAGCGACACCCCCTGCAACAGCGAGTACGTCCCCACGGGCCGCACGGGGTCCACTCCCGAGAGGTCGATGACGCTCACCGAGTCGTCGACGGCCTGGACGACGACGTCGTCCTCACCCGGCACGAAGGCCCAGTCGGTGGGTTCGACGGGCTGCCCGGACAGGCCGAGGACCGGGGCCACCGCCCGCTCCCCCTGCAGCGGCAGCGTGTACAACGTCTCGACGTCCGAACCGGTCGGACGGAACGAGAACGCCAGCGTGGTCGTGGCACGGTCGGCCGCGAAGCGGGTGATCAAGCCGGGGGCCTCGGGCACGGGCAGGGTCTCGACGGCGGCCCCGTCGAGCGACACGAGGCTGAGGCTGCTCTGCGTCCCGTCGTCCGTCACGACCGCGACGGCCGAGTCGAACACCTCGTAGGCCTGGATGCGCGGCGCGGACCAGACGGTCGTCCTGTCCGAGCCCCGGAGCCCGGCCCGTTCGATGCGGTCGTCGGCCCCGGACGTGCCGCGCACGAGCCGGTACGCCGTCGCCGGGGGCGTGCTGAACCGCGCCTCCAGGGTCGAGGTCTGTCGCTGGTAGACGCTCGAGACCCCGTCGACGCGGACGTGGTAGTCGGTGTCGTACGCGAGCCGACCGGTGAAGGTCACGGCGACCACGTCACCCGACGTCTGCACCGTGAAGGCGGCCGCGGGCGTCACGACCACCTGCGAGGCGTCGACGTGCGCGAGCGCCTGGTTGGCGAACACCCGCAGCTGCTGACCGGGACGCTCGACCACGGCCGTCGTGTCGACCTGCGTCTCGCCGGCCTTGGGGCCCTGGAAGTAGGTCAGGCCCACGAAGGCGGCACAGACCACCGCGAGGACGGTGACGACGGCGATCCATCGCGTGCGCCAACGGGCACCGGCCTCACGGGCGTCCTGCTCGGTGAGGAACACGGGGTCGGACGCGAACGGATCGGGCGTGGCAGCCCCTCCTGTCGCGCCCCGGCCCCGTCCGCCCTCAGTAGAGGTACGGGTCACTGGGCTGTCCCACGGTGGTGACGTCGTCGGGCACGAGGGCGACGGGGTCCTGGCTCGAGCTGCTGCGGTTGGTGTCGAAGCCGCCCGTGACCTCGACCCAGTCGTCGGCGGCGACCTGGTCCTGCCACCCCGGCAGGTAGACGGGCACGCCGACGGGCTGGGCGTCGACCGCACAGCACGTGATCACGAAGCGCGACACGTAGAACACGTCGTCGGGGTCGGTGTCGGACGGCGTGACGAACCCGACGACGTCGGCGGTCTTGCCCTCGTAGAACGCTAGGTCGGTCGTCTGCCTCAGCAGGCCGGCCCAGTCGAGGACGCTGAACGACCGGTAGGCGTCCGAGGAGGCGCTGGTCGCGTCGGCCACGGTCGTACGGTCGAGCGCCGCGGTCGACGAGTTCACGTCGCGCTGGCCGGCCGTGGCGCTGGTGAGGGTGGCCGGGGGCAGGGCGACGACGGCGATCGCGATGGCGGCGGTGACGGCGGCGCCCACCGAGAAGGCGAGACGTCGGGCGCCGGTGGCGACCGGCCGACGCCGGCGCGGCCGGAGGCCGTCCTCGACCGCGGGCACCTCGGCCGCGTCGAGGCGGCCGTCGTGGTCGTGGTCGTGCCCGGGATCGTGGTCGTGGCCGTCGTGCGCGTCGTCGCCCCGGACGGGTGAGAACGCCAGCGTGGCCAACGACAGCGTCATGCCGATCAGGATCATCACGACCGTGAAGACGTCGTACCGGGGGTGGATGTAGAGCACGAGCTGCCCGGTCGCGGCGAGCCAGAGGGTGGCGACGCCGACGACGAGCGTCAGCAGCACCCCTTGCCACCGGTCGAGCAGTCGGCGCCAGGGGCGAGGAGCAGGGCTAGGCGACATAGTTGACCACCAGTCCGATCGCGGCACTGGTCAGGGCCACCACGAGGGTGACCTGCCCGAGCACCTTGGGTGTGTAGGTCGTCCGCAGCAGGGCCAGCATCTTGACGTCGATGATGGGGCCGAAGACGAGGAAGGCGGCGATGCCGCCGGGCATGAACGTCGAGGCGAACGGCAGCACGAAGAACGCGTCGACGTTCGAGCAGATCGAGATGACGAAGGCCAGCACCATCATCGCCAGCACCGACCAGACCGGGTTGCTGCCGAGCGTGACGAGCACCGACCGCGGAACGATCGTCTGGATCGCGCCCGCGATGGCCGCGCCGATGAACAGCGCGGGCATCATGGTCGACATCTCGCGGCGGAACAGGTCGACGCTCTTCGCCGTGCGACCCCGGCCGTGCGCATGGCCGTCGTCGACCCGGCACTCGGCCGCGAACGAGGAGGTCAGCAGGCTCTGCTGGTTCGGGTGCTTGCTGAACAGCCAGCCGATCAGGTTCGCGATGACGAACCCACCGATCAACCGGGCCACGAGGATGCCGTCGTCCCACCCGAACGCCTGGTGCGTGGTGATGATGGTGATCGGGTTGAGGATCGGCGCCGCGAGCAGGAAGGTCATCGACTCGGACACCGTGAAGCCCTTGAGCACGAGCCCCCGCGCCAGGGGCACGTTGCCGCACTCGCAGACGGGCAGGAACATGCCGAGGAACGAGATGACCGCGCGACGGGGCAGCCCCCGCTTCGGCAGCCACGACGAGAAGAACGCCTGCGGCAGCCACTCCTGCACGATGATCGACAGGACGATGCCGAGCAGGACGAACGGCATCGACTCGACGATGACGCTGATGGTCAGCGTGACGAAGTCCTGCAGCGCGTTCGGCAGCAGGCCCGGGCCGAGGAGGGGCGAGGCGAGGCGGACCGCCACGAGCACGGCGAGCACGAGCCCACCGGCCACGAGCAGCGGGACGCGCGACGGTGCCCGACGAGCACGCCGTCCGGCGCCGTGCCCGGCGTGGTCGATGCGCTCCCGGACGGGAGCGCTCACCGGTAGTCCTCGTTCGGACCGGCCGGGGGCGCGAAGCGCGACCAGTCGTCCGGTGCGGGGGCCGGGTGCGACGGCACGACGGGGCGCTCGGGCGGGACGACGGGGGCCGACGGCGCCGCGGCGACGGTCGTCGGGAGGCGGGTGGAGCGATCGCCCCGGACGGCAGGAGGCGCGACGTCGTCCTCGACGTCGCCCGCGTCGTCACCCTCCCCGGCCTCGGCGACCCGGGGCGCGGGCTCGACCGCCCAGACCTCGTCGCCGTGGCCTCCGCCCAGCCACAACCGGGCGAGCACGGCCCCGGCCACGAGCAGGGCCGTGTCGACGATGCCCGCC
Organism: Frigoribacterium sp. 2355; assembly: GCF_054060695.1. Taxonomy (NCBI): domain Bacteria; kingdom Bacillati; phylum Actinomycetota; class Actinomycetes; order Micrococcales; family Microbacteriaceae; genus Frigoribacterium; species Frigoribacterium sp. 2355. The sequence continues at coordinate 55,810 of NZ_JBSSDL010000011.1, read as the reverse complement.
GACAGCGGGATGGTCGTCAGGTAGAGCGCGAGGTTCACCCACGTACCGCCGTCGATCGAGAGCACGATGCCCGGGACGATCCCGACGACGGCCAGCGCGAGGGTTCCCGCTCCGCCCGCGACCACGGCGTGGCGCACGACCGTCCGGAGGTCGGACCGCGGCGTCAGCGGCCTGATCGTGGCGAGCACGACGAACGAGGCGAGGTAGAACGGGAACGGGTAGAGCACGAAGCTGCCGAGGAACTGCCCGACCGGCGTCGCGACGAACCCGCTGGGGAACGCCGTCACCGAGAAGCCGACCGCCGAACCGACGAGCGCGACGAGGCCGAGGGCGAAACGCGCCACCAGCACGACGACCAGGGCCGTGGCCGCCACGAGCAGGCGCTCGCGTCCCTCCGGCCCCGAGGCCGAGACGGACGCAGCCCGGAGCCTCGACCTGACGGTCGGGGGTCCGGGCTGGGTCAGAGGCACGCAGTCACCCTAGACGACCTACAGATCGTCGGAGCTGACCCCCACGCCGAGGATGAACGGACCGGACTCGCCGGTCGTCGTCGGCTCGGCCGGAGCCGCTGCGGTCGTGCCCTGGCTGGAGGCGCGGCGCGAACGCGAACGCCCCTGCCCGGGCTGCTTCGGCTCGGGCAGCGCACCCAGCACCGAGTCGAGCAGCTGCTCGGCGTCCTGGCTGCTGATGCGACGCGGCTCGCGACGCGTGGTCGCGACGGGGATGTCGAGGATCGCGACCGTGGCGTCCGGGGTCGAGACCGTGGCCGACGACCGGCGACGCTCCGTGGCCTTGGCGACCGGAGCCTCCGTGGGCTCGTCGACGGGTGCGGCCACGGCGGCGGCTGGAGCCGACCGCTCGGCCGGGGCGGCCGCGGGGACCTCGATCACACCGGCGCTCGAGTCGGCAGGAGCGGACTCGGCGGGCGACGACACGGCAGGAGCCGACTCGGCGGCGTCCTCGCCGGTCTCGCGCGCGGCACGTGACGATCCACGGCGGCCCTTGCGACCCGAACGCCCGCGACGGCCTTCGTCGGCCTGGTCACCGGCTGCCTCGGCGGCCGGCTCGGCCTTCGTGGCACTCGCGGCGGCGGCGTCGATGGCGGCCTCGACCGCCGCGGCGGCCTGGCTGGCCGCGTCGTCGTCCTTGGCGCCGCCTTCTTCGGCATGGGCGATGGTGCTCGCCGCGATGCGCGAGAGGGCGTTCTTCACGTCGTCGGTGATGGCGTGCGTACCCGTCGTGGGGTGAGCCCCACCGGTCGGCGCCGAGGGGCCGCCGCGACCGGACTGCAGCGCGGTGCCGGCACCGGCACCGGTGTTGTGGCCGTTGCCGCCCGACTTGCCGGACCCGCCGGCCTGGCCGCCACGTCGGCGGTCGCCCTGCTGGCCGCCCTTGCGGGGCTGCTGTTCTTGGACGCGCGCGGCGCTGCCGGCCTCGGAGAACGACTCGGCCAGGCCGAGGCCCAACTTCTTTCGCGTCATCTGGACGAGCCCGAGCGACGTGACCTCGGCCACCTGGTGCTTGGTGCGGTCGCGGCTGAGGCACTCGACCAGACGACGCAGCACGAGGTCACGGTTGGACTCGAGCACCATGTCGATGAAGTCGACGACGATGATGCCGCCGATGTCGCGGAGGCGCAGCTGACGGACGATCTCTTCGGCGGCCTCGAGGTTGTTCTTCGTGACCGTCTCTTCGAGGTTTCCGCCGGAACCGACGAACTTGCCGGTGTTGACGTCGACGACGGTCATCGCCTCGGTGCGGTCGATGACGAGGGAACCGCCCGAGGGCAGCCAGACCTTGCGGTCGAGCGCCTTCTCGATCTGCTCGTTGAGGCGGTACTCGTCGAACGCGTCCTTGTCACCCTCGTAGCGCTTGACGCGGTCCATGAGGTCGGGCGCCACCGCCGAGAGGTACGACTGCAGCGTCTCGAACGCCTCATCGCCGTCGATGACCATCTCGTGGAAGTCCTCGTTGAAGACGTCGCGCACGATCTTGATCAGCAGGTCGGGCTCGGAGTGCAGCTGGTTCGGGGCGTTGCCCGCCGCGACCTTCTTCTCGATGTCGGCCCACTGGTTGGTGAGGCGCTTGACGTCGAGGGTCAGCTGCTCTTCGGTCGCGCCCTCGGCCGCCGTGCGCACGATGACGCCGGTGTTCTCCGGCAGGGCCTCTTTGAGGATCTTCTTCAGACGCGCGCGCTCGGTGTCGGGCAGCTTGCGGCTGATGCCGTTCATCGAGCCGTTGGGCACGTAGACGAGGTAGCGGCCCGGCAGTGAGATCTGGCTCGTGAGACGGGCGCCCTTGTGGCCGACGGGGTCCTTGGTGACCTGGACGAGCACGCGGTCACCGGGCTTGAGGGCCAGCTCGATGCGACGGGGCTGGTTGCCCGTCGACAGCGAGTCCCAGTCGACCTCGCCCGAGTAGAGCACGGCGTTCCGACCGCGTCCGATGTCGACGAAGGCGGCCTCCATGCTGGGCAGCACGTTCTGGACGCGACCGAGGTAGACGTTGCCGATCAACGACACGTTCTGCGCCTTGGCGACGTAGTGCTCGGCCAGGGTGCCGTCCTCCATGACGCCGATCTCGATGCGGTCGCCCGACGAGCGGACGATCATCTTGCGGTCGACGCTCTCGCGACGGGCGAGGAACTCGGCCTCGGTGATGACGGTGCGACGGCGTCCCGCGTCCCGGCCGTCGCGACGACGCTGCTTCTTCGCCTCGAGACGCGTGGAGCCCTTGATGCGCTGCGGCTCGGTGATGAGCTCGGCCTGACGCGGGGCACGGTCGCGGTCGCGACCACGGGGCTCGGAGTCGCGCTCCTCGCGGTCCTGCGAGCGGCCACGCTGGCGGCGACGCGAGGCGGGCTGCTGCTCGCGGTCGTCGCGCTCGTCACGGTCGTCGCGGTCGTCGTCGTCGCCCTCGCGGTCGTCGTCCCACGAGTCGTCGCGGTCGTACCGGTCGTCACGGTCGTCGCGCTGTCGTCGACCGGGGCGGGCCGGCAGGACGGTGATCTCGGGTGCGTGGAAGATCAACGACGTCGTCGTGAGGTTCGCCGGGATCGGCGACGCCCCGTCGGTCGTCTCGTCGTCGGCCGTCGCGGCCCCGGTCGGTGACGGCTGGGTCGCCGCAGCGACGAACGCCTCGGCGACGGCGTCGGTCTCGCCCTGCTGGGAGGTCGGGGCCTGGGCCGCGACCTGCTCGTCGGTGGTCTCGGTCTCGTGGGTCACGGGTGATGCCTCCTGGGCGTCGTCTGTCGTCCGGACGGGTGAAGGGAGTGCTGCCTGCTGCCTGGCGGGGGCCGTCGCCGGGGCGGCGTCGACCGCCGCCTGGCGAGCCCTGAGGCCTGCGAACAATCCCCTTCTCTTCTTCGGACGTCCGTCGTTGTCTGTGTTGTCGTTCACCACTTGCGGTGCGCTCCTCGCCCCGCCGAGGCCATGCCGTCGGCAGGAATTCTCGTGTCGTGGCCGGGCGGTGACGTGGCACCTGCCCCTGACCACCGCGCCCTCTCACGGCGCGCCTTCTCGGACACGCCACGTTCGGTCACCCGGGGTGTCGACCGACCTGCGGTCGTCGCCCTCGATGTCGTTCGTCGACGTGCTGTTCTTCGTGTCGCCTTGCTGGTTCGGAACTGGCCATCCGACGATGAGCGCCTGCGCTCTGGCCCGGATTCCGCTCGACCTGGTCGACCACGCGATCTCTCGCGTGACGACGACGGCCGGCACTGCCCGGTAAGCCTGGATCTCGGGGCCTGGGCCCCACGACTGGCTCGATTATCGCACGCCCACGCCGGTCCGGGGTCAAAGCGGACGCCCCGACGGCCCGTGCGATACTGCTGGACGTGACCGTCGAGACGCCTCGGGCCGTGACCCTGCCCACCGGCCGCACCCCGTTCGTCGCGGCCGTGCTGCTCGTCGTCGCCGGTCTCGGCGGACTCGTGGGGGCCTTCGCCCTGACCCTCGACAAGTTCCGACTGCTCGAGAACCCGGGCGCGGCGCTCGGCTGCGACGTCAACCCGTTCGTGGGCTGCTCACCCGTCATCAACAGCTGGCAGGCCTCGCTCTTCGGCTTCCCCAACCCGATCCTCGGCCTGATCGGCTTCGCGGCCCCCGTGGGGGTGGGCCTGGGCCTGCTCGCCGGTGCGCGCTTCGCCCGGTGGTTCTGGCTGGCCTTCAACCTCGGGCTGCTGCTCGCCTGGATCTTCATCACCTGGCTCTTCACCCAGACCGTGTTCGTCATCGGCGCGCTCTGCCCGTGGTGCATGCTCGTCTGGCTCTTCACCATCCCGCTGTTCTGGGTCTTCACGGTGTGGGGCGCGGCTCGCGGCGTCACCGTCCCCGACGGGCCGCTCCGACGTGCGGCGGCACGCTTCCTCCCCTACTCGTGGGTGCTGCCGGTGCTCAACTACATCGTCGTCGCCACGACCATCGTCGTCGTGTTCCCGTTGCTGCTCCCGACGCTGTTCGGGTGAGCCGCACCTCCTCGCGTCCCCGGCTCGGGCCCACACGCCCCCTCGGTCGCACCCAGGTCGCTCCCAGCCGAATCAGGGTCGACCTCGCCAGTCTTGACCGACGACCCCCGAGCCACGACGAGGACTGATGACGCCACCCACCGACTCCCCCGCCAGCAAGAAAGAACGCCGAGAAGCAGCCCGCGAGAAGGCCCGCGTCACGCGCGAGGCCGAGGCCCGTCGTCGACGACGCAACAAGTGGCTCCTGCAGGGCGGCCTGGTCGTGGGCATCGTGGCGGTGCTCGCGATCGTCGCGCTCGTCATCACGCAGTCGATCAAGCCGGCCGGTCCCGGCCCTGCGAACATGGCCAGTGACGGCCTGGTGCTCGAGGGCTCGAACGGGGCGGTCACCGCCGTGCCGAGCAGCGCTCTCGCCGCCGACGCGACCCCGACCCCGGCCCCCAGCGCCTCGGGCGACGTGCCGTCGATCGTGGTCTACCTCGACTACATGTGCCCGTTCTGCGGCCAGTTCGACACGACGAACGCCCAGCAGCTCGAGGAAGCCGTCTCGAGCGGTGCCGCGACCCTGGCGATCCACCCGATCGGGTTCCTCGACAACGCCTCGCAGGGCAGCCGGTACTCGACGCGGGCCGCCAACGCCTTCGCCTGCGTCGCGAACCACGAGCCCGACAAGGCGCTCGACGTCAACACCGCCCTGTTCGCGCAGCAACCCGAGGAGAACACCCGGGGCCTGACGAACGACGAGCTCGTCACCCTGGTGCAGGGTGCCGGGGCGACCGACGACCAGATCCCGTCGTGCATCACGGGAGGCGACTTCGAGGACTGGGTCGCCTCGGCCACCCAGCGGGCGTTGAACGACCCGATCCCGAACTCGTCGCTCGACAAGCTCGCGAGCACCCCGCTCGTCCTGGTGAACGGCCAGCAGTACCAGGGCTCGTTGACCGACGCGAGCACCTTCGCGCAGTTCGTCGCCGAGGTGCAGAACGGTGCCCCGACCGGTGACACGAGCACGGGCGACACCGAGGGCTCGACGGCGACGCCGGCCCCCTGACGACGCGACCCGTCGACACGACCGAGCCCGCGCCTCCTGATGGACTCAGGAGGCGCGGGCTCGGTGGTCTCCGGCGTCACGCCGGTCGGCGGCTCAGAACCAGAGGGCCAGCTCGCGCGTGGCGCTCTCGGGGCTGTCGCTGCCGTGCACCAGGTTCTGCTGGACCTTCAGGCCCCAGTCGCGGCCGAGGTCGCCACGGATCGTTCCGGGGGCCGCGGTCGTCGGGTCGGTCGTGCCGGCGAGCGAGCGGAAGCCCGCGATGACGGCGTCGCCCGCGATGCGCAGCGCGACGGTCGGGCCGCTCTGCATGAACTCGACGAGAGGCTCGTAGAACGGCTTGCCCACGTGCTCCTCGTAGTGCTTCGCGAGCAGGTCGCGGTCGGCCTGCACGAGGCGGACGTCGACGAGCGAGTACCCCTTGGCCTCGATGCGGCGCAGGATCTCGCCGGTCAGGCCGCGGGCGACGCCGTCGGGCTTGACGAGGACGAGGGTTTCTTCGAGATCGGACATTGCTCCTCTTTCGGTGGGTGGCGGATGGCTCGCGGGCGGGCGCCCGGAGGACGGGTCGGTGGGTGTCGGCTCAGGCCACGTCACCGGGCGCGTCGCGCAGCCGGGCGGCGTTCATGCGGTCGAGCTGTGTGCCCTTGACGAGGCAGTAGGTCCAGATGGCCACGAACAGGGCGGCCACGACGAACATGACCGGATCGAGGAACCCACAGGCCACGAGACCCAGCTGGACGAGCCAGCCGAGGGCGACGCCCCACCGCCAGCGCAGGGTCTGCGAGATCAGCAGCGTCAGGACGATCGCGGCGAGGCCTCCGCCCCAGGCGACGCCGGCTGGCAGCAGCTGCCGCCCGAAGACCACGAGGGTGACGAAGAACAGCGTCATGGCCTCGAGCACGAGGACGATCGAGAGCAGGCTCTCGGCCGCCCCACGACGTCGACGGGGGCGCGGCGCGCGCCCGCCGGCTCCGGCTCCGGCGGGAGGCGGTGGCGTCGTCACGAGAGCCCCTCGGGCTGCTGCGAGAGGGCGATGACGTCGCCGACCAGCGTGATCGACCCCGTCACGACGACGCCGCCGGGCTCGTCGCCCTCGACCTCGTCGGCCAGGTCGCGCGCCGTGCGCAGGGCCGCCACGAGGTCGGTCTCGACGACGACGCGGTCGGCACCCACGACGCCCACCGCGATGGCGGCGAGCTCGTCGGCGTCGATCGCCCGGTCGGACTGCGAGCTCGTCACGACGAACTGGGTGACCGTGGGCGCCAGGGCGCGGACGATGCCCGCGGCGTCCTTGTCGGCCAACACGCTGAGCACCGCGACGACGCCGCCGAACTGGAAGTAGTCGTCGAGGGCCTTGGCCAGGGCGCGGGCGCCGTGCGGGTTGTGCGCCGCGTCGACCAGGATCGTCGGCTCGTTGGCGACGATCTGCAGGCGGCCGGGCGACGTCGCACTCGCGAGTCCCTCGGCGAGCACCTCGTGGTCGAGCGGCTGCGACCCGCCGCCGAGGAAGGACTCGACGGCCGCGACCGCGACGGCGGCGTTCTGGGCCTGGTGGTCACCGAACTGCGGCAGGAGCAGGTCGTCGTACCGGCCCGCGAGCCCGCGGATCGTGACGACCTGGCCGCCGACGGCGACGGTGGTGGACTCGACGCCGAAGGCGGTGCCCTCGACCGCGAGCGACCCCTCGCTCAACTCGACGGCGCGTTCGAGTTCGACCAGGGCCTCGGGGGTCTGCGACGCCGAGACCACGGCGGCCGTGGGCTTGACGATCCCGGCCTTCGTGCGGGCGATCTCGGCCACGGTCGAGCCGAGACGGTTCTGGTGGTCGAGGGCGATGGGGGTGAAGACGGCGACCTGGCCGTCGGCCACGTTCGTGCTGTCCCATTCGCCCCCCATGCCGACCTCCAGCACGACCACGTCGGCGGGAGCGTCGGCGAAGCAGGCGAAGGCGAGCACCGTCAGGGCCTCGAAGAAGGTCAGGGTGGGCTCCCCCGACGCTTCGAGATCGGTGTCGACCATGGTCAGGTAGGGCTGGATGTCGTCCCAGTTGGCGACCAGGCGCTCGTCGCTGATCGGCTCGCCGTCGACCACGATGCGCTCGTTGAGGCGCACGAGGTGCGGGCTCGTCATGAGCCCGGTGCGCAGGCCGTGCGCCCGCAGGATGCTCTCGATCATCCGGCTGGTCGACGTCTTGCCGTTCGTGCCGGTGAGGTGGATCACCGGGTAGGCCCGCTGCGGGTCGCCCAACAACTCGACGGCCCGCCGGGTCGGCTCGAGCCGCGGCTGCGGGGCCTGCTCGCCGATGCGTGCCAGCAGCTCGTCGTGGACGCGCTGCGCGCCGGCCGCGAACTCGCCTCCCTGCTCGTCGGCGGGATCGCCCTGACGGTCGTTCTTCTTCGGGGTCATGCGCGTCGTACCTCCACGACGACGGCCGAGCCGGAGCCCGATCCGACGACGGTCTTCTCGGGCCGCTCGCCGACGCCCTCCTGGACGTCGACGATCAGCTCGGTGGTCAGGGTCTCGCGGGAGATCAGCTCACGGTGGGCCTCGACGGCGGCCGCCGCGACGGCGTCGGTCGTGAGCGTCGTCACGATGCGGTCGGACACGTCGAGGTCGGCGGTCTTCCGGGCCTGCTGCACGGCACGCACGACGTCGCGGGCCAGGCCCTCGGCCTCGAGCTCGGGCGTGGTCGCGGTGTCGAGCAGCACGAAGCCGCCGTCGCCGACGAAGGCGAGAGCGCTCGACGCGTCGGCGACGGCCAGCTCGAGCGTGAACTCGCCGGGCAGCAACTCGACGCCGCCGACGACGACGTTCTCGCCCGCGGGCTGCCAGTCGCCCCTCTTCGCCGCCGGGATGACCTGTTGCACCTGCTTGCCGATGCGCGGGCCGGCCGCCCGGGCGTTGACGGTGAGCTTGCGGGTGACGCCGTATTCTCCGAGGCTCTCCTCGGTCAGGCGGGTCACGACGACCTGCTTGACGTTGAGCTCGTCGCGCACGATGTCGGCGAACGCCTCGAGGCCAGCGGGGTCGGGCGTGACGACGGTCAGACGGGCCAAAGGCAGGCGGACGCGCAGTCCCTGGGCCTTGCGCAGCGCCAGGCCGCTCGACGCGACCGCGCGAACGGCGTCCATCGCGGCCACGAGGGCGTCGTCGGCCGGGAACGCCGAGGCGTCGGGCCAGTCGATCAGGTGCACCGAGCGACCCCCGGTGAGTCCCTTGTAGATCTCGTCCGCGACGAGAGGCGCGAGCGGGGCCGCGACCCGGGTGAGGGTCTCGAGCACCGTGAAGAGGGTGTCGAAGGCGTCGACGTCGTCGCCCGACCAGAACCGGTCACGCGAGCGTCGGACGTACCAGTTGGTCAGGACGTCGGCGAAGTCGCGCAGGGTCGCGGTGGCCCGCGGCGTGTCGAGGGCGTCGAGGGCCGCCTCGACGTCCGTGACCAGGAGGCGCGTCTTCGCCAGCAGGTAGCGGTCGAGGACGTCGCTCGAGTCGGTTCGCCACTGCGCGTCGTGACCGGGTGCGGCGTGACGACCCGCGCCTCCGGACGCCGCGTTGGCGTAGAGCGAGAAGAAGTACCAGGTGCTCCAGAGCGGCAGCAGGAACTGCCGGACGCCCTCGCGGATGCCCTCCTCGGTGACGACGAGGTTGCCGCCGCGGATCACCGAACTCGACATGAGGAACCAGCGCATGGCGTCGGCCCCGTCGCGGTCGAAGACCTCGCTGACGTCGGGGTAGTTGCGCAGGCTCTTCGACATCTTCTGGCCGTCGGAGCCGAGCACGATGCCGTGGCTGACCACGTTCGAGAAGGCCGGGCGGTCGAACAGCGCGGTGGAGAGCGTGTGCAGCGTGTAGAACCAGCCACGGGTCTGGCCGATGTACTCGACGATGAAGTCGGCAGGGCTGTGCTCGTCGAACCACTGCTGGTTCTCGAACGGGTAGTGCACCTGCGCGAACGGCATCGAGCCGCTGTCGAACCAGACGTCGAGGACGTCCTCGATGCGGCGCATCGTGCTCTGCCCGGTCGGATCGTCGGGGTTCGGTCGGGTGAGCTCGTCGATGTAGGGGCGGTGCAGGTCGGGCTCGCCGTCGGCGTTGAGCGGCAGGCGGCCGAAGTCGGCCTCCATCTCGGCCAGCGAGCCGTAGACGTCGACGCGCGGGTAGGCGGGGTCGTCGCTCTTCCACACCGGGATCGGTGAACCCCAGTAGCGGTTGCGCGAGATCGACCAGTCGCGGGCGTTGCCGACCCACTTGCCGAACTGGCCGTCCTTGACGTTGTCGGGCACCCAGGTGATCTGCTGGTTCAGCTCGCCCATGCGGTCGCGGAACTCGGTGACGCGCACGAACCAGCTCGACACCGCCTTGTAGATCAGCGGGTTGCGGCAGCGCCAGCAGTGCGGGTAGCTGTGCTCGTAGCTGGCGAGGCGCACCAGGCGACCGTCGGCGCGGAGGCGCTGCACCAACGGCTTGTTGGCCTCGAAGACCTGGAGGCCGGCGACGCCCAGCTCGTCGAACATCGGCAGGAAGCGCCCACCGTCGTCGACCGAGACGATCACGGGGATGCCCGCGGCGGCGCAGACCAGCTGGTCGTCCTCGCCGTAGGCCGGGGCCTGGTGCACGATGCCGGTGCCCTCGCCGGTGGCGACGTAGTCGGCGACCAGCACGCGCCAGGCGTTCTCGGTGCCCCAGGCCTCGGTGTCGGCGTAGACGTCCCAGATGCGGTCGTACTCGACGCCCTCGAGCTCGGCACCGGTGAAGGTCGCGGTGACGGCGGCCTGGGCGGACTCGGCGGACTCGTAGCCCAGGTCGCGCGCGTAGGCGCCGAGCGTGTCGGCCGCGAGCAGGAACACGCTGCCGGTCAACAGCTCTTGGTCGCCGGTGCGCTCGCCCGGCAGGAGGGCGTGGGGCACGGTGACGTAGTCGATGGCCGGTCCCACGGCCAGCGCCATGTTGGTCGGGAGGGTCCACGGGGTGGTCGTCCAGGCCAGCGCCTCGACGCCGGTCAGGCCGAGCGCCTCGGCCTTGGCGCCGACGAGGGGGAAGGCGACGGTGACCGTCTGGTCCTGACGGTTCTTGTAGACGTCGTCGTCCATGCGCAGTTCGTGGTTGGACAAGGGGGTCTGGTCGTGCCAGCAGTAGGGCAGCACACGGAAGCCCTCGTAGGCGAGTCCCTTGTCGTGCAACTGCTTGAAGGCCCAGACGACGCTCTCCATGTAGTCGACGTCGAGGGTCTTGTAGTCGTGGTCGAAGTCGACCCAGCGCGCCTGGCGGGTGACGTACCGCTGCCATTCGTCGGTGTACTGCAGCACCGATCGGCGGGCGGCGGCGTTGAACACGTCGATGCCCATGTCGTCGATCTCGTGCTTCTCGGTCAGCCCGAGCTGACGCATCGCCTCGAGCTCGGCGGGCAGGCCGTGGGTGTCCCAGCCGAAGCGGCGGTGCACCTGCTTGCCGCGCATGGTCTGGTAGCGCGGGAAGACGTCCTTGGCGTAGCCCGTCAGGAGGTGTCCGTAGTGCGGCAGGCCGTTGGCGAACGGCGGGCCGTCGTAGAAGACCCACTCGTCGCAGCCCTCGCGTGCACGGATCGACTCGGCGAAGGTGTCGTCGCGCTTCCAGAAGGCGAGGACGCCGGTCTCGATCTCGGGGAATCGCGGCGAGGCGGGGACGCCGGTGGCGTCGGAACCCTTGGGGTAGGTCATCGGTTCTCCAGGTCGTGCGGTGGGTCGCCCCCGCTGCGCTGGCCGAGGGACCTTCTGACCACGAGGACGCCGTCCGGGTGCCTGACCCGGGTGGCGCGGTACCACCCCGCTTGCCGCCGTCGTCGTCCTCTCGGACGGCGACCGCGACCGCTCTGCTGCGGCTGTGACGGGCCTGCCCCGCCCGGTTCTACCGACGACCACCGGGCCTGGGCCCGCCGGTCGCTTTCTTCCGGGTGCTCCCCGGTGATGGCCGGATCGATGCGTGCTCGATCCTACCGTCAGAGCCGAGGAGGCGCGAGGCCGTCCCGAGGAGCAGGATCGAGGCCATGTCCTCCACCCCGTCCGACCCCCCGGTCAAGCCCGAGAGCACGGTCACCGTGATCGTGGCGTTCGTCGCCAACCTGCTGATCGCCGTCGCCAAGACGATCGCCGCCTTCCTCACCGGTTCCGCGTCGATGGTGGCGGAGTCCGCGCACTCGTGGGCGGACACGGGCAACGAGGTCTTCCTCTTCGTCGCCGACAAACGGGGCGTCAAGCGACGGGACGACGCGCACCCCCTCGGCTACGGGAAGGAGACCTACGTCTGGTCGATGTTCGCCGCGTTCGGCCTGTTCACCGTCGGCGCCGTCGTGTCCATCCAGCACGGCATCTCCCAGCTGACCGCCGACGAGGAGGCCGAGAACTACCTGATCAACTACGTCGTGCTGGCCATCGCCTTCGTGCTCGAGGGCACGTCCTTCCTGCAGGCGTTCCGTCAGGCCCGCGGATCGGCGGCCGAACGGCAGGTGCCGACGCTGCGGCACGTGCTGCGCAGTTCGAACTCGACCCTGCGGGCGGTGTTCGCCGAGGACGCGGCGGCCCTGATCGGCCTGCTGATCGCCTTCCTCGGAATCTTCCTGCACCAGGTCACCGGCTCGGCGGTGTTCGACGCGATCGGGTCCATCGCCGTCGGCGTGCTCCTGGGGGTGATCGCGTTGGTGCTGATCGACCGCAACCGGCGGTTCCTCGTCGGCGAGAGCCCCTCGGACGAGCTCGAGTCGACCGTGCTCGAACGTCTGCTCGCCCGCCCCGAGATCGAGCGGGTCACCTACCTGCACACCGAGTTCGTCGGTCCGGGTCGGCTCTACCTGGTCGCCGCCGTCGACATGACGGGCGACGACCGCGAAGAGCACGTCGCCGTCGCCCTGCGCCGCGTCGAGCGGCAGCTCGAGGACCACGACGCCGTCGAGGAGGCCGTGCTCACCCTCTCGACGCCGGACGAGCCGAGCCTGGCGCCCCGGAGGGCGTCCGACCCGGCTCGTCGCTGACGGCCGCGCTGCGGATCAGCCCCGCGAGGCGCGGCGCCGCGTGACGAGGACGGTCGCCGCCCCGAGACCCACGAGGACCATGCCGGCGAGACCCGCCCACGGAGTCGTCTCGGAGGATCCCGTGTAGGCGAGGTCGGAGCGGTGCGCCACGGGGACGACATCCACGCCGACCGGGTTCACGGGCCGCGAGACGACCGGGATGACGGCGGGAGCGACCGGTGGCACCTCCGGAGCCGTCGCAGCCGGAGCGACCAGTGCGAATTCCACCACGACGGGTACGGACATGCGGCTGAACGGCGGACCCTCGAGACCGGCCAGGCCGTCACCGCGAGGCACGTACTGACTCACGAGCAGCCGCCACGACCCGTGAGGCAGGACCTCCAAGAAGCGGTAGGTACCGTCGGCGCCGACGCGGGGTGGGTCGTAGTCGTGACCCCACCCCTCTTGACCGCTCAAGGCTTCGACCGTGAAGGCGATGGCCGATCCGGGGACGCCCGTTCCGGCGATCGCGAACACACCCAGACCCGGGTACTCGGAGTCTGCCGTCACGATCGCACCGGTTCGGGGCGTGCTCACCGTCACGGCCGGGGACGTCGGGACGTCGATCCGGAAGTTCCGTGTCTCGTATCCGAGCAGGGCCCCTCGCGCGTCCGACACCACGACCGTGATCGCCTGATCGGCCGGCGCCTCGTCGGGCAGGTAGATCGTCTGCGTCATACGCGGTCCCGCGACCGTGGGCTCGTTGACGATCGGCTGTCCGGCCCCGTCGTACACGACGACGGCGATCGAGTCCTCTGTCGTGTCGATGACCAGTTCGTAGCCGAGCGTCGGGTACACCGCGCCTTCGACCGGGCTCACGAGCGAAAACGCCTCGGCCTGCGCAGCAAGGGGCGCCCCGTCATCCACCGGAGCGGCCTCGTCCACCGGAGCGGCCTCGTCCACCGGAGCGGCCTCGTCCACCGGAGCGGCCTCGTCCACCGGAGCGGCCTCATCCACCGGAGCGGCCTCATCCACCGGAGCGGCCTCGTCCACCGGAGCGGCCTCGTCCACCGGAGCGGCTCCCTCTACCGGAGCGGCCTGGTCGACCGGCTCGGCCGATGGCCCGGCCGTGGCAACGGGCTGCTCCGTGCTTCCCTGTCCGTCCTGGGGTTCCCCCACCGATCGGGGCGAGGCGGTCGCGACTTGCGCCTCGACGCTCCCGGGAACCGACGCCGCAGACGCCGCCTGTCCGCTCAGCGCGATGCCCCCCAGGGCGATGACGATGGCCGTCGACAGCGCGGTGGCGGTCGACACGGTCTTCTTCATGAGTGGTGTCCTCTTCAGTGAGTCAGGGTGGACCGGTCGCCCTGACCCACCCCGGGGCGACCGGTCGCCGTCCCGGTGATCCGGTCCGACGAGCACGACGTTAGCCACTGGGGGCGACGGATCCTCACGCCGTGACCAGGCCGTGACGAGAAGTCATCCGCAAGAGTGAGCCGCCCTCAACCCTTCGGCGCTGCACGGGCTCACCCTCTCGTTCGGGGGGTGATTTGTGACGCATCCCGTGGTCGCTTTCAGCCGCTTCATCGCGCCCTCGGCTACCGTGATGCAGTGCAAGCAGTCATCAAGCTCATCAGAGAGCACCCTTCCGCGGCGAGGTTCCTCGTCGTCGGGGGCATCGGCTTCGTGATCACCATGGTGATCAACTACGGGCTCAAGCTGTTCGTCATCCCTCAGCACCCCGTCACCGCCCTCGCGCTGGGCATCATCGTCGCGACGGTCTTCTCGTACTGGATGAACAAGAAGTGGTCGTTCGACGACCGGGGCGAGCGTCACACCGCCCACGAGATGTTGCTCTTCGTCATCGTCAGCGTCATCGGGGTCGGCCTCAACTCCGCGCCGCTCTACCTCTCGCGCTACGGATTCGGCCTCGAGGTGCCGAACGTCTCGCGCACCACGCAAGAGATCGCCGACTTCGTCAGCGGGCCGATCATCGGCACCATGCTCGCCATGGTGTTCCGGTACTGGGCGATGAACAAGTGGGTCTTCCCGAAGCGCGCCGAGCTCGTGGACGTCCTCTCGCCCACGTCCCCGTCGACGTCACCGACGCCGACGGTCTAGGCCGAGCGCGCCTCCCGGGCGTCGAGTCCGTCCGCGACGGGGCCCACGGCCGCCGCGACCACCGGCCCGAGGGGGCCGCGCGACACCCCGGCACGCGCCCAGTTCGCGATGGCGGCCGCCGCCGCCGCGATCAACGTCGAACCGATCACCTGTGCCGCGAGATCCGACCGATCCCGCCCCGACCGCTCGGCCACGTACGATGCGACCGCCCCCTGCTGACGCACGAACCGGACCGCGGCCGAGGCGACGAGGTCGTCGCCGAGGGCCATCGCCTCGGACTGGGTCAGGGCCCAGGGCACGCGTTCGGGGTCGTGGGCCTCGGCGAGCGCGACGAGTGCGGCCTCGACCTGGCGGACCGGCGACAGCTCGGAGGAGGCGCGCAGCAGGTCGCCGAGATCGGCGAGGCTCTGGTCGAGGTCGAGCCAGAAGAGGTCGGACTTGGCCTCGAAGTAGTTGAAGAACGTGCCACGGCTGACGCCGGCCCGACGGGCGATGTCGTCGACGGTCGTCCCGGCGTAGCCGTTCTCGAGGAACAACTCGGCCGCGGCGGCCGCCAGCATCTCGGCGGACGAGCGGCGAGGTCGGCCGACCGGCCGCCGAGGGCGGGTGGCGTCTGGTCCATCTGACATGGCCACCATCATGCCGCTAGACTCGACGGCGCACTTGTTGCACCCGGTCCACGAATGCCGCCTCGTCTCGGCGTCGTCGGATCCCACCCGACGTCCCGTCACTCCCCCGGAGCCCCATGCGCAGCCGCCTGCCCGTCCTGATCGCCGCCACCGCCGTCGCGAGCCTCGTGCTCGCCGGCTGCACGAGCGGGGGCGACCCGGACACCTCGTCCACCCCGGTCGCCGGGGGGACGCTGACCTACGCCTCGGGCGACGCCGAGCCGACTTGCCTCGACCCCCACGTCGGCGGCAACTACCCGCAGGCACTCGTGTCGACGCAGTACCTCGAGTCGCTCGTCTCGAAGGACGCCAACGGCGACATCGTCCCGTGGCTGGCCGACTCGTGGCAAGAGGGCTCCGACGGCCTCAGCTGGACCTTCACGCTCAAGGACGGCGTCTCGTTCACCGACGGCACCCCCTTCGACGCCACCGCCGTGGCGGCCAACGTCGCCCATCTCCAGGACCCCGCGACGCTGTCGTCGACCGGGTACCTCGCCCTCGGGAAGGTCACCGGCGTCGAGGCGGTCGACGCGCGCACGGCACGCTTCGACCTGAGCGAGCCCGACAGCGCCCTGCTCGAGTCCCTCTCACAGCCCTGGCTCGCGATGGAGTCACCCGAGGCCCTGACCCGGAGCCAGGAGGTCAACTGCGAGTCACCGGTCGGCACCGGCCCGTTCGCGGTCGAGTCGTGGACCAAGCAGCAACAGGTCGTGCTCACCCGCAACGACGACTACAGCTCGCCGCCGGCCGATGCCGGGCACCAGGGGCCCGCCCACCTCGACGAGATCGTCTGGCGCTTCATCCCCGACTCGGCGTCCCGCTACGCCGCGCTGCAGGCCGGCCAGGTCGACGTGATCGACAACGCGCAGCCCGACACCCTCGTCGCCGCGGCGAAGGACGACTCGCTCGACGAGATCGACGCCCCGCGCCCCGGCGCCTCCAACCGCATCGAGCTCAACGCCGGCAAGGCGCCCTTCGACGACGCGAGCGTCCGCGAGGCGTTCATCCGCGGTGTCGACGTCGACTCGGGCATCGACTCGCTGTTCTTCGGCACGGCGAAGCGGTCGTACAGTCCGCTGTCGAGCGTCGAGCCCCTGGCGTTCTCCGACGAGTCGCTCTTCGACGTCGACACCGACGCGGCGAACGACCTGCTCGACGAGGCGGGGTGGACCACCCGCGACCCGGACGGGTACCGCACGAAGGACGGCGTGCGACTCGCCGCGACCTTCCCCGTGAGCACGAACCAGTCGATCCCCGCCGAGCAGTCGCTGTTCGAGCAGGTCCAGGCCGGCGCCAAGGACCTGGGCTTCGACGTCACCCTCGAACCCCTCGACCTCTCGAGCTGGTACGGCGCCCTCGCGGCGAACGAGTACGACCTGGTGAGCGCGCCCTACACGAAGGTCGGCCCCGACGTGCTGCGCATCCTCTACGACAGCGACGGCATCACCCCCGCCCCGAGCGGCTACTTCGCCAACCTCTCGCAGACGAGCGACCCGGCCCTCGACGACCTGTTGACCCGCGCCTCCCGGACGAGCGACGCCGACGAGCGCGCCGACCTCTACCAGCAGGCCCAGCAGACCATCCTCGAGGGATGGCACGTCCTTCCGCTGTACGACCAGCAGAACCACTACCTGGTGCGCTCGGCCGTGCAGGGCGTCCGGGCCCTGCCGACGGTCCAGGCACCGACGATGTACGACGCCTACAAGACGAGCTGATCGAGTGCGTCCGGGGCGGTGGCGACGGGCGGGTCGGTGGCTCGTCGGCCGCCTGCTCGGCGCGGTCTTCGTGCTCTGGGCCGTCGCGACGCTGATCTTCTTCGCCATCCGGCTCGTCCCGGGCGACCCGGCCGAGGCGATCCTCGGCGGCCCGGGGTCGCAGGCCTCGGCCGAGGCCCTCGACTCCGTCCGTCGGCAGTACGGCCTGGACCAGCCGTTGTTCGTGCAGTACCTCGCGCAGCTCGGACGGCTCGCCACGGGCGACCTCGGGACGTCGTACTCGCTGCGGACCGACGTCGGCCGGTTGCTGCTCGACCAGTTGCCGGGCACGATCGGTCTCGCGCTCCTCGCCCTGGTGGCGGCCTGGTCGATCGCGATCGCGACGGCCTGGTGGGCGACCCTCGGCGGCCGGATCGCCTCTGCGGTGTCGTCGGGTCTCGAGGTCGTCGCCTCGGCCGTGCCGCACTTCTGGCTGGCGAGTCTGCTCATCCTCGTCTTCAGCACCCGGCTCGGGCTGCTGCCCCCGGTGAGCACGGGAACCCCCGCGGGACTCGTCCTGCCGGTCGTCACCCTGGCGATCCCCGTCGCCGGGTTCCTCGGGCAGGTCACCCGCGACTCGCTGCTCGACGCGGCGGCCACCCCGTTCGCCCTCTCGGCACGTGCCCGGGGCGAGGGCCCGTCGGGACTCTTCGTCCGCCACCTGCTCCGACACGCGGCGCTGCCCGGGCTCGCCCTGTCGGGCTGGGCCTTCGGCTCGTTGCTCAGCGGCGCCGTCGTGGTCGAGTCGGTCTTCGCCCGCCCGGGTCTCGGTCGCACCCTGCTCGGCGCGGTCACGCTGCGCGACATCCCGCTCGTGACCGGCGTCGCCCTTGTCTCCGCGCTCGCCTACGTCGTCGTGGTCGCGCTCGGCGACCTGGCCGAACGCGCGGTCGACCCGAGAGGACGCGCGGCATGACGGCGCTGCCCGACCTGCCCCGCGGTGCCGACCCGGCCCGCGCCTCCTCGTCCCGCACCGCCCGGCGGCGCCTGCCGCTGGGCCCGACCGAACTCGTGGCGGCCGCACTGCTCTCGCTGCTGGTCGTGATGGCGGTCGCACCGGGCCTGTTGGCCCCCGCCGACCCGCTCGCCGTGTCGCCGACCGACGCGTTCGCCGGTCCGTCGCTCGCGCACCCGTTCGGCACCGACGAGTCGGGGCGAGGCGTGTGGACCCGCGTCGTCCACGGAGCCGGTGCCTCGCTGACGATCGGCCTCGTCGCCACGATGATCGGGACGGGACTCGGCGTGGTCCTCGGCGTCCTGGCGGGCCTCGGCGGTCGCGGCCTCGTCGGCCGCGCGACCGACGCCGGCGTGAGCCGCGTCCTCGAGGTGCTCTTCGCCCTGCCCGGCCTCTTGCTGGCGCTCGTCGTCATCGCCTTCACCGGGCCGGGGGCCGTGCCGGCGACGATCGCCGTCGGCCTCGCGACCGCGCCGGGGTACGCGCGGATCGTCCGCAGCCAGGTGGCGGCCGTCCGTCGGTCGCCGATGGTCGAGGCCGCGACCGTGCTCGGCCGACGCCCCGGGCTCGTCCTGGTGCGTCACGTGCTGCCGAACGCCCTCGCCCCCGTGGTCGTGCTCGCCACGCTGGGCCTCGGTCAGGCCGTGGTCTGGGCCTCGTCGCTGAGCTACCTCGGGCTGGGGTCGCCGCCGCCGGCACCCGAGTGGGGCGCGATGCTCTCGGCCGGGCGCGCGTACCTCGCGGTCGCCTGGTGGATGACCGTCTTCCCGGGGCTCGCCGTCGTGGTGACGGCCGCGTCGGCCACGGTGCTGGGGCGAGGTCTCGCACGACGCGGACGAGGAGGACGGCGATGACCACGGACCCGCTGGCGACCGGCGCCGCTCCCCGCGACCGGCACCGCGCCTCCTCGGACGACCTGGTCGTCGACCGCCTGCACGTCACCTTCGGTGGGGTGACGGCCGTCGACGACGTGTCGTTCTCGGTGGGTCGCGGCGAATGCGTGGCCCTGGTCGGCGAGTCCGGCTCGGGCAAGAGCGTGACCGCGCGGGCCCTGCTCGGGCTGACCGGTGGCACCGTGACGGCCGACGCCCTGCGGCTCGGTGACGACGACCTGCTCACCCTGTCCGAACGGGGCTGGCGTCGGCTGCGGGGACCGCGCATCGGACTCGTGCTGCAGGACGCCCTGGTCTCGCTCGACCCCCTGCGCCCGGTCGGCCGCGAGATCGACGACGCGCTACGGCTGCACACGCGACTCTCGCCGGCCGCCCGCCGAGCCCGCGTGCGGGAGGCCCTCACCGAGGTCGGCATGCCCGACCCCGAGGTGCGCCGGGGCCTGCGGTCGGGCGAGCTGTCGGGCGGACTGCGGCAGCGGGCGCTCATCGCCGCGGCCCTCGCCCTGCGACCCGGCGTGATCGTCGCCGACGAGCCCACCACCGCCCTCGACGCCGAGGTGCAGCGTCTCGTCGTCGACCGACTCGCCGCCCTGCGCGACGCGGGCACGGCCGTCCTCGCGATCAGTCACGACCTCGGGGTCGTCCGCCGCCTGGCCGACCGCGTGGTCGTGATGCGCGACGGGCACGTCGTCGAGCAGGGTGACACGGCGACCGTGCTCGACTCGCCGCAGGCCGACTACACGCGCATGCTCATCGCCGCCCTGCCCGGCGGAGCCCCGCGGGGTCGGCGCCTCTCCGCCCCCGTGACCGCCGACGGCCCGGACGCAGGAGGCGCGCCCGCGTCGACGACGCCGGTCGCCTCCGACGCGCCCGGCCCCGGAGGCGCTCCCGGCCCGTCGACGCCGGTCGCGGCGACGACTCCCCCGTCCGACCCCGTCCTCCTGGCGACGGGCCTGCGCCGGGTCTTCCCGGGGCGCCGGGGGCCCGACCGGGTCGCCGTGGACGACGTCTCGCTCTCGCTCGGGGCCGGCGAGACGCTCGGCCTCGTCGGTGCGTCAGGTTCGGGCAAGACGACGACGGCCCGCCTGCTGCTCGGCCTCGACGACCCCGACGCCGGGACGGTCGACCTGCTCGGCACGTCCTGGGCCCCGGCCCGCGAGCGCGACCGTCGTCTCCGCCGTGGCGACCTCGGCGCCGTCTACCAGGACCCCTCGAGCTCGTTCGACCCCCGGTTCACGGTCGGCCGTCTGCTGGCCGACGCGCTGACGTCGGGCCGCAGCACGCGCCTCGGTCCCGTCGAGCCCGAGGTCGTCGCCCTGCTGGCACGGGTCGGACTCGACGCCGACACGGTGACGCGTCGGCCCGACACCCTGTCGGGCGGACAGCGGCAGCGGGTGGCGATCGCGCGCGCCCTGGCCCCGCGGCCCCGCGTGATCGTCTGCGACGAGCCGGTCTCGGCGCTCGACGTCTCGGTCCAGGCCCAGGTGCTCGACCTCCTCGACGAGCTGCAGCGACAGGACGGGCTCGCCTACGTCTTCATCTCGCACGACCTGGACGTCGTCGAGCACATGTCCGATCGCGTCGCCGTGATGCACGAGGGCCGGATCGTCGAGCAGGGCCGCACGGCCGACGTGTTCTCCGCCCCGCAGCACGCCCACACCCGCGCCCTGCTCGCCGCCCGCCCCTAGCCGGGCCCTGCCCCTAGCCGGGCCCTGCCCCGGGGCGGACCCGGCCCCGCCCGCCGGGGCCCGCGGCCGCCTCAGCCGCGGCGGGCGGCGTCGGCCTCGGCGGCCTTCGGGTCGACCACGTCGATGAGGCCGGACTGCGCCCACTCGAGCGCCCAGTCCGACTTCGCGACCTCGCTCGACTCGTCGGCGTAGGCCTCGACCAGCTCGCGCGCCTCGTCGTCGGTCGCGACCGAGGGGCCCGAGCCGAGCAGCGGCTCGTTGGCGGTCTCCTTCGTGAACCACACGGCGACGAGGCCGATCACGGCCGCGGCCATGAGGTAGAAGGCGGGGATGTCGTGGGCCCAGGAGAAGCCCTCGCCCTCGGCCCAGACGACCAGCGCCTCGGTGGCCAGGGGCGTGGTGCCGCCGAAGAGCGAGACGGACACGTTGAACGCGATGGCCAGTGCGCCGTAGCGGATGATCGTCGGGAACAGCGCGGGCAGCGTCGACGGCATGGTCGACGTGAACGTGACGAGCACCAGGCCGAGCACCAGCAGGCCGACGAAGACGAGCGGCGTGCTCTCGGACTGCACGAGCTTGAGCGCCGGCCACGACAGCACCAAGAATCCTATGCAGCCGGCGAACAGCACCGGTCGACGGCCGAACCGGTCGCTCAGGCGTCCGCTGAACGTGATGACGATCATCATCAGCACCATCACGACGATGACGAGCAACAGCCCCGAGGTCGCACTGCGGCCCAGCGTGTTGGTGAGGTAGGTCGGCATGTACGACAGCAGCATGTAGTCGGTCACGTTGAAGACGAGCACCAGACCGATGCAGACGATCAACGCCCGCCAGTTCTCGGCGAAGAGCTTCACGAGGGGCACCTTGACGTGCTCGCGACCGGCGGCTTCTTCTTGCTGCTTCTGGAAGGCCGGCGTCTCTTCGAGCTTGAGGCGCAGGTAGAGCCCGATCAGGCCGAGCGGTCCGGCGATCAGGAACGGGATGCGCCAGCCCCAGGCGAGCAGCGCCTCCTCGCTCATGCCGAGCTGGAGGCCGGTGACCAGCGAGGCGCCGAGCACGTAGCCGGCGAGCGTGCCGAACTCGAGCCACGAGCCCATGAAGCCGCGGCGCTTGTCGGGCGAGTACTCGGCGATGAACGTGGCCGCGCCTCCGTACTCACCGCCGGTCGAGAAGCCCTGCAGGAGGCGCGCCAGCAGCAGCAGGACGGGCGCCCAGAGGCCGATGGTCGCGTACGACGGGATCAGGCCGATGGCGAGCGTCCCCGCGGCCATCAGGATCATCGTGAGGGCGAGCACCTTCTGGCGCCCGATGCGGTCGCCGAGCGGACCGAAGAACGCGCCGCCGATCGGCCGCACGATGAACGCGGCGGTGAACGTGCCGAAGGTGAACAGGATGTTGAGCGCGTCGTTGCCCGGCGGGAAGAACACCTGGGCGATGGTCGTCGTGATGTAGGCGTAGACGCCGAAGTCGAACCACTCCATGGCGTTTCCGAGGGCTGCGGCGCTGACCGCGCGCTTGAGCAGACCCTCTTCGACGACGGTGACGTCGTCGGTGGTCAGGCTGCGGCGGGCGGGCTTCTTGCTGTCGTTCTTCTTGGCTGACATCGGGTGAGGCCTCCAGGTCGTCGGGCGGTGGCAGTCGACCCCAGCGTCGGCAAAAAACCCGTCGAGCCTAACAGAACCGCCATGTCAGTACCAGTGCAGGGCGTGCAGGCGTGCAGCCACCGCAGCGCGCAGGAGGCGCGGTGGCGGTCCACGAGGAGCCCTCGCGGGGGTGCGTACACTGGTCGGAGTCCCAAAACCAGGCACCTCCCCACCGACACGGTGCCGTCCACAGAACCGGAGAAGACCATGCCGTCAGCGATGCCCGAGAAGCCCGCCCTCGAAGGACTCGAGGCCCGTTGGGGTCAGGTCTGGGAGGACGGCGGCACCTACCGCTTCGACCGCACCGACGCGACCCGCGCCTCCGTGTTCTCGGTCGACACCCCGCCGCCGACGGCGTCGGGCAGCCTGCACATCGGCCACGTGTTCAGCTACACGCACACCGACGTCAAGGCCCGGTTCGAGCGCATGCGCGGCAAGCGTGTGTTCTACCCGATGGGATGGGACGACAACGGACTGCCCACCGAGCGTCGCGTGCAGAACTTCTACGGCGTGCGCTGCGACCCGTCGCTGCCCTACGACGCCGACTTCACCCCGCCCTTCGCGGGGGGTGACAACAAGTCGTCGAAGGCCGCCGACCAGGTGCCGATCTCGCGCCGCAACTTCATCGAGCTGTGCGAGCGGCTCACCGTCGAGGACGAGAAGCAGTTCGAGGACGTCTGGCGGAAGCTCGGCCTCTCGGTCGACTGGACCCAGAGCTACCGCACCATCGACGACGACTCGCAGGCCATCGCCCAGAAGGCGTTCCTCCGCAACCTGGCCCGCGGCGAGGCCTACCAGGCCGACGCCCCCACGCTCTGGGACGTCACGTTCCGCACGGCCGTGGCGCAGGCCGAGCTCGAGGACAAAGAGATGCCCGGGGCCTACCACAAGCTCGCGTTCCACCGGACCGACGGTCAGGGCGACGTGCTGATCGACACCACGCGGCCCGAGCTGCTGCCGGCCTGCGTGGCCCTCGTCGCGCACCCCGACGACGAGCGCTACCAGGCGCTGTTCGGCACGACCGTCCGGTCGCCGTTGTTCGACGTCGAGGTGCCGGTGGTGGCCCACCACCTCGCACAGCCCGACAAGGGATCGGGCATCGCCATGGTCTGCACCTTCGGTGACACCAACGACGTGGTCTGGTGGCGCGAGCTGCAGCTGCCGAACCGTGCCGTGATCGGCTTCGACGGCCGCTTCGTCAGCGAGGCCCCCGAGGCGATCACGTCCGAGGCGGGGCGCGCCTCCTATGCGCAGCTGGCCGGCAAGACGGTCTTCAGCGCCAAGCAGTCCGTGGTCGAGCAGTTGACCGCGTCGGGTGAGCTCGTGGGCGAGATCCGCAAGATCTCGCACCCGGTCAAGTTCTTCGAGAAGGGTGACAAGCCGCTCGAGATCGTGTCGACGCGTCAGTGGTACATCGTCAACGGCGCCCGAGACGAGCAGCTGAAGGGTTCGCTCCTCGAGCGCGGCGGTGAGGTGGCCTTCCACCCCGACTTCATGCGCGTCCGCTACGACAACTGGGTCAACGGCCTCAACGGCGACTGGCTGATCTCGCGCCAGCGCTTCTTCGGCGTGCCCATCCCGGTCTGGTACCCGCTCGACGGCGACGGCAACCCCGTCTTCGACCAGGTGATCGTTCCCACCGAGGCGCAGCTCCCCATCGACCCGGCGTCCCAGGCCGCCCCCGGCTACGACGAGTCGCAGCGGGGCGTGCCCGGCGGATTCGTCGGCGAGGTCGACGTCATGGACACCTGGGCGACCTCGTCGCTCACCCCGCAGCTGGCCGGCGGGTGGGAGCGCGACCCCGAGCTGTTCGACCTCGTGTTCCCGTACGACGTGCGCCCCCAGGGGCAGGACATCATCCGCACCTGGCTCTTCTCGACGATGCTGCGGTCGCAGCTCGAGTCGGGCACCGTGCCGTGGAAGAACGCGTCGATCTCGGGCTTCATCGTCGACCCCGACCGCAAGAAGATGTCGAAGTCGAAGGGCAACGTGGTGACCCCGGCCGCCATGCTCGACGACCACGGCTCGGACTCGGTGCGCTACTGGGCGGCGTCGAGCCGCCTGGGCACCGACGCGGCGTTCGACCCCCAGAACCCCAAGCAGATCAAGATCGGTCGCCGTCTGGCGATCAAGGTGCTCAACGCCGCCAAGTTCGTGTACTCGTTCGAGCTGCCGTCGGGTGAGTTCGAGATCACCCAGCCGCTCGACCGCGACCTCCTCGCGTCCTTCGCCGCCGTGATCGAGACCGCGACCGAGGCGCTCGAGGGCTACGACCACGCCCGGGCGCTCGAGACGACCGAGAAGTTCTTCTGGACGTTCTGCGACGACTACCTCGAGCTCGTGAAGGAGCGCGCCTACGGCGCCACCACGCCGGCCGAGCAGGCCTCGGCCGTGCTCGCGCTGCGCACGGTGCTCGAGGGCCTGCTGCGTCTGCTCGCGCCCTACCTGCCGTTCGCGACCGAAGAGGTCTGGTCCTGGACGCACGACGACTCGGTGCACCGGGCCGCGTGGCCGACGGTCGACGAGCTCGGACTCTCCGAGGGCGAGACCTCGTCCGGCCTCGTCGGGCTCGTCGGCCAGGCACTGATCTTCGTCCGGCGGGCGAAGTCGGACGCCAAGGCCTCGCAGAAGACCCCGGTGGCCTCGGCCGTCATCACGGGCCCCTCGGCCCAGCTCGACCTCGTGAAGCTCGCGGCGGGTGACCTCGCCGCGGTCGGCAAGATCGCCGAGCTGTCCTTCGCCGAGGGTGACGGACTGGCTGTCGGCGACATCGTGTTCGCCGAGGTGCCGGCCGACGCCGGCGCTGCTGCCGCTCCGACCCCGACGGCGGGTGCCTGATGCAGCTCGGCACGCGGTGGAGCGTCGGAGGCGCGGCTCCGGCCGAGCTGCCCGCCCCGGTCCTCGGGGCGGTCGCCCAGGTCGAGCGTGAACTCTCCGACCAGGGCGTCGACGCCACGTCGTGGCGCTGGACGCTGACCTGGCTCGAGCGTCGCCCCGTCGTCGAACTCGACGACGGCACGGTCATACGGGTCGACGCCGTCACCGGCGAGGCCCGCATCCACGAGCCCGTCGACGCCGAGGGCGACGACGACTGAACCGGCCCGTCCTCGGAGCCACGACGTGCCGCTCACCTCTCGAGGTGAGCGGCACGTCGCGTCCACCGGGGACGTCGTGAGCCGTCAGGCGCGGGCGAGCAGCTCGCCGTGCGGCATGATCAACCAGCCGTCGGGGGCGTCACGCCAGGAGCGCCAGGCGTCGGCGATCGCGTGCAGTTCGTCGTGCGTGGCGGCGTCCTTCTCGATCGCGTCGGCGTAGAACGCCGACTCCGTCGCGCGGGCCGCCCAGCTGTCGCCCCACCACGTGCGGTCCTCATCGGACGCGAAGCACCAGACGGAGGCGCTACTCGCCACGTCGACGAAGCCCGCCTCGAGCGCCCACCCCTTGAGGCGCCTCCCGGCGTCGGGTTCACCGCCGTTGCCCCGGTGCACGGTCTGGTAGACGTCCATCCACCGGTCGAGACCCGGGTTCTCGGGTGCCCAGACGCAGCCGTGGTAGTCGACGTCGCGGACGGCGACGACTCCCCCGGGCCGCGCCACCCGGCGCATCTCGCGCAGGGCGGCGACCGGGTCGCCGACGTGCTGCAGGACCTGGTGCGCGTGCACCACGTCGAAGGCGTCGTCCTCGAACGGCAGGGCGAACAGGTCGGCGGTCTCGAAGTGGACGTTGTGGAGCCCGGCCCCGACCGCGAGCGACGTCGCCTGCTCGACGATGCCGGCGGCGGCGTCGATGCCGATCACGCGACCGGGCGCGACGCGGCCGGCGATGTCGACGGTGATGGTCCCCGGCCCCGACCCGACGTCGAGGACGCTGACCCCGGGCACGAGGTGCGGCTCGAGATACGCGGCGGAGTTCTCGACCGTCCGCCACGCGTGGCTCCGTAGCACGCTCTCGTGGTGGCCGTGGGTGTACCGGGCGGGCGTCTCGGGGCGTTCGCTCATGCGGCGACCCTAGCGCGCCTCCTAGTGTGGGCTGATGACGAACCCGTTCCTCTCCCCCAGCACGCTGCCGTACTCTCTGCCGCCGTTCGCGAGCATCACCGACGACGACTACGGCCCCGCGTTCGACGCCGGGTTCGCCGAACAGCTGGCCGAGGTCGAGGCGATCGCGACCGACCCGGCCGAGCCGACCTTCGAGAACACGGTCGCCGCCCTCGAACGCAGCGGCGCCATCCTCACCCGTGTCCAGCACGTCTTCTTCAACAAGACCTCGTCGGACTCGACCGAGGCCACCGACGCCCTCGAACTCGAACTCGCCCCGCGGCTCGCGGCGCACGCCGACGCGATCCGACTCGACCCGCGGCTCTTCGCCCGTCTCCGCAGCGTGCACGAGCGCCGCGACGCCCTCGACCTGACCGCCGAGCAGCGCTACCTCGTCGAGCGGCTCGTCGCCGAGGCCACCCGCTCGGGAGCCGCCCTCGCCGACGACGACAAGGTCCGCCTCCGCGACCTCAACGGCCGGCTCTCCACCCTGTCCACCAGGTTCGAGAAGAACCTGCTGGCCGACACGAACGACCTCGCCGTCGTGGTCGACGACGTCGCCGAACTCGACGGACTCGACGCGGGGGCGATCGCGGCCGCGGCCGAGGCGGCCCGAGAGCGAGGGCTCGAGGGCCGCTACGTCATCACGCTCGTCCTCTTCAGCGGGCACCCCTACCTGGCGAGCCTGACCGACGAGGGACTCCGCGATCGGATCATGCAGGCATCGCTCTCGCGCGGGCGGCGCGGAGGCGACCACGACAACCGCGAACTCGTCCTCGAGATCGCCCGGCTGCGCGCCGAGCGGGCCGAACTGCTCGGCTTCGCGTCGCACGCCGCCTACGTCACGGCGGGCGAGACCGCGGGCACCCCCGAGGCGGTGGCCGACCTGCTCGGGCGACTGGCGCCTCCTGCCGCCCGGAACGCCCGCGCCGAGCAGGCCGAACTCGAGCGCGTCGCCGGCCGGACGATCCGGGCCTCGGACTGGGCCTTCTACACCGAACGGGTGCGCGCCGAGCAGCACGACGTCGACACGGCCGCGATGCGCCCGTACTTCGAGGCCGAGCGCGTGCTGCAGGACGGCGTCTTCTTCGCCGCGGGGCTGCTCTACGGCCTGCGGTTCGCCGAACGCGCCGACCTGACGGGCTACCACCCCGACGCACGGGTCTTCGAGGTGACCGACGGCGGCGACGTCGGCCTCTACGTCCTCGACCTCTACACGCGCGACAGCAAGCGCGGCGGCGCCTGGATGAACCCGCTCGTCTCGCAGTCGTCGCTCACCGGGCTGCCCACCGTCGTGGTGAACAACCTCAACGTCCCGAAGCCGCCGGCCGACCAGCCGACCCTCCTCACGCTGGACGAGGTGACCACGTTCTTCCACGAGTTCGGGCACGCCCTGCACGGTCTCGTCGCCCGGGTGACCTACCCGAGCTTCTCGGGCACCAACGTCTTCCGCGACTTCGTCGAGTTCCCCAGCCAGGTGAACGAGATGTGGATGCTCTGGCCGGAGGTGCTCGCGAACTACGCCGTGCACCACGAGACCGGCGACCGGCTGCCGCAACCACTGGTGGACGCCCTCCTCGCCTCCCAGGGCTTCAACCAGGGTTTCGAGACGAGCGAGTACCTCGCGGCGGCCCTGCTCGACCAGGCCTGGCACGCCCTCTCGTCGGCCGAGGCCGCGGCGGTCACCGACGTCGAGGCGTTCGAGCAGGAGGCGCTGGCCGCGGTCGGCCTCGACCTCACGTCGGTGCCCACCCGCTACTCGAGCACGTACTTCGCGCACACCTTCTCGGGGGGCTACGACGCCGGCTACTACTCGTACATCTGGAGCGAGGTGCTCGACGCCGACACGGTCCAGTGGTTCGAGCAGAACGGCGGGCTGACCCGCGAGAACGGCCACCGGTTCCGCGCACGCCTGCTGGGCGTCGGCGGCTCGAAGGACCCCCTCGAGGCCTACCGCGACTTCCGTGGGCGGGACGCCCGGGTCGAGCCGCTGCTCGCGCGGCGCGGCCTCGCCTGACACGAGAACGCCCCGGCCGAACCGGCCGGGGCGTTCTGACGTCGCTGCTAGGCGGACTTCTCGGTGCGCTGCTCGACGAGACGCGGCACGATCGTGGGCGCGGCGTTCTCGAGCACCGACGCCCGCGTGATGACGACGCGCCCGACGGTGTCGTCGGACGGGACGTCGAACATGATCGGCCCGAGCACCTCTTCGAGGATGGCGCGGAGACCACGGGCACCGGTCTGGCGCAGGACGGCCAGGTCGGCGATCGCCTCGAGGGCGCCGCGATCGAACTCGAGCTCGACCCCGTCGATCTCGAACATGCGCTGGTACTGCCGCACGAGGGCGTTCTTGGGCTCGGTGAGGATCTGCATCAAGGCCGGCTGGTCGAGCTGCGTCACCGTGGTCACCACGGGCAGACGGCCGATGAACTCGGGGATCAGACCGAACTTGTGCAGGTCTTCGGGCAGGACCTCGCTGAAGAGGGCCGCCTCGTCTTCTTTGCTGTGCAGAGGGGCGCCGAAGCCGATGCCGCGCTTGCCGGCGCGGTTCGAGATGATGTCCTCGAGTCCGGCGAACGCCCCGGCGACGATGAACAGCACGTTGGTCGTGTCGACCTGGATGAATTCTTGGTGGGGGTGCTTGCGGCCACCCTGCGGCGGCACCGAGGCCACGGTGCCCTCGAGGATCTTGAGCAGTGCCTGTTGCACGCCCTCGCCCGAGACGTCTCGCGTGATGGACGGGTTCTCGGCCTTGCGGGCGATCTTGTCGATCTCGTCGATGTAGATGATGCCGGTCTCGGCCCGCTTGACGTCGTAGTCCGCAGCCTGGATCAGCTTCAGCAGGATGTTCTCGACGTCTTCGCCGACGTAACCCGCCTCGGTCAGGGCCGTGGCGTCGGCGACGGCGAACGGCACGTTGAGTCGCTTGGCGAGGGTCTGGGCCAGGTAGGTCTTGCCGCAGCCGGTCGGGCCGATCAACAGGATGTTCGACTTCGAGATCTCGACCTCGTCGGCCAGCGACTCGGCGGCCGTGAGGGTGGAGGCGGCACGGATCCGCTTGTAGTGGTTGTAGACGGCCACGGACAGCGCACGCTTCGCCGCGTCCTGACCGATCACGTACTCTTCGAGGAACGAGTAGATCTCGCGGGGCTTGGGCAGGTCGAACTCGCTCGCGGGTTCGTCGCCGGCCTCGGCGAGGCGCTCTTCGATGATCTCGTTGCAGAGCTCGACGCATTCGTCGCAGATGTAGACGCCGGGACCGGCGATCAGCTGCTGGACCTGCTTCTGGCTCTTGCCGCAGAACGAGCATTTGAGCAGATCGGCACTCTCACCTATGCGCGCCATGCTCGGCCTCCCTGATTGGCTGAGGTCATCGACCGGGACCGGTCGTCGTGTGGGACGAGCCTAACCCGATCCGCCGACACTCACGGACCGACCCGGGGGGGTTCGAGCACATCCGCGGTGGTGGGGGGCGGGCGCCGGGGGGGGGGCCGCCCCGCCCCCCCCCCCCCCGCCCCCCGCCCCCCCCGGGGGGGGTGCCCCCCCCCCGGGGGGGGGGGGGGCGGCCCGCGGGGGGGGCCGCCCCCCCGTCGACACGACGACGGCCCCGGGCGGGTGCCCGGGGCCGTCGTCGTCGTGCCGTGATCAGCGCGTGAGCGCCGCCGGCTGGTTCTTGCGCGAACCGAGGACCTGGTCGACGAGACCGTAGTCGAGGGCCTCCTGCGCACCGAGGATGTTGTCGCGCTCGATGTCGCGGTTCACCTGCTCGGGCGTCTTGTTCGAGTGCTTCGACAGGGTCTCTTCGAGCCAGGTGCGCATGCGGAGCACCTCGGCGGCCTGGATCTCGATGTCCGAGGCCTGGCCGCCGCTGCTGCCACCGGTCGCGGGCTGGTGGATCAGCACGCGGGCGTTGGGCAGGGCGAGACGCTTGCCGGGCTGACCCGCGGCGAGCAGGACGGCCGCGGCCGAGGCGGCCTGACCGAGGCAGACCGTCTGGATCTCGGGACGGATGTACTGCATCGTGTCGTAGATGGCCGTCATGGCCGTGAACGAGCCACCGGGCGAGTTGATGTACAGCGTGATGTCGCGGTCGGGGTCCATGCTCTCGAGCACGAGCAGCTGGGCCATGATGTCGTCGGCCGAGGCGTCGTCGACCTGCACGCCGAGGAAGACGATGCGGTCTTCGAACAGCTTCGCGTACGGGTCCTGACGCTTGTAGCCGTAGGCCGTCCGCTCTTCGAAGCTGGGCAGGATGTACCGGGAGCTGGGGGTCTGCACTCGACCCGCGCCACCCATCATCGGGAGTTCCATGAGTTCTTCTCTTTCTCGTTCTGACGAAGGGGCGGAGGGCCTAGGCCTGGTCGGTGCCGGCGCCGCCGACGACGTCGGTGGCCGAGCCGCGGATGTGGTCGACGAAGCCGTACTCGAGGGCCTCCTCGGCGGTGAACCAGCGGTCGCGGTCGCCGTCTTCGTTGATCTGCTCGACGGTCTTGCCCGTCTGTGCGGCCGTGATCTCGGCCAGTCGACGCTTCATCGAGAGGATGAGCTGCGCCTGCGTCTGGATGTCCGACGAGGTGCCGCCGAACCCGCCGTGCGGCTGGTGCAGCAGGACGCGCGCGTTCGGCGTGATGTAGCGCTTGCCCTTGGTGCCGGCCGTCAGGAGCAGCTGGCCCATCGACGCGGCCATGCCGATGCCGACGGTGACGATGTCGTTCGGCACGAACTCCATGGCGTCGTAGATCGCCATGCCCGCCGTGATCGACCCGCCGGGCGAGTTGATGTAGAGGTAGATGTCCTTCTCGCTGTCTTCCGCAGCGAGCAGCAGCAGTTTCGCGGCGATCTCGTTGGCGTTCTCGTCGCGGACCTCAGAGCCGAGCCAGATGATCCGGTCTTTGAGCAGTCGGTCAAAAACACTGTTGGGCAGTGTCACGTCGGCCATGGTGGATCTCCCATTCGTTGTCGCTTGTCGTCGAATCTATCGGAGCCAACGCACGGGTTCCGGGCTGTTCGCCCACGGCAGATACCGCGCCTCCCCGGCCCCGTCGGGGGCCCGTCCACGAGCCCGGGAGGCGCGGTGCCGGGAACGACGGAGGGCCGGGTGCGCACTCGCACCCGGCCCTCTCGGACGTGACGGGTCAGCCGACCCGCCGCTCTCGCTTACGCGTGGTCGTGACCCGCGTGGTCGTCGTCGTCGCCGACGCCGGCGGTCGCGGTGAAGGCGGACAGGTCGACCGAGTCGCCCTTGCCGTCGACGACCTTGGCCTTGCTGAGCACGACCGCGAGGGCCTTGCTGCGGGCGACCTCGCCGACCATGGCGGGGATCTGGCCGTTCTGGTCGAGGACCTTGATGAACTCGCCGGGCTCCATGCCGTACTGCGCCGCACCCTGGATGAGGTACTGCGTCAGTTCGTCCTGCTCGACCTTGACGGCCTCTTTCTCGGCGATGGCGTCGAGGAGGATCTGGTTGCGGAAGGCCTTCTCGCTGCTCTCCTTCACCTCGGCGCGGTGCTCGTCGTCCTCGAGGCGGTTCTCCTGCTCGAGGTGACGGTGCACCTCGTCCTCGACGAGCTTCTCGGGGACGGGGATCTCGACGGCCTCGAGCAGCTTCTCGACGACCTGGTCGCGTGCCTGGGCACCCTGACCGAAGGTCTTGGACTTGGCGAGCTGCTCTTTCAGGTCGCCCTTGAGCTCGTCGATCGTGTCGAACTGGCTGGCGATCTGGGCGAAGTCGTCGTCGGCCTCGGGCAGCTCGCGCTCCTTGACGGCCGTGACGTCGACGGCGATGAGGGCGGTCTCGCCCTCGCGGTCCCCGCCGAGCAGCTTCGACTCGAAGGTGGTGCTCTCACCGGCGGTGAGGGACTCGAGGGCCTCGTCGATGCCCTCGATCAGCTCGCCCGAGCCGAGCTCGTACGAGATGCCCTTGGCGGTGTCGACGACGTCGTCGCCGATGGTGGCCGTCAGGTCGATCTGCGCGAAGTCACCCGTGGTGGCGGGGCGGTCGACGGTGACCAGCGTGCCGAAACGGGTACGCAGGTTCGTCAGCTCTTCGGCGATCTCGTCGTCGGTGATGTCGACCGTGTCGACCGTCAGCTCGAGGCCGTCGTACTCGGGCAGGTCGAAGTCGGGACGCACGTCGACCTCGACGGCGATCTTCAGGTCGCCAGAGAAGTCCTTGACGTTCGGCCACTCGACCACGTCGGCCTCGGGACGGCCGAGGACGCGGATCTCGGTCTCGGTCACGGCCTCGCGGTAGAACTTGTCGAGGCTCTCGCTGACGGCGTGGTTCAACACCTCTTCACGACCGACGCGCTGGTCGATGATGGGCGGCGGCACCTTGCCCTTGCGGAACCCGGGGATGTTGACCGACTCGGCGATGTGACCGTAGGCGTGCGTGACGCTGGGCTTGAGCTCGTCGGGGGTGACGACGATGTTGAGCTTGACGCGCGTGGGGCTGAGCTTCTCAACCGTGGTCTGGACCAATGTGGGGCTTCTCCTGTGTTGGTGGCGCTGAACTCACATCCGAGACAGCAGGTAGACGATCGTCGGGGCGACAGGACTCGAACCTGCGATCTTCCGCCCCCAAAACGGACGCGCTAGCCACTACGCTACGCCCCGTGTATCAGCCTGGAACCGGCCGGCACGCGTGAGCCCCGTTGAGGTCGGGTACGTGAAGGCCGCGTCGAGTCTAGCCGACACCGAGGGGCCGTGACTGAGCGACCTCGTCGGATGCCTTATGCTGGTCTCACCCGTGCGGCCCGGCCGCTCACGGGGATGTAGCTCAATGGTAGAGCCTCAGTCTTCCAAACTGATCACGCGGGTTCGATTCCCGTCATCCCCTCTGTGTTTGTTCGACGCCTCCGGCGTCCGGCGCCGGGGGCGCCTCGAATGAAATCTTCTCCGCGCCTTGCACGCAGGCGTCGACGCCGGCAGGCGCCTTCGATGAAATGTTCTCCGGGCCTTGCACGCAGGCGTCGGCGCTCTTCAATGGTCTCTCGGCCAGCTCGGGGGGAAGTCGTGCTGGCGGATGATTTTTCCCGGCGCGACGTGATCCAAGATGGCCACATGAGACGCGCGACGTTCGCACGGGTCGCGCTGGTCGGTGCGGTCGTGGCCACCCTGGCGGCCGGGTGCGCCGCCCCACCGACCGAGGCGACCAGCGCCTCCGGGTCCGGGTCCGGGTCCGGCGCGATCGCGCAGGCCGCGGCCGGGCCCGGCGTGGCCGTGGCACCCACCTCGGGCGGGGTGCGGGTCGCGATCGTCGGCGACTCGCTCACGGCCGGCGGAGGTCGCCTGCTGAGCGAGGGGCTCACCGCCGACACCTGGATGACCTACGCCCAGGGCGACGGCGTCGACTACGTCGGCGGCTACGCGAAGGGCGGCTCGACCGTGCAGGAACAGGCCGCCGCGGTGCGGCCCGTCGCCGACGTCGACGTCCTGGTCCTGATGTCGGGCACGAACGACGTGCGCCTCGGCACGAGCTTCGCAGAGTCCGCCTCGTCGTACGACGCCATCGTCGACACGATCCGGCCCGAGCACGTCGTCGTGGCCGCGATCCCGCCCTACGACCGTGCACCCCGGGCCGCGGCCCGGTACGAGGCACAGCTCGAACGCTACGTCGCCGACAAGGGCTGGACCTTCACCGACCCCTGGGGGTTCGCGCGGGCGGGCGACGTCTTCGCCGCCGGCACGACCGTCGACGGCATCCACCCCACGACGGCCGGGTACGAAGCCGTCGGCCACGCCTTGCGCGACGTCGTCCTCGACGTCGCCGGCGCCCGGGTCGTCGCCCCCCAGGCGGACTCCCCCGCCGACCCGGCCGACACCCCTCCGGGCACGACCAGCTGACGACGCCCGTCCTCGACCTCGGCCGCCCGGTCAGGGGCGCGATGCCGACGCGGGGGACGCGTCGACTCAGTGCTGCAGGAAGGCCAGCACGGCGAGCACCCGGCGGTGGTCGGTGCCGCTGTCTTCCAGCAGGAGCTTCTGGAAGATCGAGGTGACGTTCTTCTCCACCGCACCCGTTCCGATGACCAGTTCGGCCGCGATGGCGGCGTTCGTGCGACCCTCGGCCATCAGCGTCAGGACCTCCCGCTCCCGCGGCGTGAGCGCGGCGAGCGGATCGCTGCGACGGCCCAGCAACTGCGAGACGACCTGCGGGTCGAGGACCGTGCCGCCGTCGGACACCCGCCCGAGCGCGTCACGGAACTCGTCGAACGAGGCGATGCGGTCCTTGAGCAGGTAGCCGACCCCGCCCGAGCCCGCTTCGAGCAGGTCGCGGGCGTAGGCCACCTCGACGTACTGCGACAGCAGCAGGATGCCGAGGTCGGGCCGACGGCGTCGCGCCTCGATCGCGGCCCGGACGCCCTCGTCGGTGTGCGTGGGCGGCATGCGGACGTCGAGGACGGCGATGTCGGGACGGACCTCGTCGAGGTCGGCCAGCAACGCGTCGGCGTCGCCGTACGCCCCCACGACGTCGACCCCGATCTCGTCGAGCAGTCGGACGAGCCCCTCCCGCAGCAGCACCGAGTCGTCGGCGACGACGACACGGAGGGGCTTACGGGAGGGGCTCTCGAGACTCACGCGTCCAGACTACGGGCGCGGCGCACGGACTACGGTCGCGCGGGCGGCCCGGCCGGCGGGTCGAGCGGCCCGTCGGGCAGCGCGGTGTCGGGCAGCGGCTCGGTCACGGCCGTCGACGAGAACGGCGGCAGCGGCTCGGTCGGCAGCGGCAGCGTCGGGTTGCTCGGCACCTCGATCGTCATCGGGATGCTCACCGTGACGATGGTCGGCCCGCCCTGCGGGCTGCTGATGTCGAGGAAGCCGCCGAGGCCCACCAGGCGCTCCTGCACCCCGGCGAGACCGTGGCCGTCGCGCAGGCCGGCGCCGCCGCGCCCGTCGTCGGTCACGACGAGCTCGAGCAGGGTGCCGATGCCGTCGGGAGCCTGCCTCGTGCGCAGCACGAGGTCGGCGCTGGCCGCCCCGGCGTGCTTGCCCGTGTTCGTCACCAGTTCGGACGCGATGAAGTACGCGTTGCGCTCGATGTCGCTCGGGATCACGACGTGCGCGGGCACCCGGTCGAGCATCGTGGTGGGCACCACCGAGCGGTCGACGAGCGACTCGAGCGCCGCCACGAGGCCCCGGTCC
Organism: Frigoribacterium sp. 2355; assembly: GCF_054060695.1. NCBI lineage: Bacteria > Bacillati > Actinomycetota > Actinomycetes > Micrococcales > Microbacteriaceae > Frigoribacterium > Frigoribacterium sp. 2355. The sequence goes on along the minus strand of NZ_JBSSDL010000011.1, from coordinate 20,406 downwards.
ATCAACAACGGAGGCGCGAAACCGCGGGACAGGGCACGCAGCTCCTCGAGGGCCTCGCGGGACTGGACCCGCGCCTCCTCGATGAGGGTCTTGCTCTTCTCGGGGTCGGTGTCGACGGCGCGGGACGCCGCGGCGAGGTCCATCTGCAGACGCACCAGACGCTGTTGCGGTCCGTCGTGGATGTCGCGCTCGAGCCGGCGGAGGGCCGTGCCCTCGGCCGACAGGGCCGCCGTGCGCGAGATCTCGCGGTCGGCGAGCTCGACCTCGAGTTGCTCGCTGCGGAACCCCCCGAGCATGACGGCGGCGATCGCCTGGTGCATGACCACGAACCCGTGCACGACGTAGGGATAGACGAGCACGACGCCCGCGAAGAGCGCGAGGGCGAGGACGACGAGCACCGCGCCTCCGCCGTTGCCGATCGCGGACGCCCAGTTGAAGGTGTCGAACGGCGGCAACGCCTGGAAGACGAGCACGACCCCCAGGACGGCGAGCACCGGGCCGGCCAGGAGACCCACGAGGACGAAGGACGTGAAGCCCGCCACGATCGGGAACACCACGACGCCGTAGAGCAGGTACAGCCAGTAGTGCGGGTTGGCGAAGACCGAGACGGCCCGCGCGAAGCGGTTCGTCGACCGGCCCCACTCGGTGTTCGGCGTCCAGTCGACGGGGCGGATGGGTCGGTCGCTCGCCCACCGCAGGCGGAGCACCTCGAAGGTGCCGAACCACCGGGCGATCCAGAGCGCGCCGAAGACGACGATCGCGAGGAAGACGAGGGTGAACAGCGAGTCGCTCGACCCGCTGACCGTGTGCAGGAACAGCGAGGCGGCCACCGTCACGATGACGACGAGGACGGCCGACAGGGCGACGTAGCCGAGTTCACGGGGCAGTTCGCGCCATCGGCGTCGGTAGCCACCGGGTGGGGGCGGGGGCGAGAGGTAGGGGTTGGCGGCGGTGATGGTGGTCTCCTGGATCATGCCTTCGAGCCTGGTCCGGACGGGGCGTCCACCCCATGGTGCCAGCGCCCGGACCGCCGGTGGGGTTATCCCCCCTCACGGCCCGTGGTGAGGTGAGGCTGGCCTAGGTGAGCCGAGCCTCAGCTTGCTTGCGGAATTCTCCCAGACGTCTAGCGTTGCCTCCATCGTCTAGGAAAGGACCACGTCATGACCGACATCACCCGCACCGTCCCCCAGGGTTCCGTCGACCCCGACGTCGCCGCCGGCGTCGCCCAGTTCCTCAGCCAGATCGTCACCGACATGACGGCCCTGTCGGTCAACGGCAAGCAGGCCCACTGGCACGTCCGCGGCATCGCCTTCGTCGCCGTCCACGAACTCATCGACGTGGTCGTCGACCACGCCCGCGAGTGGGCCGACCTCGCCGCCGAGCGCGTCGTCGCCCTCGGCCTGCCGGTCGACGGTCGCATCGGGACCGTCGCCGCCAAGACGGTCATCCCCCCGACCTCCCCCGGCTTCAACCAGATCGACGTCACCATCGCCGAGCTGGTCGCCCAGATCGACGCTTCGCTGGTCGCCGTCCGCGAGGCCATCGACGAGCTCGGCGAGCTCGACGCCTCGAGCCAGGACGTCGCGATCGAGATCTCGCGGGGCCTCGAGAAGGACCGCTGGTTCCTCGCCGCGCACGTCGCCGGCTGACCTCCTCGCCAGACGGACGAAGGCCGCCACCCCGCACGGGGTGGCGGCCTTCGCCGTGTCGGGTCGGCACCGCCTCGTCAGAGCGTGCGGTGCGTCCACCGACCCGCCAGGACCGTGCCGACGACGGGCATCCGGCGCAGCTGGTCGTCCGACGCGGCGAGCGGATCGACCTCGGTGACCACGAGATCGGCGACGGAGCCGACCTCGACCGTGGTTCGACCACCCGTCGAGGCGGCGAGCGCCGCCGAGGCGACCAGTCGCTGTTCGGGGTGCCACGCCTCGCGTCCGTCGCGCGAGCGCGAGATCGCCGCGGCCATCGCCACCCAGGGATCGAGCGGGGCGACCGGCGCATCCGAACCGAGCTGCAGGCGGACGCCGGCGGCGACGAGGCTCTCGAAGACGTAGGCACGCTCGGAGCGGCCCACCCAGAGCCGATCGACGACGTCGCGGTCGTCCATGACGTGTTCGGGCTGCACGCTGGCCACGATGCCGAGGCGCGCGAACCGGTCGACGTCGTGCAGGTCGAGCAGTTGGGCGTGCTCGATGCTGCCCCCGCAGCCGACCAGCTCGAGGGCGTCCAGCGCCTGGGCGTTCGCGGCGTCGCCGATCGCGTGCACGGCCGGGACGAGTCCCGCCGAGGAGGCGCGGCGCAGCCACCCGACGAGTTCGTCGGTCTCGTAGATGCGCACCCCCCGAGCAGCCGGGTCGCCCTCGAGCCCGGGGTACGGGTCGTGGCACCACGCGGTGCGGGTGCCGAGGGAGCCGTCGGTGATGATCTTGAACGGCCCCATGGTGACGAGGCCCTCGGTGCCCGGGACCACGTCGCCGGTGCGCAGCCCGCGGGCGACGACGGCGTCGAGGTCGCGGGGGTAGACCCCGGGACGGATGCGGAGGCCCCGCGTGCCTCCGGCCACCCGACGTGTCCAGCGGTCGAGCGACAGCGTCATCTCGAGGTCGACGACGCCGACGACCCCCCGTGCGGCGGCCGCGTCGACGGCCTCGGCGACCCACCCGTCGAGCTGGTCGTCCGGTACGACGCTCACCGCGGCGCTGACGTCGAAGGCCGGCTGCTCGCGCAGCAGGCCGGTCGGGTGGTCGGCGTGACCGTTACGGGCCAGGGCGGACGAGTCGAGCCAGACGGAGTGCAGGTCGTTGCTCACGAGGACGACCGCCACGTCTCCGGCCACCGAGTCGAGGAGCGCGCGGCTCGGAGCATCGGGCCAGAGGGCGTCCTGGAAGCCGTAGCCGACGAGGGTCCCGCCCGCCTCGACGGGCTCGACACGGAGGCGCTCCCCCACGATCGAGGCCGCCTCGGCGGCGGACCGTGCCCGCGACAGGTCGAGTCGTCGGCGCACCAACGCCCACTGGTCCATGTGGACGTGGGAGTCCCAGAGGCCCGGGGCGAGCCAGCGGCCGTCGAGATCGACCACCTCGGCACCGTCGGGAGCGGGACCGGACGCGAGCGCGACGACCCGGCCACCCTCGAGCAGGACGTCCACGGGAGCGGGCCCGCCGCCGACCAGGCGGGCGCCCGTCAGGAGCGTGCGCCGCGCCTCCTCGGCCCGGGTGCCTGCGTCGACCGTCATCGGTCGCGCACCCGACGCATCTCGGCGGCGAGCGCCGGCTGCGCGTAGTGCTCGCCGTGCTCGAGCTCGTCCACGATGCGGTCGACGACCTCGGGTGCCTTGTTCTGGCTGAGCTTGGCGCGGGCGTCGAACCGGGTCACGCGCAACCGGATGCCGACGGTGCCCTTCGCGACCCGGCGAGAGCCCTCGTCGTCGAGGGTGAGGGTCGAAGGCTCGGGCATGACGCGCTCGAAGTGGTCGACGAGCTCGCCCAGCACGCGGAAGTTCTCGTCGTCCGAGAGGATCTCGGGGGTGCCCCAGAGGTGCGCCGTGACGTGGTTCCAAGTGGGGATGATCTGCTCGGCCGGATACCAGCCGGGTGAGACGTAGCCGTGCGGGCCCTGGACGATCACCATGATCTCGTGCTCGCCCAGTTCGTGCGAGCGCTCGTCTGGACGACCGACGTGGCTGACGAGCACGATGGCCCCCGGGTCCGCGTCGTCCTGCTCGAGCACGACGGGGTAGTGCGACGCGACGAGACCGGCCGCCGTGTGCGACACGATCGTCGCCCACGGGTTCTCGTGGATCAGCCTCTTGACCTCGTCGACGTCGGACAGGACGAACGTGGGGGTGTGCCGCATGCGATCAAGTCTGGTCGGTCGGGCACCAGTACAGCTTGCGACCCGCGGCCATCTCCATCACGACGTTCGTCCCGCAGACCCGGCAGGGCAGACCCTCGCGGTGGTAGACCCAGTGCCGGTCGGCCCGGCTGCGCAGGGCCTTGGCGTGCTGGGACTTGGTGAGACCGTCCATGGTCATCATCTGGCCGAGCTCCACGCCGCTCTTGAGCAGCTTCGTCCAGTCTTTGTAGAGGGCGCGCAGCACCTCTTCGGGGACCTGGTTGCCGGGAGTGTGCGGGTCGAGCCGGGCCCGGAACAGCAGCTCGGCCCGGTAGATGTTGCCGATGCCGCTGACCACGCTCTGGTCCATCAGCAGCAGGCCGATCGGGGTGCGCTTCTTGCCCGCGATCGACACGAAGCGGTCGGCGCCCTTCTTCGGCGAGTCGACGAGGGGGTCGGGACCGAGCTTGGCGATCGCCAGGTCGACCCCGGCCGCGTCGAGCACCTCGCACTTCGTCGGGCCACGGAGGTCGCCGACCGCGGTGTCGGTCAACAGCCGCACGCGCACCTGCCCGACGGGCTCGGGCGGGAACGAGTCGATGTCGTCCTCGGTCTTCTCCTGCTCGGCCATGCGCACGCGAGACCGGCGTGGCGCCCCGATGCTGGCCATCGAGTCCTCGCCGTCGTCGTCGGGGGCGTTCTCGGCCTTGCGGGTGGCCGCCCGGCGCGTACGGGACTCGGCCATCGAATGGCCCGTGGCGATGGCGCCCGCGAAGTCCCACGCACCGTAGAGCCCGAGGTGCACGTGCAGCCACAGGCCGTTGTCGAACTCGAGGAACATCTGCTTGCCGACGGCCTTGGAGTCGACCATCGTGGCGCCGTCGAGCCTGGCCGCCCCGTCGGCGAACCGACCCTGGGGCGAACTCACCCGGACTCGGTGGCCGACGAAGCTCTGCTCGAACTGGTTGGCGATGCGGTGGACGGAATGGCCCTCGGGCACGGCGACACCTCTCTCGGTGGTCGATGGAACGGTCTCGGGCGTGTCGCCGGAGACGACGGAGCGGCGAGGCCCCGGTCGGGGTCCCGCCGCTCTCGACGTTACGTCGTCAGTCGACCGGGTGACCGGCGATGGCGCCCGTGGTCTCGTACTCGCCGACCTGCGCGATGCGGCGCACGTGGCGTTCGTCGTGGCTGAACGGCTCGGCGACGAAGGCGTCGATGAACGCCAGGGCCTCGGCCTCGGTGTGCTGGCGCGCCCCGATCGCGATGACGTTCGCGTCGTTGTGCTGGCGGGCGAGCTTGGCGGTCGAGTCGTTCCAGACCAGGGCGGCACGGACGCCCTCGACCTTGTTCGCGGCGATCTGCTCGCCGTTGCCCGAGCCGCCGAAGACGACGCCCAGCGCCTCGTGGCCGGCACGCTGGTCGCGCACGGTCGCCCGGGCCGCCGCGATGCAGAACGACGGGTAGTCGTCGAGGGGCTCGTAGCTCGTCGGACCGTGGTCGGTCACGTCGTGCCCCGCGTCGGTGAGGTGCTGGATGACGGTCGTGCTGAAGTCGAGGCCGGCGTGATCGGTCGCCACGTGGATGCGCATGGAGACGATCCTACGACCGGCTCAGTCGAAGATCGGCCCGACCGTGCGCGTGCGCTTGATCTCGAAGAAGCCGGGGTACGAGGCCACGGCGACGACTCCGTCCCACAGCCGCAGCGCCTCCTCGCCCTTCGGGGCCGGAGAGATGACGGGGCCGAAGAAGGCGACGCCGTCGACCGCGATGACGGGCGTGCCGACGTCCTGGCCGACCCGGCCGATGCCGTCGAAGTGGCTGGCACGCATCTGCTCGTCGTACTCGTCGCCGTCCGCGTACCGCGCGAAGTCGGCGGGCAGTCCGACCTCGGCCACGGCACCGGCGATGACGACGTCGCCGTCCTTCTCGCCCTCGTGGTGGATGCGGGTGCCGAGGGCGTCGTAGAGCGGCTTGACGATCTGCTGACCGTGGAGTTCACCTGCGGCCGTGACGAGCCGCGTGTAGCGCAGCATGCGGGCGAAGTTGGCCTTGTACTCGTCGCTGACGTCGGCGTCCTCGTTGAGCACCGCGAGGCTCATCACGTGGAAGGTGACGTCGAGGTCACGGTGCTTCGCGACCTCGTCGACCCAGCGGCTGGTCATCCAGGCCCAGGGGCACGAAGGGTCGAACCAGAAGTCGACGACGGTGTGGGACGCGGGGACGGGGGTGTCGGTCATGCCCTCAGTCAACACCCCGGCGTCGTACAGCCGGTCTAGGCTTTCAGCGGACCACGAGTCCCCCCTCACCCCCCAGACGGATGGAGCCAGCGTGCCCGGAGAGAACCTCACCCGCGTCGAGGCGCAAGAGCGCAAGAACGTCGTCGACGTGCAGTCGTACGAGATCGCCCTCGACCTGACCCGCGGCGACGAGGTGTTCGGCAGCTCGACCACCGTGCGCTTCACCGCCACCCCCGGAGCGTCGACCTTCATCGACGCGCTCACCCGCACCGTGCACTCGGTGACCCTCAACGGCACCGCGCTCGACGTCGACGCGGTCTCCGACGGCGTGCGCATCCAGCTGGCCGAGCTGGCCGCCGAGAACGTGCTCGAGGTCGTCGCCGATGCCGAGTACACCAACACCGGCGAGGGCCTGCACCGGTTCGTCGACCCGGTCGACGGCGAGGTCTACCTCTACTCGCAGTTCGAGGTGCCCGACAGCCGCCGCGTCTTCGCGGTCTTCGAGCAGCCCGACCTCAAGGCGACGTTCCAGTTCACGGTCACCGCACCCACACGCTGGCAGGTCGTCAGCAACCAGCCCACGCCCGAACCCGTCGTCGACGGTGAGACCGGCACCTGGACCTTCTCGCCCACGCCCGTGCTCTCGAGCTACGTCACGGCGATCATCGCCGGCCCGTACGACGTGGTCCGCAGCGACCTCAACAGTTCCGACGGCCGCACGATCCCGCTCGGCATCTTCACGCGCCGATCCCTCACCGAGTACCTCGACGCCGACTACATCTTCGAGAAGACCCGTCAGGGCTTCGCCTACTACGAAGAGAAGTTCGACTACGCGTACCCCTTCGACAAGTACGACCAGCTCTTCGTGCCCGAGTTCAACGCCGGTGCCATGGAGAACGCGGGTGCCGTCACCTTCGTCGAGACCTACGTCTTCCGCAGCAAGGTGACCGACGCCATCAAGGAACGCCGCGTCGTCACGATCCTCCACGAGCTCGCGCACATGTGGTTCGGCGACCTCGTCACGATGAAGTGGTGGAACGACCTCTGGCTGAACGAGTCGTTCGCCGAGTGGGCCTCGACCATCTCGACCGCCGAGGCGACCGAGTGGACCGAGGCCTGGACCACCTTCCAGGCGATGGAGAAGAGCTGGGCCTACCGCCAGGACCAGCTGCCGTCGACGCACCCCGTCGTCGCCACGATCAACGACCTCGAGGACGTCCAGGTCAACTTCGACGGCATCACCTACGCCAAGGGCGGGTCGGTGCTCAAGCAGCTCGTCGCCTGGGTGGGCATCGACGCCTTCTACGCCGGCGTCGCCGCGTACTTCAAGAAGCACCACCACTCGAACACCGAGCTGAGCGACCTGCTCGTCGAACTCGAGGCCACCTCGGGCCGCGAGTTGACCAGCTGGTCGAAGCTCTGGCTCGAGACCGCGGGCGTCAACACGTTGCGTCCCGAGCTCGAGGTCGACGAGAACGGCGTGATCACCTCGTTCGCCGTGCTCCAGGAGGCGGCCGCCGACCACCCCACCATCCGCCCGCACCGCCTCGCCATCGGCCTCTACGCCCTGCAGGGCGACGCCCTGGTCCGCACCGACCGCGTCGAGATCGACGTGGACGGCACCCGTACCGAGGTCCCCGAGCTGGTCGGCCTGAACCGCGGCGACCTCGTGCTGATCAACGACGACGACCTCGCCTACGCGAAGATCCGACTCGACGAGGTGTCGCTCGCCACGGCCATCGCCCACCTCTCGAAGATCTCGAACCCGCTGGCCCGCGCCCTCGTCTGGGGCTCGGTCTGGGACGCGACGCGCGACGCCGAGACCTCGGCCTCGGACTACGTGCGTCTCGTGCTCGACAACATCGCGACCGAGACCGAGTCGACGACGATCCGCACCACGCTCTCGCAGCTGCTGCAGACCGCCCGCAGCTACGTCGCCCCCGCGCGCCGCACCTCCACGATCACCGAGGTCGGCGACGGCCTCTGGGCCCTCGCCCAGGGTGCCGAGGCCGGGTCGGACGCCCAGTTCCAGTTCGTCACCTTCTTCGCCGCGATCGCGTCGACCGAGACCCACCAGGAGGCGCTGGCCGGCCTGCTCGACGGATCGCTCGCCCTCGAGGGCCTCACCGTCGACACCGACCTGCGCTGGCAGCTGCTCGAAGGTCTCGTGCTCGTCGGCGGTGCCGGTGAGGCCGAGATCGACGCCGCCCTCGCCGAGGACAACACGGCGAACGGCGCCCAGGCCGCCGCGCGGGCCCGCGCGACGATCGCGACCACCGAGGGCAAGCTCGCCGCCTTCGCGTCGGTCGTCGACAGCGCCGAGCAGCCCAACGCCATCGTCCGGGCGACGACCCTCGGGTTCCAGCACACGAACGACCCGGCGATCCTGCAGCCGCTCGTCGAGCGCTACTTCGCGTCGCTCACCGGCATCTGGGAGTCGCGCAGCTACCACATCGCCGACACCCTCGTCTCGGGGCTCTACCCGGCCGGCCTCGCCGACCAGGCGCTCGTCGACGCGTCGTACGCCTGGCTCGAGGCGAACCCCGAGACGCCGGCCCTGCGCCGCATCGTGAGCGAGAGCGTCGCGGGCGTCGAGCGGGCCCTGCGGGTGCAGGCGGTCGACCAGCAGTAGTCGTGCCCCGGGTCGCGCGACGACCCGACGACCGACCCGGACGGCGGGCCCTCCCACAGGGCCCGCCGTTCTGGCGTCCAGGCACCTCCCGGGTGGGGTTGCGGCGGCGTGCTTGACTTGTCGCTCATATGGACCTCCTCCTCGCTGCCGCCACCGACCCCGCCGCCCCGATCGCCTTCGACTGGGACGCCTTCTGGACGATGTGGGGGGTTCCCATCCGCATCGCTGCGATCCTGCTCGTCGCCGCACTGCTGCGCATCGCCCTGCACTTCACCATCCGGCGGGTCGTCGACCAGGTCGTGAACGGCATCAAGCGGAAGCAGAACGTCGACGACACGCAGGCCCTCATGGCCTCGCCGCTGCAGGCGGTCCGGGTCGTCCAGCGCACCCGCACGCTCGGCAGCGTGCTGAACAACGTCGTCACGGTGGTCGTCGCCGCCGTCGCCCTCGTCCTCATCCTGGGCGAGCTGGACTTCAACGTCGTCGCCATCGTCAGCGCGGCGGGTGTGGTCGGTGCCGGACTCGCGTTCGGCGCCCAGAACATCGTGAAGGACATGCTCAACGGCATCTTCATGGTCGCCGAAGACCAGCTGGGGGTGGGCGACGTCGTCGACGTCGGGCCCGCGGCCGGCGTCGTCGAGGCCGTCGGCATCCGCGTCACGCAGATCCGCGACGTGAACGGCGTGCTGTGGTTCGTCCGCAACGGCGAGATCCTGCGCGTGGGCAACATGTCGCAGGGCTGGACGCGCGTGGTCATCGACCTCGCCGTGCCCTACTCCGCCGACGTCGACCAGGTGCAGGACGCCATGTTGGACACCGCGAACGAGCTCGCCGCGATCCCGAAGTGGAGGCGCGCCATCATCGACCAGCCCGAGGTCTGGGGAATCCAGTCGATCGCCGAGGAGCACGTGGTCATCCGCATCGTCGCCAAGACACGGTCCGCCGACCGTGACAACGTCGACCGGGAGCTGCGGTCCCGTCTCAAGAAGACCCTGGACGCCATGGACATCGTGCTGCCCTCGCTGACGAGCGTCGTCCTCACCGGCTTCGACAGCGCCTCCTCGGTCCAGGGCGCCCGGGCGCCCCGCACGGCGCCGACGCCCCACGTGCCGCGGAGCAAGCGCAAATGACCGACCTCCCGCTGACGCCGCGCCCGTCCACCGCTCAGCCCGTGAATCCCCCACCGTCAGCCGTGCCGGTCACCGTCCGGCGGGGCCTCGGTGACGACGCCGCCCAGGGCAACTTCTGGGAGCAGATCGGTGGGCGGCCGACCTTCGAGAAGTTGGTCCGCCGCTTCTACGAGGGCGTCCGGACCGACGAGGTGCTCTGGCCGATGTACCCGGAAGCGGATCTCGAGGGCGCGATCCAACGCTTGACGGGGTTCCTCGAGCAGTACTGGGGCGGCCCCACCACCTACAGCCAGGAGCGCGGGCACCCCCGCCTGCGCATGCGGCACATGCCGTTCCGGGTGACGCCCGAGGCACGTGACCACTGGCTGCAGCACATGCGGGTGGCCGTCGACGAACTCGAACTCGCCCCCCTCGACGACGCGATGCTCTGGGGCTACCTGGATCGTGCCGCGCAGGCCATGGTCAACACGTTCGAGCGCTGACCGCCCACCACCGGGCCGCCCGCTTCGGACCGCCCACCGCCGGGCCGATCGTCAGAGCAGGGACGAGCGCCGCTTGACGAGCACGTGGCCCTTGGGCGTCGTGAGGCGGGTCCACGTGCCGGTCTCGAACACCGCGACCTCGTCCTCGCCGTCGAGGAATCCCAGGCTGAGGGCACCGAAGCCGGCTCCGGCGGGAACCCCCTCGGCACCCTCGACGGGGGCCGACCACACGTCGGCTCGCACCCGGTGCACGATCTGCTCACCGGTGCCCGTGGGGATCGCCTCGGCGACGCGGGCGATTCCGGCCTCGGCGGTCGATCGGAGGCGGTCGGCCTCGATCGGGCCGAGTCGCGTCCAGCCCCCGCGTGGCGGCGAGATCGCTGCCCACGTCACGGTGTTGACCGTGGCGGGCACGGACACGGTGACCGCAGCGGTCGGGTCGACGACGTCGTTCTGCAGGCGTACGAGGCGCTCCTTCAGCGACCGGACCGGGACCACGGCGTCGAACTCGGGGCGGTCGTCGAGTTGGAAGGTGCGGAGCCCCAGCACGGTGGGGCTCGAGTCGAGCAGACCCATCGGGTAGAACACGGCGACGTAGACGGCCAGGACACCGGAGCCGGCGATGAGCCGGACCGAGCCGTCCTCCACCCGGCCCGCACGCCCGAGATAGGTCGCGAGATCGCTGAGGGACAGGGAGTCGGGGAGGGTGAATGCGTCGTTCATCGGCCCCCTAAACTACATCGGGTGACCGACGATCCGCTGCAGAGCCTGCTGTCCACCCTCGACCTCTCGCCGGCCGGCAACGTCGGTGGGCAGGACGTCTTCACGGGTGGGTCACAGCCCGAGCCGCTCGGTCGCGTGTTCGGCGGCCAGGTCGCCGCGCAGGCCCTCGTCGCCGCCCAGCGCACCGTCGGGGGCGGACGCGACGTCCATTCGCTGCATTCGTACTTCCTGCGGCCCGGCGACCTCACCATCCCCATCACGTTCACGGTCGATCGCATCCACGACGGCCGGTCGTTCGCGACCCGCCGCACCCAGGCGTCGCAGGACGGCGTGCCGATCTTCTCGATGATCGCGTCCTTCCAGACCCCCGACGAGGGACTCGACCACCAAGTCGACATGCCCTCCGGTCTTCCCGATCCCGAGGACGTCCCGAGCGACGCCGAGCTGCTGTCCGCGGTCGACAACCCCGTCGCCCAGTCGTGGGCCCGGCGGCCGTTCGACATGCGCCACGTGCCGTCTCCGGTCTTCTTCAGCGTCGAGGGCGACCACGTCGCGCACCAGGCCGTCTGGCTCAAGGCCACCGGCCCACTGCCCGACGACGCCGACCTGCACCGTGCCGCCCTGCTGTACGCGAGCGACTACACCCTCCTCGAACCGATCTACCGCCGTCACGGCGTCGCGTTCGTCACCCCCGGGCTCAAGGCCGCGAGCCTCGACCACGCCATGTGGTGGCACCGTCCCGCCCGCGTCGACGAATGGCTTCTCTACGTGCAAGAGAGCCCCAATGCGGTGGGCGGACGTGGCCTCTCGCTCGGGCGCATCTACGACCGCGCGGGCACTCTCGTGGCGAGCGTCGCACAAGAGGGCATGGTGCGGGTGCCGCGAGGCTGACCCGCCACGTTCCTGGTCAGCGCCGGCGGAAGGCCAGGGGTTCTTCGACGAACGGCGACCAGGCGTCGCGCTCGACGTCGGAGATGCGCCGGGGCTGATTCGTCGCCGAGTCGACCAGCACGATGGTGGTGGCGGCCTTCGTGAACAGCGTCCGGGGCTCGACGCCCTCGGGTGACCAGACCTCGTAGCAGACCTCGAGGCTGGCCCCGCCGAGTCGCCCGACCCAGATCTGCACGTCGAGCGGGGCCCGCAGGTACGGGATGGGGACGAGGTACTCGAGCTCCTGCCGGGCGATGAGCGTCATCGTCGCGGCGTTCGGACTGCCGTCGAGGACGGCGGCCGAGGACCGTTCGTCGATCGCCCCGTCGGCAGACCAGAACGCGTCGATGCGCGCCTCCTCGAGGAGGCGCAGCATCGACGCGTTGTTCACGTGACGGTACCCGTCGAGATCGCTCCAGCGGACTCGGGTCGGCACGTGCAGGCGGGTCATGACGGTGCGGTGCCGGTCAGTCGCGCGTGAGCTTGCGGTACGTGGCCGAACTCGGCTTCGCCGCGTCGGCGCCGAGGCGCTCGACCTTGTTCTCTTCGTACGCCTCGAAGTTGCCCTCGAACCAGTACCAGTTGGGCGTGCCGTCGTCGTTCAGGCCCTCCCACGAGAGGATGTGCGTGGCGATCCGGTCGAGGAACCACCGGTCGTGTGTGATGACCACGGCGCAGCCGGGGAATTCGAGGAGCGCGTTCTCGAGGCTGCCCAGCGTCTCGACGTCGAGGTCGTTGGTGGGCTCGTCGAGTAGGAGGAGGTTGCCGCCCTGCTTGAGCGTCAGCGCCAGGTTGAGGCGGTTGCGCTCACCACCCGACAGCACGCCGGCCTTCTTCTGCTGGTCGGGACCCTTGAAGCCGAACTGCGACACGTAGGCCCGCGACGGGATCTCGGTCTTGCCGACCTGGATGTAGTCGTGCCCCTCGGAGACGACCTCCCACAGGTTCTTGTTGGGGTCGATGCCGCCACGGCTCTGGTCGACGTACGAGATGTCGACCGTCTCGCCGACCTTGAGCTCGCCACCGTCGAGCGGCTCGAGGCCGACGACCGTCTTGAAGAGGGTGGTCTTGCCGACGCCGTTCGGCCCGATGACGCCGACGATGCCGTTGCGGGGCAGCGTGAACGACAGGTCGTCGATGAGGACACGCTCGCCGAACGACTTGTGGAGCTTCTTGGCGTCGATGACCTGAGAGCCGAGACGCGGGCCCACGGGGATCACGATCTCTTCGAAGTCCAAGGTGCGCGTGCGCTCGGCCTCGTTCGCCATCTCTTCGTAGCGCGCCAGACGTGCCTTCGACTTCGCCTGACGGCCCTTGGCGTTGCTCCGGACCCACTCGAGCTCGGACGCGAGGCGCTTGGCGAGCTTGGCGTCCTTCTTGCCCTGGACCTGGAGGCGCTCGCCCTTCTTCTCGAGGTAGGTCGAGTAGTTGCCCTCGTAGGGGTAGAGGCGGCCGCGGTCGACCTCGGCGATCCACTCGGCGACGTGGTCGAGGAAGTACCGGTCGTGGGTCACGGCGAGCACGGCGCCGGGGTACTTGCTGAGGTGCTGCTCGAGCCAGAGCACGCTCTCGGCGTCGAGGTGGTTGGTGGGCTCGTCGAGGAGCAGCAGGTCGGGCTTCTGCAGCAACAGCTTGCACAGCGCGACGCGACGCTTCTCACCACCGGAGAGGTTCGCGACCTCGGCATCGCCCGGAGGCGTGCGCAGGGCCGACATGGCCTGCTCGAGCTGGGAGTCGAGGTCCCAGGCGTCGGCGGCGTCGATCTCTTCTTGGAGGGTGCCCATCTCGGCGAGCAACGCGTCGAAGTCGGCGTCGGGCTCGGCCATGGCGGCCGAGACCTCGTTGAAGCGGTCGAGCTTCTGCTTGATCGGCCCCACGCCCTCTTGCACGTTCTCGAGGACGGTCTTGGTCTCGTCGAGTTCGGGCTCTTGCATCAGGATGCCGACCGAGTAGCCGGGGCTGAGCTTCGCCTCGCCGTTGCTGGGGGTGTCGAGCCCCGCCATGATCTTGAGGATCGTCGACTTGCCGGCGCCGTTCGGCCCCACGACACCGATCTTCGCCCCCGGGATGAACGACATGGTGACGTCGTCGAGGATCAGCTTGTCGCCGACCGCCTTGCGGGCGCGCACCATCGAGTAAATGTATTCGGCCATGACAGCGAGTCTATCGGGCGGGGCCCCGCCCCCGACGTCACCAGTCGATGGCTCGGGTCGACCCGACGAGGCAGGCGCCCGTGCCGAGGACCGGCGCCGTCTGGCTGCTGTAGCCCGCGCCCGAGACCTGCCCGATCAGGCAGTCCTGACCCCAGAGCACCGAGAACTGCACGCTGTCGGCGTCGCGGCCGATCGAGGTCGTGTCGGCGGTGACCTGCATCGTCGACTTGTCGAAGCCGGCCGCCACCAGCGCGTCGACGGCGGCGCGCCCACCCGGGCGGGCGTTCGCCGCGACGGTCGCGGCGTTCACCTCGTCGAAGTGGGCCAGCGCCTCGGCCGTCGTGGACGTGGAGGAGAACGGCGGGGCGTCCGTCGACGGGGCGACGGACGACGACGTCGGTGACGGCTCGGGCGACGAGGTGCACCCCACGAGGGGGATCGCCACGGCCAGCACGATCGCGGCGAGCGCCAGGCCGCGTGGAGGTCTCGAACCGGTCACGGGGGCCCTTCGTCGCTGGCGGCGGCCGCGGGTCGGCGAGCCGTGAGGAGTCTACGGCGTGCCGACCCACGGGCCCGGGACACGGGCGTCACCGGGGTGGTCAGAACGGGGCCGCCACCTCGTCCGCGCCGACGGCCGCGGGAGCACCCCAGTCCGCGCCGTCGTCGGGGATCGCCACCCGGTCGGGGTCCGACGACGCATCCGTCGCCGCACCGTCCGAGGGGCCTTCGTGACCGGTTCCGTGGTCCGCCTCCGTCTCGGGTGCCGAGCCGCTCTCGTCGGAGGCGACGGTCGGATCGCCCCCGCCCGCGGCCGGGGAGGAGCCCGCCGGGGCGGACGAAGCGGACGCCACCCGCCGTTCGAAGGTCGACCTACCCCAGACGAGGTCGTGACCGACCGCGTCCGCGTCCACCTCCACCGTCATGCCGCTGCGCTCGCCCGACTCCCACGCGCGGATGCGGACGCGCCCCGTGACCACGACCCGCTGCCCCTTGCGGAGGCTGGCCAGCACGTTGTCGGCGAGCTGACGGAAGCACGTCACGGTGTACCAGTTGGTCTCGCCGTCGACCCACTCGCCCTTGACGCGGTCGTAGCGTCGCTGCGTCGAGGCGAGTCGGAAGCTCGTGATGGAGAGGCCGGTCTGCGTGACGAGGGCCCGGGGGTCGGTCGCGATGATCCCTGTGAGGGTGATGGTGTCTGTCATGACGGGAGTCTCGCGGGGGCGAGGGACCCCCGGGACGGCACCCGCGCCTCCTTGTGGAGAAGGAGGCGCGGGGGCCGCCCGGGGGACGACACGACGACAGGTCGTCCGGGGACGACCGGGCCTCAGTGTTCGTGGAACTCCGGGTAGTCGGCGCCGGGCCCCAACGCCGCGAACAGGGCGCTCTTGGCCACGGCCAGGCTCGGGTAGACGCCGCCGTCGGCTCCCTTCGCGGACAGGCGCACCGTGAAGCCGTCGTCTGTCCGCAGGATGGTCCCGACCGCGCCTGCCGGGCCCACGGCCACCCAGGTCTGTCGGTGCAAGGTGTTCTGGTCACTCATCGTCGAGCGCCCCTTTCCTCTTTCTCGGTCGGTCACACCGGGCGGCGTGACCCGTCTACGAGGCGAGCACGTACTTCGCGTACGACTTGCGGATCTTGGTGACCTTCGGCAGCGCGACGGCGGTGCAGTAGCCCTGGCCGGGGTTCTTGGCGAAGAAGTCCTGGTGGTGCTCCTCGGCGTCGTACCAGGTGGACAGCGGCTCGATCGTCGTGACGACACCGCCGCCCCAGGCCTCGGAGGCGCGGTCACGGGCCGCCTGGAAGAGCGCCTCCTGGTCGTGGTCGGCGGCGAACATCGCCGAGCGGTACTGGGTGCCGACGTCGGCGCCCTGCCGGTTCAGCTGACGCGGGTCGTGCAGGGTGAAGAAGACGTCGAGGACGACGTCGGCGGGGAGCTTCTCGGGGTCGAAGCCGACCGCGACGGCCTCGGCGTGACCCGTGCGGCCCGTGCACACGTCGTCGTAGCTCGGCCGCTCGGTGTCTCCGCCGGTGTAACCCGACACCACCTCGGTGACGCCGTCGAGGGTGCGGTAGACCGCGTCGAGGCACCAGAAGCACCCACCGGCCAGAACGAACGTCGTCATGCCCGTGAACCTACTCCCGAGCCGAGGGCCCGCCCTAGGCTGACCGCATGAGATCACCTTTCACGCCCTACGTCGCCGACGACGCACGGTACTCACGACTCGACTACGTCCGTACCGGCCGCAGCGGACTCCGGCTGCCCCGCATCTCCCTCGGCTTCTGGAACAACTTCGGCTCGGACCGGGGCCTCGAGACGCAGCGCGACATCGTGCTGCGCGCGTTCGACCGGGGGGTCACCCACTTCGACCTGGCGAACAACTACGGCCCGCCCTACGGCTCGGCCGAAGAGCAGTTCGGTCGCATCGCCGCGGCGAACCTGCGCCCCTACCGCGACGAGATCGTGGTCTCGTCGAAGGCGGGCTACGACATGACCCCGGGGCCGTACGGCGACGGGGGGTCGCGCAAGTACCTGCTCAACTCGCTCGAGGCCAGCCTCGGGCGGCTCGGCATGGACCACGTCGACATCTTCTACTCGCACCGCCCCGACCCCGAGACCCCGATTGACGAGACGATGGGGGCGCTCGCGACGGCCGTCCGGCAGGGCAAGGCGCTCTACGCCGGCATCTCCAACTACGACCCGGCGCAGACCGAGGCCGCGATCGACGCCCTGGCGGCCGAGGGCGTGCCCCTGCTGATCCACCAGCCGCGGTACAACATGTTCGACCGCCGGCCCGAGAGAGGACTCTTCGACACCCTCCTGACCCGCGGCGTCGGTTCGATCGTGTTCTCGCCCCTGGCCGGGGGGCTCCTGACGAACCGCTACCTCTCGGGCAGTGCTCCCGCGGGTTCGCGCGCTGCCGAGGGCCGGTGGTTCTCCGAGGACGCCCTCGACGAGACCTACCTCTCCCGCGTCCGCGGCCTGAACGAGATCGCGGAGGCGCGGGGCCAGTCGCTCGCGCAGCTCTCGCTCACCTGGGTGCTGCGCCAACCCGCCGTGACCAGCGCCCTCATCGGCGCCTCGTCGGTGGCCCAGCTGGACGACAGCCTCGACGCGCTCGACGGTGCCGAGCTGACCGAGGACGAGCTCGCGGCGATCGAGCCGCTGGCGGTCGACGGCCCCGGCCGCTGACCGGACGGCGCGGTGCCGACGGGGCACCGCGCCCTCCAGGCGTCCGACGCGTCCGACGTGTCCGAGGTGTCCGAGGTGTCCGAGGTGTCCGAGGTGTCCGAGGTGTCCGAGGTGTCCGACGTCGATGTCGGTGGTCACCCCTAGCGTCAGGGGTGTTCTCGACAGCATCGGCCGGATGACCTCAGGAGCACCTCATGACCAGCAGCACCCTCGACCACGCGATCGTCGCGCCTGCGCCGCACGCTCACGCACGCGTTCCCCTTCCCTCCCTGCGCTCGACCCGCGGCGGCCTGCAGCTCGTCCAGGTGCACGACGACCTCGCCCGGGTGACCCGTCCCGGTGGCGAGATCGTGGGCTACGTCGAGCGCTTCGACGACCCGCAGGGTGATCGCTACCGCGCCAAGCGGTTCCTGCCCCGTCAGCGTCGGTTCGTCGAGATCGGCGAGTTCTGGAGTCGCGACGACGCCACCGACTGCTTCCGGTTCGCCTGATCCCGACGCCTCCGCCGGAGCACCGTGACGGTGTCTCCGGCGGAGGGCTCGACAGCATGTCGCAGCCGTGCAACCTTCGACCTCGGCTGTAGTGTTCGCCCCATGCAGTGGTGGAACGATCTCGTCGAATGGCTCTCTTCGGACAACGGGTGGCGTGTCGTCACCGATGCGGTGATCCCCTTCGTCGCCATCGTCGTGGCAGGCATCGTCGCAGCCCTCATCGGCCGGGCGAGCACGCGGCGGGTCGTGTCGTTGCACGAGGACGAGGCGAAAGCGGCGGCGGTCGCGGCCCTCGTCTCGGCAGCCCGCAAGGGTGCCGTCTACAGCTCGCTCGGAGTCGAGGAGCGCGCCTACGCCGATCACCTCGGCCACGAAGCCGACGTCCGACTGCGGCTGTCGCCCGCGACCGGCAGCACCCTCGCCGCCGACTGGGCGGCTCACGAACTGGCCGAGATCAAGCGCAACTCGGCGTCCTTCAGCTTCCAGTCCGAGCAGACGCTGGGTGAACTCCGCGACCGCCTCGTCGAGTGGCAGAACCGCCCCGGGCGGGCCAAGAAGCTCTTCCGCGACGATCTCGCCCGCTGGAAGTACGAAGAAGCCGACGTCGACCGAGACACGGCCGCGAAGCAGAAAGCCTGGGAGGCCGAGCAGCGGGCTGCGGCGGCGACCGAGCAGCGTCGTGCCGAGGCCTCCGCGCCCTCGGGTGCCGCACCCTCGGCAGCGCTCCGCCCGGCGGCCCTCGACGATGCCCCGGTCCGCGATGGCGACGAGGCCTACCGGGCACCGATGGCTCACGCCCCGCTGGCCGGACCGTCGCCGGTTTCAGCGCCCGAGGCACCGCCGGTCACGCCGGGTGACGCGAGCCACGACGACACCCGCGACGATGCGATGGACGACGAGCGTTTCGAGCAGCCGGTCAGTGCGAGCCAGGTCCGACGCCGGACGGCACCCGAACGCGCGGACGGCTGACCCGGCGAACGAACGACGACGCGCCCCCGACCTCGGTCGGGGGCGCGTCGTCGTGTGGGGGGTGTCGCGTGGTGCCCCCGGCAGGAATCGAACCTGCGACCAAGAGATTAGAAGGCTCCTGCTCTATCCGCTGAGCTACGGGGGCGAACCCGACCACGATACCGTGCCCGCTCCTCCGTCCCGGTAGCGGTCCAGCCACGCTCCGCACCGCGTTTCGTGCACCGCGCCCCGACTAGTCGCGGTGCGGTGCACGAAACGCGGTGTCTCGCGCGCCCCGGAGGTGCGGGGCGGCCGGGCGGACCGGTGGCGACATCCGGTCGGTCAGCTGGTCAGGTCGTACAGCGTGACCCCGTCGACCTCGGTCGAGGAGAAGTTCGCCTCGACCCAGGCCGCGATCTCGCTCGAGGACGAGCTGCCGCCGTTCGACTGCCCGACGGTACCTCCGACGAACCAGTGGATCTGCCCGTCGGCGACGTACTGCTCGAACTGCGCCAGGGTCGGTGACGGGTCGCTGCCGTTGAACCCGCCGACCGCCATGACCGGGTCGCCCGTCGCGAGCTGGTAGCCCGCCGCGCTGTTCGACCCGACGGCCGCGGCGACCCAGGTGTACCGGTCCGCGTCCGCGCCGACCACGGCAGCGAGCTCGTCGCTGACCGAGCCCGAGCCGAGCAGCGAGCCGGCTCCGCCCCCGCCACCGGGGAGTCCGCGCGTGGCCGTACCCGCGCCTCCTGCGGTTCCTGCGCCGGTGCCGGTGCCGGTGCCCGCTCCCCCGCCGGTGCCGCCCGGCAGCTGCGGGGGCGTTCCGCCAGCCGCGCCACCGGGCCCGCCACCAGCGGCCCCGCCGCGACCGCCGGCGCCGCCGGCGCCGCCCGCGCCACCACCGCCGAACCCGCCCGTGCCACCCGACACGGTCGGCCCGGCCGTGACGATCGAACCGGTGTGGGCCGTCGACACGGTCTCGACCGAGTAGGCCGCCGGAGCCAGCAGGCCGCCCGTGAGCAGCACGGCGAGGGTCGCCGCCGTGAGCGCCCGGCCCCGTCGCGGCAGCAGCACGAGCACGGCGCCCACGACGGCGAGCGCGACGACGACGTACCGGAGCCACGGCTGCCAGGACTCCGCCCGTCCGAGCAGCACCCAGGCCCAGACGCCCGTGAGCAGAGCCGACGCCGCCAGCACGATCCGCACCCACGACCGGGCCCGTCGTCGCCACAACACGTCGGCCGCAGCCCCGAGGGTGACCGCGATGGCCGGGGCGAGCGCCACCGTGTAGTACGCGTGGAAGATGCCCGACATGAAGCTGAAGACGAGGGCGGTCAGCACCGTCCAGCCCCCGAACAGCAGCAGGGTCGCCCGACGGGCCGAGGTCCGGTGTCGCCAGCCGAGCAGCACGAGTGCCGAGACGCCGATCACGAGGGCGGCGGGAAGCAACCAGGTGATCTGGCCCCCGAACTCGCCCGTGAAGAGCCGGGTGATGCCGGTCTCGCCCCACATGCCTGTCGTGGGGGGCCCCGGGGCGCCCCCCCCCCCCCCCCCCCGGCCCGGCGCCCCCCCCCCGGGCCCCCCCGGGCCGGGGTTTCCCCCCGTCAACAAGAGGGACCAGTGGGTGTGGGTGCCGCCGCCCGACGGCCGCCA
>NZ_JBSSDL010000010.1:0-107221 GCF_054060695.1 Frigoribacterium sp. 2355 | reverse complement strand
GACGCCGCGTCGCTGCTGAACCAGACCTTCAAGACCGACGCCGTCCAGGACGAGATGCTCGTCGGCGTCGCGAAGATCACCGCCGCCACGGAGTAACACCCGAGGCCGCACCCCGCCTCGCGAGGTGCGGCCTGGAACCCGGGTCGTCTCCGTGACGACGCACCGGCCCTCGCCCTGCCTCGAGGGCCGGTGATCCCGGTGGGCCCCCTCCTGCATCCGTGCAGGAGGGGGTTTTCCTCTGTCCGGGCCGGCCGACAGACGGGCGAGCGCCACCGTGTCGACCACCGCGGACACGACTCGTGCCCCTTGGTCTGGGGTCACCGCTTTGAATTCAATTGCATAGAGTTCGTCGGGTGCCGTCATCGGCACGAAAACCCCCTCCTCTGCCCCCGGACTGGACGCCATGTCTCTTGCACCTGCGCCACCCTTGGGAACCGAGCGCTCCGACGACGACCTCCTCGTCCTCGTCGCCGAAGGCAACCAGCAAGCTTTCGCCGTCTTCTACGACCGCACGGCCGCCCGTGTCCTCGGACTGGTCCGTCGCATCCTGGTCGATCCGGCGCAGTCCGAGGAGGTCACGCAGGAGATCTTCCTGGAGGCCTGGCAGACCGCCGGGCGCTTCGATCCCGCGCGTGGCAAGGCATCGTCGTGGCTGCTCACGATGGCGCACCGCCGCGCCGTCGACCGGGTGCGCGCCTCCCAGTCCTCACGCGACCGCGACCTCGCGGTCGGTGCGAAGGAATTCGTCGACGCACGGGACGACGTGGCGGAGACGGCCGAGACCCGGGTCGAGCACGAGCGAGTGACGAAGGCCATGCGGACCTTGACCGACCTGCAGCAGCAAGCCCTCGAGCTGGTGTACTTCGGCGGGCTGAGCCACAGCGAGGCTGCTCGTGAGGCCGGCGTCGCCATCGGGACGATGAAGACCCGCATCCGCGATGCCCTGATCACCCTCCGTCGACTGATCGCAGAAACGGAAGCGGCTTGACCGACCGAGAGATCCGGTCGGCCACCACCGCGAAACCCCGATCCGGGCCGTGCACCCGAGAGACGAGAGCACAGTGGTGAGATGACCCGGCAGCAAGCGACCATCGTCTTCGACGTCAACGAGACCCTCTCCGACCTCAGCCCCGTGGCCGCCTCGTTCGAACACCTCGGAGCAAGCCGAGAGCTGGCGACGACGTGGTTCGCCACTGTCCTCCGAGACGGTTTCGCTCTCACGACCTCTGGCGGCGACGCCTCGTTCCCCGACATCGCCTCGAACAACGCCCGCGACCTGCTGAGCACGTGGGTGCTGCCCCGGGACCTCGACGAGAGCGTGAACACCGTGATGACCGCGTTCACCCACGCGCCACCGCACCCCGACGTCGCCGACGGGCTGCAGGCGCTCCACGCTGCCGGACATCGGCTGTTCACCCTGTCCAACGGTCCCACCACCACAGCCGAACGACTGCTCGACGAAGCCGGCGCCCGAGGGACCATGGAAGAACTGCTGACAGTCGACGGCCACTCGCCCTGGAAACCCGCCCGATCCGCCTACACCGACGCCCGCGGACGCATCGGGGGCTCCGACCCCTTCTACCTCGCCGCCGTCCACCCCTGGGACGTCCACGGCGCAGCCAACGCCGGTCTCTCGACGATCTGGATCAACCGGTCCGGGCGGGACTACCCCGCGCACTTCTCGCCACCCACCCTCACCGTGTCGGGCGTCGACGAGATCGCCACCCACCTCTGACGCCGACTCGACCCGGGATGCGGGGCCGCCCACGAAGCGCAGGACCGATCTGCTCTGTCACGGTCTCGCGGTCGATGTCGTGGATCGTGTGGACGAACCCTCCGTGGTGGACGTCGACCCGGGTCACGACGTGACCGTTTCTGCCGACCTGATCGTGTCTTCGTCGATGAGGTGCAGCCCCTGGTGGGTGTTCGCGGCGACTTCGAGAGCATGAACCCAGTCTCCGTTGATCCGTGGGAGCCGGCTGCCGTAGAACTTGTACACCAGCGGGATCGACGGGTGCAGCCAGATCGCGGTGCGTCCGTTGCCGACTCGTTGGTCGTCTTTCCAGGAGAAGGAGAACGGCTCTCCCCGGCGTAGCTTCATCCCGATCACGATCTGCAGGTGAGCGAGGGTGCGGTCCTCGAAGTCGACCGACAACGAGTGGTCGTAGGTGAGCTTGCCCACGGGGCTCCCTTGTTCGACGAACGCGCATCCGGCAGGACACTCGTGTTCGCATCCCTGATCCCCTGTGGCGGGAGGGACCCCGTGAACCTATCGACCAGGTCCCTCTTTCCCGGGAGGGGTTGCTTTCACGAGCCCCATGGCAGTAATGCACCCGGCACGAGAAGGAGTCCCCCGATGAAGCGAAGCTGACGTCGGCACCACGGGTGCTGCTCCTCATCGGTCGAGCACTTCCATCCGGCCGAGGCGGCGCCGTTCACAACACCACCCGCAGACGGTCGCAATGATCGGCGCACCTGCGAGGCATCTCCGCCGTGCACCACGAGCCGACGGGGTCGCCGGCCTCCAGGACTCCGATCGACGAGCGCGACGCGGTCGCGCACGCGGTCAGCAACGCCCGGATGACGGGGACGGGGGAATGGACCCCTGTGCTGCGCTGACACACGTGCTCCTCGCCTTCACCTCGTCCTCCTGCGACCGTCAGTGATCGGCCCGGGCCGTACGTCGACGGCCGAGCAGCAGCCCGAGGCCGACCATGCCCACCGCGAGCACGAAGTGCAGCCAGTCGTCGGCCGTGTTGAGGGGCACGAAGTTCGCCTGGCTGCCCTTGTCGACCACGAGGCCGTAGATCCACAGCACCGCGTACACGAGCCCGCCCACGACCAGGTAGAGCCGGGCGGCACGGACCGTCCGGGCAAGGACGACGCCCACGACTCCGAAGAGCAGATGAACGACGTTGTGCAGGACCGAGACCTGGAACAGGCCCAGCAAGAGGGCGCCGGAGTCGTGGCCCGCGCCGTGCAGCTCCCCCACGTCCGTGGTGATGCCGGGCACGAAGCCGGCGACGCCGACGACGAGAAAGACGATGCCCACGACCAGGGCTGCTTTCTGGACGGGCGTCTCAGCGAAACGGCGACGGACGTTCGGGGTGCTCGACGCATTCATGGCGGAACTCCTCCTTCGATGCGGTCCCGTCATCCAGCCACTCCCCCGACCCACTCGTGAGGGCATTGACACCCAGCCCCACCACGTGAGAGGCGGTGGGGGATCTCCTCGTCGGCGGTCGTCGCAGGCTCTGCTCCACAGGGAGGACTACTGCACCTCGCCGGGAAACGCATCCTGATCGACGCGCACGGCGAGCGCACGCGAACGCTCGGCCCGGGGGCTGGCGCCCGCGCCCGTTCCGTCGCACACTGGTGCCCAGCGAACGAGAGGACTCGTCATGAGCGACACCGTGGTCGATCAGTACATCGCGGGGTTCCCGCCCGAGAGACGCGAAGCGCTCGAGCGGGTGAGACGGGCCATCCACGCCGGCTGCACCGGCGGCGTCGAGAGCCTGCGGTACGGCATGCCGGCCATCCGCTTCGAGGACGGGCAGACGCTCTACTTCGCTGCCTGGACGCGCCACCTCGGCATCTACCCCGTGCCCCGGTTCGACGAAGCCCTCGAAGGCGACGTCTCCCCTCACCGACGCGCCAAGGACACCGTCGCCTTCGGCTGGGGCCGCCCCGTCCCCGACCAGCTGGTCGAGCGGATCAGCCGCGCGATCGCGTGCGGCGCGGCGACGATCGTGGACGCGCCTCCCCCGGCGTTCGCCGTCACCCGCTGACGGGCCCCCGCACTCCGCCGACGATCCGGACGAGTGGTCGCCGATCGTCCTCCGCCACGATGGCGGGCACGGTCCGCGGTCACTCGTCCGCTGCGTCCGGGCCCGTACCCCGAACGCGCCGCGTCGGCGGAGGCGGCCCGGCGTAGCGTCCAGGGCACCCCAGAACCAGAGAGGACCCCGCATGACCCGCGACCAGTACACCTTCTCCGACCCGCGCACGCTCTACCCCACGATCAGCCCCGAGGTGCAGCACCAGGACGAGCCCGGCCTGCAGTCGCAGATGACGCCCGTCCCCGACCTCGGCGAGGAGACCTACCGCGGCACGGGACGCCTGCAGGGTCGCAAGGCCCTCATCACGGGTGCCGACTCGGGCATCGGCGCCGCCGTCGCGATCGCCTACGCCCGCGAGGGTGCCGACGTCGCCCTGAACTACCTGCCGAGCGAACAGTCCGACGCCGACCACGTCATCGCGCTCGTCGAGGCCGCGGGGCAGAAGGCCGTGGCCCTCCCCGGGGACCTGACCAGCGCCTCCTTCTGTCGCGAACTGGTGCAGAAGGCGGTCGACGGACTCGGCGGCCTCGACGCCGTCGTCAACGTCGCCGGCAAGCAGGTCTGGCACGAGGACATCGCCGACATCACCGACGAGCAGTTCGACCTGACCTTCCGCACCAACGTCTACGCCCCGTTCTGGATCGTCAAGGCCGCCGTGCCGCACCTCGCCCCCGGCTCGACGATCATCAACACCGCCTCGGCCGAGGCCCACACGCCCGCGCCCGACCGCCTCGACTACGCCGCCACCAAGGGTGCGGTCAACAACCTGTCGAAGGGCATGGCGCAGCAGCTCATCACGAAGGGCATCCGCGTCAACGTCGTCGCGCCCGGCCCGACCTGGACCGTGCTGCAGGTGACCGACGGCGTCGACCCCGAGTCGCTGCCCGAGTTCGGCTCGAGCGAGGCCCCGCTCGGTCGCGCCGGCCAGCCCGCCGAGCAGGCACCGGCCTACGTGTTCCTCGCCTCGGCCGAGTCGAGCTTCGTCTCGGGCGAGACGCTCAACGTGAACGGCGGCATGGTCTCGCCGTAGATCGACCGACGACGGAACCGAGGAGGCGCGGGTCGGCTGGACCGCGCCTCCTCGGCTCCTCGGGTCAGCGGCCCCCGGCGGCTCAGGCGGGCAGCGCCGCCGCGAGGTACGGCGCCGTGCGACTACCGGTCGCTCCGGCCACCTGTTCGGGAGTCCCGACGGCGAGCACGCGCCCGCCCGCGTCCCCTCCGCCGGGGCCCAGGTCGATGACGTGGTCGGACGCCGCCACGACGCCCATGTGGTGCTCCACCACGACGACCGTGTTGCCCGCGTCGACGAGCAGCTGCAACTGGGCGACGAGCAGCTCGACGTCGGCGGGGTGCAGGCCCGTCGTGGGCTCGTCGAGCAGGTAGAGCGTGTGGCCCGAGCGTGCCCGCTGCAGTTCGGTCGCGAGCTTGATGCGCTGCGCTTCGCCACCCGAGAGTTCGGTGGCCGGCTGACCGAGTCGCAGGTAGCCGAGCCCGACTTGCCGCAACGTCTCGAGGGCCCGGGAGGCGCTGGTCACCTCGGCGAGGAACGTCGCCGCCTCGTCGACCGTCATCGCGAGCACGCCCGCCACGGTCGCGCCGTGCCAGGTGACCTCGAGCGTCTCGGCGTTGTAGCGGGCTCCGTGGCACTCGGGGCACGGCGAGTAGCTGCCGGGCAGGAAGAGCAGCTCGACCGAGACGAATCCCTCGCCCTGGCAGACCTCGCAGCGGCCCCCGGCGACGTTGAACGAGAAGCGTCCGGCGCCGTAGCCCCGGGCCCGCGCCTCGTCGGTCGCGGCGAAGGCCTGGCGCACCGCGTCGAACAGGCCCGTGTACGTCGCGAGGTTCGACCGAGGAGTCCGGCCGATCGGCTTCTGGTCGACCTGCACGACGCGGTCGACCCGCTCGTGGCTCGTCGCCGTCTCGGCCAGCACGCCGCCGACCAGCGTCGACTTGCCCGAGCCCGACACCCCCGTGACCGCGGTCAGGACGCCCAGCGGCAGGTCGACGTCGACGCCGTCGAGGTTGTGCCGGGTGACGCCACGCAGTTCGAGGGTGGCGGTCGGCTCGCGGCGGACGAGCGACCCGCCCCGGGCGCGACCGTCGGCGGAGGGGTCGAGGAACCGCCTCGTGACGGAGTCGGCGACCCCGGCGAGCCCGGCGACGGGACCGCTGTAGAGCACCGCGCCTCCTTGGCTGCCGGCCCCCGGGCCGACGTCGACGACCCAGTCGGCGCGACGCACGATGCTCATGTCGTGCTCGACCACGAACACCGAGTTGCCGCTCGCCCGTAGCCGCTCGAGCACCTCGACGAGGGACTCGGCGTCGGCGGGGTGCAGGCCGGCGCTCGGCTCGTCGAGCACGTAGACGACGCCGAACAGGCCCGAGCGCAGCTGGGTCGCGATGCGGAGCCGCTGCATCTCGCCCGGCGACAGGGTCGGCGTCGCACGGCCGAGGCTGAGGTAGCCGAGCCCGAGGTCGGCGAGCACGGTCGTCCGGGCCAGCAGGTCGGAGGCGATGCGGACGGCGACCTCGGTGACCTCGCCCGACGACGCGTTCGACACCGCCGCCGACGCACTCGTCAGGGTCGCCGTCGGCCGCAGGACGTCGCCCAGCTCGGCGATCGGCAGGGCGTTGAGCTCGGCGATCGTCCGGCCGGCGAAGGTCACGGTGAGCGCCGCCCGGGTCAGGCCGCTGCCACCGCAGAGCGAGCAGGGACCGCTCTCGACGTACTGCAGGACCTTGGTCCGCTGGGTCTCGCTCTGCGAGTCGGCGAGGGTGTGCAGGACGAAGGCGCGGGCGCTCCAGAAGCGGCCCTTGTACGGCTTGGCGACGCGGTCGCGCTGGGGGGTCACCTCGACCACGGGCTGCTCCTCGGTGTAGAGCAGCCAGTCGCGATCGGCCTGCGGCAGGTCACGCCAGGGGCGGTCGATGTCGTAGCCGAGCACGCCCGTGACGTCGCGGAGGTTCTTACCCTGCCAGGCTCCCGGCCAGGCGGTGATCGCGCCGTCGCGGATGCTCAGGTCGGGGTCGTGGACGGCGGACGCCTCGGTCACCTCGTGCGCGATGCCGAGCCCGTGGCAGCGCGGGCAGGCCCCCGCGACCGTGTTCGGCGAGAACGAGTCGGACTCGAGCCGGTCGGCCCCCGATGGGTAGCTGCCGGCCCGCGAGTAGAGCATCCGCATCGAGTTCGACAGCGTGGTCAGGGTGCCGACGGTCGACCGCGAGCTCGGGGCGCCGCGGCGCTGCTGCAGGGCGACGGCCGGGGGCAGGCCGGTGATCTCGTCGACGTGCGGGGCGCCGCCCTGGGCGATCAGCCGCCGCGCGTAGGGGGCGACGGACTCGAAGAAGCGGCGCTGCGCCTCGGCGAAGATCGTGCCGAAGGCCAGCGACGACTTGCCCGAGCCCGAGACGCCGGTGAACGCGACGATGCTGTCGCGCGGGACGTCGACGTCGACCGCACGCAGGTTGTTCTCGCGGGCGCCCCGGACGCGGACGAAACCGCGGGCGTGGACATCGGCGGGGGTGTCGGCGGGGGCGTCGGAGGGGGCGTCGGGCACGTCGGGCACGTCGGGAGGGGCGGTGTCGGGCATCCGGTCGATGCTACGGGTGTCCGACGGAGTCGGCCCGGGTGCCGGTGGCCCGTCGGGGTGCCGGTGCGGCGTCGGCGGGGTGTCGGCGGGGCTGCGGGGCTGCGGGGCTGCGGGGCTGCGGGGCTGCGGGCCGAGTGTCGGTGGCCCGTCGTAGCGTGTGCGCGTGCCCGAGCCGATCGCCGCCTGGTGGGCGCGACGCCGGTCGTCGCGCGGCCTCGCCGTGCCCTACCCCGTGGGCAGCTACCGCGAGGCGTGGGCGTCGTACCCGGTGCTCGTGCGGCAGTACCGGCCCGAACACAACGGCGGCATCGTGCTCAGCCAGATCCCGCCCGCGGCCGACGTGTGGCTGTGCTGGCTCTGCGACGCGGGCCACGTCTTCGTCGCCACCCCCGACGAACAGCGGCACCGGCCCGGGCGCGAGCGCCGGCGGTCGTCGTGGTGCCCCGAGTGCAGCGAGCTCGCCGCTCCGCGCGCCCTGCCGATGAGACCGCCGATGGCACCCGCGGCGGCGGTCCGCGCACAGGCCGAGAGCATGCCGGCGCAGGGCGCGAGCGCACCGGGCCAGGCCCGGCCGGCACCGGGCGATGCCGGGACGGCGTCCGGCCAGGCCTGGGCGGCCCAGACCGCAGGAGGCGCGGTGCCGGCGGCCCCGTCACCTCCGCCCCGGCGTCGCCGCGGCTCGAGCACCGGTCTGCCGTCGACGACGCCGCGCGCGGAGGCGAGCCGCAGTCCCGAGCCCTCCCGCGCCTCGCCCACCTCGCCGCCGGTCAGCGACATCCGCACCGAGCGTGCCTCCCCGCCCACCGGCGCCTCCCGCACCGAGCGCGCTTCCCTGCCCATCAGCGGCTCCCCCACCGAACGCGCCTCCCCGCCCATCGGCGCCTCCCGCACCGAGCGCGCCTCCCGGCCGGCCCGCGCCTCTCGGCCGGCCCGCGCCTCCCGGCCGGTGTGCGACAAGACGCCGGCCCTGCCGACCGGTACGCCTTTCGTCAGCGCGTGTGCCCCCGAGCCGGCGTCGGCGGTCGAGGCCGAGCTGCGAGCCGGACTGACGGCCCGGCTCGAGTTCGAGCCCGGTCTGAACGCGGTACGGGTCGGCCGTCCGTTCTTCGACCACGTCGAGGTGTGGCCCGACATCGTGCTGAGCGAGCTGCGGGTCGCGATCGAGTACGACTCGACCGGGCGGCATGGGCTCGAGCACGTCGGGCACCGCGAGACCGCCGACCGCCGCAAGGACGCCGCCCTGCGGGCCGCCGGCTGGGAGGTCGTGCGGCTCCGGACCGGAAAGCTGCCCCCGCTCGGCCCGCACGACCTGCAACTCTCTGGGCTGACGCGGCAGACGGTGCCCCTGCTGCTCGACGAGCTGCGTGACATCCGCGGCCCGCTGCTCGTCGACGCCTACCTGCGCCGCTGAGTACGGCGCGCCCCCCGGCACGGCAGGGCGCGACCACGACACCGCACCGCGTTTCGTGCACGGCACCCGATCTCGTCGCGGTGCGCTGCACGAAACACGGTGCGACGTTCAGAACGTGGTGTGACGCGACCCCCGGACGAACCTGCAGCCGAGCCAGCCGCGCCAGCCAGGCCAGGCGGGCCAACCAGTCAAGCCAGGCCAGGCGGGCCGGCCGAGCCAGGTGGGCCAGCCATCCGAGGCGGACTCAGCCGCGCAGGGCCAGCGCCTCGCTGCGCCAGCGGGCGTAGCGCTGCCACGGGTCGTCGATGCCCTCGGCGAGCGCCGCGACGTGGGCGTCGAGCTCGGCACTCCGGGCGAACCATTCGGTGCGACCGAACCGGGACGCCGCGAACTGGCCGTGCCGTCGTCGCTCGACCAGGCGGTCGCCACGCTCGAAGGCCAGGAGTTCGTCGTGCCAGAGCGTCCCCAGTCGCTGTCGGGGGTTCGACGAGGTACCGATCTTGATGCGGTCCTCGAAGCGGATGTAGTAGACCACGTCGACCCGCACGACCCCGAGCTCGCCGTCGGGCACGTCGCCCTGACGCCACTCGCAGACGGCGCAGAGCCACCCCGACGGCCAGTGCACGCCGAGCCGCGACCCGCACGCGAGGCACGGCGACGGCAGCAGGTCGGTCACTCCCTCGCCCGACCCCTCGAGCGAGGCGGCCCAGTCGGCAGCGAGCGCGAGGTGCCGATCGCAGAGCGGCACGGGGGACGACGGATCGACCGGACGACCGCAGGAATCGTCGCCGAGCCGCCCCGTGCCTCCTCGGCAGGTTTCGTCGGGTCGGGGCGTCGGGCTGGTCACCCCCGCAGGCTAGGTGCGGCCACCGACACCCGGCCGGGCCCGGCTCAGTCGTGCTCGTGGTCGATGCGCAGCCCGAGCGGGTGCGGCCCGAGCAGCAGCCAGACCGCACCGGCACCGAGCGGGAAGAGGACGGCGGCGACCGTCCAGACCGTGCGCTCGAGCTGCGTCGTGTCGGCACGCCGTCGGACGGCACGCACGATGCTGACGACGATCACGAGGTACACGACCGCCACGACGATCGCCACCACCGCCGGACCCCAGTCACCCCATGTGCTCATCCACCCAGCCTAGGGTGCGGCCCTCGGTCCGCCTCAGTGACCGCTGAGCCGCGCCAGCACCTCGTCGTAGCGCCCCTCGGCCTCGGCGTTGCGCAGGAACTTGACCCGCTCGACCAGGATCTCGTGGGCGTCGGGCTGGGCCTCGAGCAGCGCCATGGTCTCGTCGAGGTACTCGTCGAGCGGCATGGCCGACGGGTCGTCCTGCTGGCCGAGCAGGGTGGTCTGCACGGCCGGCGGCACGAGTTCGACGACCTGGACGCTCGTGCCGGCGAGCTGCACGCGGATGCCCTCGCTGAACGAGTGGATCGCCGCCTTGGTCGCGTTGTAGGTCGGCGTGATCGGCAGCGGCACGCTCGCGAGCCCGGACGACACGGTCACGATCGATGCCGCCGGCCGTGACTGCAGGAACGACGTCCACGCGGCGATCAGGCGGATCGGCCCGAGCAGGTTCGTCGTGACCATCGCCTCGGCGGTCGGGAGGAACTCACCTGTCGTGACGTCCTCGGTCTGCATGATGCCGGCCATCGCGACCACGACGTTGGTCTCGGGCCAGCGGCGTTGCACCTCGGCCGAGACGTCGACGACGGCCTGCGGGTCGGTGGTGTCGAGCTCGACGGCCTCGAGGCCCGGGTGGTCGCGGACGATCTGGTCGAGCAGGGCCCGGCGCCGGCCCGCCACGACGACGGTGTTGCCGGCGGCCTGCAGGCGCAGGGCGAGGCCCAGGCCGATGCCGGACGTGGCTCCGGGGATGAACACGGTGTTGCCGCTGATCTTCACGGTTGCTCCTTCGGGTGTGCCGCGCTCGGCGCGGCCGGTGGTCGTCGCCGCGCCGAGGGTGGTCGGGGCGACGACCCCACTCTGACCCGGGGAGGCGCGCTCCGGCAGAGAGCGCTCGTCCAGGGATCGCCACTCCCTGGTCGGCGGCCGACGGGGCTGACAGCATGGGGCGATGGACCGCGCCGAACTCGCCGACTTCCTCCGCCACCGCCGCGAGGCGCTCCGGCCGTCCGACGTCGGGCTGCCCGAGGGCGTGCGTCGGCGAACCGCGGGACTGCGTCGTGAAGAGGTGGCGGGGCTCGTCGGCATGTCGACCGACTACTACGCGCGGCTCGAGCAGCAGCGCGGCCCCCAGCCGTCCGAGCAGATGCTGGTCGCGCTCACCCGGGCGCTGCGGCTGAGCCTCGACGAGCGCGACCATCTCTACCGCCTGACCGGTCACCACCCGCCGCGCCGCACACGCGGCGGCGACCACGTCAGTCCCGCCCTGCTGCGGGTGCTCGACCGTCTGGACGACACCCCCGCGCTCGTCCTCAGCGACCTGGCCGAGACGCTCGCGCAGAACCGGCTCGCGGTCGCCCTGCTCGGCGACCAGATGAGGCACGAGGGTCTCGACCGCAGCGCGTTCCACCGGTGGTTCACCGACCCGGCCGAGCGCGCCTCCTACCCGGTCGAGGACCACGCGCACCAGCTCGAGCTGCAGGCGTCCGGGCTGCGGGCGGCGCTCAGCCTGGCGGGCGGCCGCGGGCGACCGCGCGAACTGGTGGAGGCGCTGCTCGCCTCGAGCGACGAGTTCGCGACGATCTGGAGCCGTCACGCGGTCCACCAACGCTTCGACGACCGCAAGACGCTGCTGCATCCCGAGCTCGGCCGCATCGAGGTGGACTGCCAGGCCCTCTTCACCGAGGACCAGTCGCAGACGCTCCTCGTGCTGACGGCGACGCCCGGGTCCGACGACGACGCCAAACTGCGCTTGCTCGACGTGATCGGCATCGGGCGGTTCGCCGAACACGAGTGAGGGCGAGGGGCGACCGTCGGACACCCGCAGCCGCACACGCACACGCAGACTGGCAGCCGCCCGCACCCGCACCCGCACCCGCACCCGCGAAGATGGATGCACCCACGACGACGTGACCCCGAGGAGAACGCATGTCCCCGCAGACCCCGAGCACCCCGAGCTTCCCCGCTTCGACGGCCGTCCCGTTGCGGGGCGGGCCGGTCCTCCGCTGGGGCGTGATCGGCCCGGGCGAGATCACCGGCGACTTCACCGACGCCCTGCACGCGCACACCGACCAGCGCGTGGTCGCCGTGGCCTCGCGCAGCCTCGACCGGGCCGAGGCGTTCGCCCGCGCCCACGGCGTCGACACCGCCCACGGGGACGCGGAGGCGCTGGTCGCCTCCCCCGACGTCGACGTCGTCTACGTGGCCACGCCCCACACCCGGCACCTGCCCGACGCCCTGACCGCGATCCGTGGCGGGAAGCACGTCCTGATCGAGAAGCCGATGGCGACCAGCACCGCCGAAGCCGACGAGATCGTGGCTGCGGCGAGCGCCGCGGGGGTCCTCGCGATGGAGGCGCTCTGGACGCGGTACCTGCCGCACACCACCGTCATCGCCGAACTGCTCGCCGAGGGGGCGATCGGAGACGTGCGACTGGCGACCGCCGACGTCGCCTGGGCGAACGACCTCTCGGCCGGCGGACGCATGACCGACCCGGCCCTCGGCGGCGGCGCCCTGCTCGACATCGGCGTCTACGCCTTCTGGTTCACCCAGTTCGCCACCGGTCACCCCGTCGAGTGGCACGCCACCGGCTCGACCCGGGCCGACGGCGTCGACCTCGACGCGGCCGTCGTCACCCGCACGGCCGACGGGGTGCTGGCAACCGCGGCGACCAGCCTGCTCACGACCTCGCCCGGACTCGGCACGATCTCGGGCACGACCGGCTCGATCCGCACCCTGCAGAACCTCGTCTTCCCCGCGACGTTCGAGCTGACCACGGGCCGCGACAAGGCCGTCTGGAGCGACCCGTCCGTCCCGACCGGCCGCCAGGGCTTGGCCTACCAGGCGACGGCCCTGGCGTCCTACGTCGATGCCGGGCTGCGCGACTCGCCTCTGCACTCGCTGGCCGACTCGAGGTCGCTGCTCGCGACGATCGAGGCGACCCGCGCCTCCTTGACCGTCGTCTGAGCCCGGCGAGACATCACGACTCGCGGCTCACGTCCCGAGGTGAGCGGCACGTCGTGACATCTCGACGGACGAGAGCAGGAGGCGCGGGTCGACACGGCCGAGAGGCGCGGCTCAACTCGCGACCGGGGGCACCGACGCGACGGCGATGTCGTGGCCGTCCGCGGCACGGATCTCGACGGACGCCACGTCGGGCCGCAGCACGGCGGCGTTCAACCGACAGTCGACGCGCACGTCCGACCCGAGGAACGCACCGGACTCGTACTCACGCCCGTCGCCCCCGACCACCACGACCGTGAACGCCGAGCCCGTCGGCAGGCCGTCGATGCTGAGGACGGTCTCGGTGCCCCAGGTGTGGGCGACGAGGTCCCCGTCGAGGTCGACCCCGGCGGGCTGACCGACGAAGTCCACGTGCTCGACGGCGCCGAGGGTGCCGGCCGGGCCGGCCACCACCGTGTCGCGAGGCATCGCGAGCAGGACTCCGCCCCCGGCCCCGATCGCCAGGCATGCGGCGGCGGCGACGGCGATCAGCAGCGGGCGACGGCCCCGGCCCGAGCGGGCGGTGGCGACGTGCGGACCGATGCGCGGGAGCGTCGGGTCGTCCCCCGTCGTGCCGGCGCCGGACAGGATGCCGGCATCGGAGGCGGTGCCGACGTCGGAAGCGGTGCCAGCGTCCGAAGCCGTGCCCACGCCCGAGGCGGTGCCGACGTCCGAGGCGATGCCGTCATCGGTCGCCCGCCCCACGGCCGGGTCGTCTCCGGCCCGTCCGACGGCGTCCATGCGCTCGCGGAGTCCGTCGCTCGGGGCGACCTCGTCCCAACGACCGAAGTCCGAGAGCCCTCCGACGACGACGCCCAGCGACGCCAACTCGGCGTCGATCGACGGGTCGGCGGCCCGCAACGCGTCGAACTCGACGCGTTCGCTCGGCGAGAGGTCGTCCGCGAGCGCCGCGGACGTCAACTCGTCACGACGGGCGTCGGAGCCCCCGACACCGTCGGCGCCCCCGCCGTCCCCGGCACCGGCACCGTCACCGGCCCCCACCCCTGGCGTGCGGTCAGTCATCGGTCGTCTCCTGGTCGTCGAGGTGGGTGCGGAGGGCACGCAGCGCGTGGAACACGCGGGTGCGGAGGGTCGCGACGGGCACGCCCGTGCGCTCGGAGACCTCGCGGTAGCTCAGGCCCTCGAGGTGGACGGCCACCACGGCCGCCCGGTGGTCGTCGCTCAAGCGGGCGAGCCCCTCGGCCATGCCCAGGCGCTCGAGCGGGTCGGCGACGGTCGCCACGGGGTCGGGGGCGTGCTCGAGCGGCACGACCGACGGCGTGCGCGTGCGTGCCCGGTACACGTCGAGCACGACGCGGCGTTCGATCGCGAACAGCCAGGTGCGGACGCTGCCGCGGTCG
The DNA here is from genome assembly GCF_054060695.1 of Frigoribacterium sp. 2355. NCBI lineage: Bacteria > Bacillati > Actinomycetota > Actinomycetes > Micrococcales > Microbacteriaceae > Frigoribacterium > Frigoribacterium sp. 2355. The sequence continues at coordinate 92,895 of NZ_JBSSDL010000010.1, read as the reverse complement.
GCGTCGAACGAGTCGCGGGCGCGCCAGGCCCGCACGAAGGTCTCTTGCACGCAGTCCTCGGCGAGCGCCCGGTCGCGGAGGGCGTTGACGGCGAAACCGAGCAGCGACGAGCCGTGTTCGACGAACGCGGCCCGGACGTCGAGACCGGACGACCCCTCGCTCATCGGGCTCCGATCTGCGACGCGGCCCGGGACGGGCCCCGCGCGACCCATGACGGCGATCATCCGCCTGCCCTCCAGCCTATCCACGCCGTTCGCGGATGCCGACGGGGTCTACGTCCGCTGCGTCTCCGGTGTTCACCGCACCGCCGAGAAAACTTTCTCGGCACCGGGTGAACGCGTCGAGGCCCGACGACGTAGGCCCTGTCGAGCGGCACCCGCCCGGGCGCCGCCCCGTCGAGAGGACCCGGAGCATGCCGAAGATGACGCGCACGACCAAGAAGACCGCCATCCGCACCCTGACGATCGGTGGCGCCGCCGCGACCGCCGTCACCCTGTTCGGCGTGACGCCCGCGTTCGCCGAGACCGAGGTGCCCGAGCCCGCGACCTTCACCAGCGCCTACACGGTGATGGCGACGCCCGACCAGGTGATCAACAACGACGGGGTCGCCACCCCGGGCGAGGCCGGTGCCACGGGCACGTTCGACTTCCGCGTCAACAGCGACACCGAGGTGATCTGCTACGACATCACCCTGCGCGGCGTCACGGGCGAGTACCAGAGCCCGGCGAAGACCGCGACGCACATCCACGAGGCGGCGAAGGGCCAGGCCGGCCCGCCGCGCATCGCGTTCCCGAACCCGGTGGACCGCGGTGACGGCACGCGCACGAGCAGCGGCTGCCTGCAGGGGCCCTTCACGACCGGCGTCATGAGCGCCGCCGGGGCCGACACGGGCACCGGCTTCAGCCTGAAGCAGCTCGAGGCGAACCCGGCCGGCTTCACGGGCGACTCGCACACGGCCACGTTCGCGGCCGGCGTCGTCCGCGGCCAGCTGACGCAGGTGCCCGTCGGTGGCGTCGACACCGGACTCGGAGGCGCGGCCGCCGAGAGCGCGTCGGCCGGCGGTCTCGGCCTCGCGGCCGGTGGCGCCGGGGCCCTCGCCCTGCTCGGTGCGGGTGCGTACGTCCTGACCCGTCGTCAGCGCGCGGCCCGGGCCTGACGTGCTCCGCTCCCTCCGCCCGGTGGTCGTCGTCGGCGTCGTGCTGGCCCTCGCCGGGTGCGCGTCACCCGGGGTGGTCGCACCGACGGTGACGCCGGCCCCGGGGGCGGGGGCGAGCCCCTCGGCGACCGCGGCTCCGTCGGCGACGGGCACCGCACCTCCTGCGGTGGGCGGGGTCGACGGCGGCGGGGTCGACGGCAGCGGCGAGGTGGTCGGCGAGGGCGTCGCTCCGGCGGCCGTCTCGGTGCCGGCCATCGGGCTGGACGCCCCGCTGATCGATCTCGGCATCGCCGACGACGGTGCCATGGAGGTACCCGTGGACGCGGACGACGTCGGGTGGTTCACCGGCGGGGGCCGACCCGGCGGGCGCGGGCCGACCGTGATCGCCGCCCACGTCGACTCGGCGTCGGGCCCAGCGGTCTTCGCCCGCCTCGACGAGCTCGTCGTCGGCGACCGGGTCGACGTGACCACGGTCGACGGGGACGTCGTCGGCTACGCCGTCACCGAGGTCGTCGACGCGCCGAAGGCGGAGTTCCCGACCTCCCGCGTCTTCGGGGCGCAGCCGACCGACCAGCTGCGGCTGATCACCTGCGGCGGCGTCTTCGACCGCGGCTCGGGCCACTACGACCAGAACCGGATCGTCTTCGCCGAGCCGGTGGCCTGAGCCCGGCGCCCTGTGCCCGCCGCCCGGCATCCGGCTGGTCTACAACACCCCGGGAGGCGCGGCCCGCGTCGGTCGCGCCAGGGTCGCCACGAGGTGCTCGACGAGCGGCACGGTCCACGCGACGTTCGCCGCGATGCCGCGGTTCGGTTCGTCGTCGGGCTGGTGCAGGCGGTGCAGATCGTTGAAGGTCAGGAACGCGCTGGGCACGCCCGCCCGGTAGAACGACGCGTCGTCGGTGCCGGTCGTCGGTGGGAACCGGGTGACCAGCTCGAGGTCGGGCCGGGTGGCCGCGGCGTGCTGCAGCAGCGCCCCGCGGAACGCCGTCGAGAACGCCTCGGGGGCGCCGAAGGCCTCGACGAACGATCCGCGCCCGAGCCCGTCGACGTTGAGCACGTAGTCGATGGCGTCGAGTTCGTCGGACGAGGCGCTGTCGACGAAGTGCCGGGACCCGCCCAGGTGCCACTCCTCGGCGGTGAAGAAGACGAGGCGGACCGACGCGACCGGCGGGGCCGCCGCCCACCGCTCGGCCAGCTGCAGCAGGGTGATCGTGCCGCTGCCGTTGTCGTAGGCGCCGACCGTGTTGAAGAACGTGTCGTAGTGCGCGCAGAGCAGCACCGACCCGTCGCCCGTGCCGGGCACGTCGACGACCAGGTTGTCGCTGGTCGCGGCATCGACCGGGCCGCCGTCGGCCTCGATCTCGACCTCGACGGGCTTGCCGTCGGCGATCCACTCGGTCAGCTGCAGACCGTCCACGCGGCCGATCGCGAGGTGGGCCACGTCGTGGTCCGACCCGGAGGGCAGCGGCTGCGGTGCGGCGGGTCCGTCGTCCCGCGCGTGCAGGTAGGCCACGACGTCGCCGTCGTCCGCCCGCACGACGAACTTCTGCCAGACCATCGAGTCGCCCCAGAGCCCCTGCGGGCCGACGGCCTCGACCGTTCCCCGGCGCGCACCGCCGGTCGACCCGCTCCAGAGCATCGGCCAGGCGGGCAGCTCGCGGGCGATCGGCTGCTGCACCGCGACCCGGTGCACGCTGCCCGGCTGCCAGCCGGGCAGCGTCACGGGCTGCCGGGCGACCGGCCACCCGACCGCGGTCAGCCGCTGCTCGAGCCAGTCGGCCGCGGCCGCGATCCCTGCGGTGCCGTGGAACCGGGGGCCGTGCTGGACCAGGGCGACGAGGTCGTCGTAGGCGCGTTCCGCGCGCTGCGCCGCGGCCGGGTCGGTGTCGTGGGTCATGTCGTGCCTCTCGGGGACGGCTCTGGGGTGGGTGACGGGGACGGGGACGGTGTCGTGGTGGCGGTCGACGACGCGGCCGACGGACCGAGGAGGCGCGGCGCGGCCCCCCGGGCGGCCTGCGCCACCGTCGTGGCGGGCACCCCGAGCAGGTGCTGGGCCACGCGGGCGACGTCGTCCGTCCTCCCCCGGAACCACCAGCTGGCGAACCGGTCGGTGACCGCCTCGGGTCGCGGCCCGAGGACGGGCGTGCCCCGGGCCTCGATCTCGGCGAACCCGCCGAGCCCGCCGTCGTCGTCGTACAGGTGCAGCGAGTCGCCCCGGACCCCCGGGGACGGGTCGGGCTCCTCCGAGTACTCGGCCGACGGGTCGCTGTGGCTGCCACGCACGAACAGCACGGCACGGTCGTCGGCCGGGTCGCCGACCGCGCGCACGTACCCGACGCGTCCGGTGACGTGCGGTGCCGCGAAGCCGATCTTGAAGCGGTCGGCACCGGTCAGCGACACGGCGACGCCGCCGGGCACCTCGGCGAGCAGCTCGCCGACCGGCTCGTAGTAGTCGGTCACCTGGGTGTCGGGCACGGCCGCGACGAACGCCGTGCCGCCCGCCCGCACCTGGTCGAGCATCCACGACTCGGCCTCGTGCGCGCCGTCCGAGGTGATGCCGAGCCGCACCTCCGTCACGTAGCCGCCGTACTCGACGGCGTCGACGAGCGGTGCGCCGCCGGGGCCCCCGGCCGACGCCCCGCGCAGGTGTCGCAGCGGGTGGGCCGCCGGCCGCACGACGAGCGTCAGGTCGGCCCGCACGAGCCCGGTCGGCTCCGTGAACGCCTCGAGCTCGGCGACCCGCGACAGCGTCACGCGGTCGCCCGTGCGACCGAGGTCGTGGCGGCCGGGGTCGAGCGACGGCGGCATCTCGTAGCTGCCCCAGTAGTCGCTGCGGTCGCGGATCATGTAGGCGATCTCGGGCCCGATCCAGACCCGGTCGCCGCCGACGTTCCAGTCGCCGGAGCCGACCAACGCGCCGAACGCGTCGTCGTCGGCGAACGCGTCGGGCAGCCAGTTCTCGGCCTCGCCCTCGGCGAAGAAGGGGCCGTAGACGCGTCCGCCGTAGGACGAGACGACCACGACGGCGTCGGCTCCGACGACCACCCGTTCGGAGGCGATGCCGGCCGCGGCGAGACGGGCCTCGACGGCGCGCAGGTCGACCGCGACGGGGCCGGCGGCCGGGTCGACGGCCGGGTCGACGGCCGGGCCGGTCACGCAGCCACCTCGACGAGGGCGCTCGCGTGGAACGCGTCCTCGGCGCGCAGCATGCCGACGAACCAGGCGTCCAGTCGTGCGTCGGTCACGTCGGCGGGCAGCTCGTCGACCAGCTGGTGCAAGAAGGCCACCTGGGCGCGGAAGCCGTCGGTGACGTGCAGCTCGATCCACCGTTGCACGTCGTCCGGTCGGGGCACGCCACGCTCGGCCGCCCGCGTGCACCACCGCAGGTAGAGCGTCTCGGCCGCGGCGAGGCTGGTGACGACCCCGGCGTAGCCGCCCTCGGCGAGTGCCGCCGTCACCGCCCCCTCGAGGACGGAGGCGCGGCGCAGCAGGTCGGTCGAGGTCGCGTCGTCGACCGGTCGCGTCGAGAGCAACCGCTCGAAGTACCGGCTCTGCGGACCGACGAGGTCGGCGACGGCCTCGGCGTGGCGCTCGGCGCGGGACCACTCGGGCTGCTGCCAGAGGCAGTAGCCCGCGAGGCGGGCCGCCGTCCGGACGAACGCCTGCTCGATCGCGAGGTAGCGACCGAAAGCGGGGTCGTCGAGCGTGCCGTCGGCCATCCGGGCCAGGAGCGGGACCGACGCCGAGGCGTCGAGCTCGGTCGAGCAGCGGGCGACCAGCGCCGCCGCCCTACCCGTGCCGACGCTCTCGGGCCGAGTCGTGCCCGCCACCGTCAGCGGCCGGTCAGCCACGACACGATGCCGTTGAAGACCCGGGCGTAGCCGTCCCACTCCTCGCAGAACGCCGGCGGCGCCCAGTGCGGCGAGCAGTCGCTCGTGAAGACCGCCGTGCGCCCCGCACCGGCCTCGCCGACGACGACGAGCGGGTCGCCGTCGAGGCGGGCGAGCTCGACCGCGCCCGGCTTCACGACGGTGCGGTTGTAGCCGAGCAGCAGCGGCCACTCGGTGCCCGCGCCGCCGAGGGCGGGGTGCTCGGCGTCGAGCACGGTGGCGACGACGCCGGCCGGGCGCTCGACGCGGTCGTCCCCGATCAGCATCTCGACCGGCAGCACGTCGGCGATCTCGGTGCGGGCGTAGCCCGCACGACCCTGCCAGCCCGAGAACGACAGGTAGCCGCCGATCATCAGCAGCGCGCCTCCGGCCTCGACCCAGCGGGCGAGCTCGCGGACGCGGTCCCGACCCGGGATGCTCTTCTCGAAGACGGCGGGCGCGAGCTGCAGCGAGTTGACGCCGATGTCGGACAGCACCACGACGTCGTAGGCGTCCAGCGCCTCCTGCGTCTCGGGGAAGTCGGTGGCGACGAGGTGGGCGGGCAGGTGGACGACCTCGTGGCCGCCGGCCTGCAGGGCCGTGCGCAGCTGCGCGACGCCCTCGGTGTACGAGTGGGCGGTGAACTCGTCGACGCCCTTGGTGTGGGTGGTCGCGGTGATCCAGCTCTCGCCGGCGATGAGGATGCGGGACATGGTGGGGCCTTCCGGTGGTGACGGGACGGTTCGGGACGAGGAGGCGCGAGCGGCTCGGTGCCGCGTCGTCGCCCCTCAGCGGGTCAGGGCGGCGCCCTCGAAGAGGTCGCGGACGTTGCGGGTGCCGACGCCGTGCACGATCTCGGCGTCGACGCCGAGGTCGGTCAGCCGGTCGAGGAACACCGCGGGGACGTACGAGAGGCCGTTGCCGCCGTGCTTGCGCAACATGCTCTTGAGGAAGAGGTCGTGGCTGAAGAGCAGACGGCGGCCGAACCCGGCCGAGGCCAGGCGGGCGATGGCCGTGGCCGTCTCGACCGGCGACGGCGACTGTCCTTCGCCGGGGAGGGAGAAGCGGTACGGCATGCCGATCATGTCGAACTCGAGCCAGACCCCGCGCTCGGCGAGGCTGCGCTGGTAGTCGGGGTCGCTGCCGGACGGGTCCATGTGGCAGAGGACGACCGCCGTGGGGTCGACGCCCTCGTCGCGCAGCACGACGTCGAGCACGCGGCCGCCGTGCCGGACGAAGCCGGGCAGGTGCACGAACATCGGCAGGCCGGTCTCGCGTTGCAGGCGGCAGGCCGCGCGCAGCGAACGCTCCTCCCGCTCGGTGAAGCCGGGCGAGACGCCGATCTCGCCGATCACGCCCGACCGGGGCACCCCGGTCTCGGCCGGGTCGGCCCGGTACTGCGCGACCAGGCGGGAGGCCAGGTCGTCGACGGTGTCGCGGCCCGTGGCCTCGGGGTGGAACCGCTCGAGGTACCAGCCGCCGCCGGTGACGACGGCGACCCCGCTGCGGCGCGAGATCTCGGCGAGACGTCGGGGGTCGCGCCCCTGTCCGTCCGAGGTCAGCTCGACGACCGTGCTGCCGCCGAGCTCGCGGAACGCCACGAGCTCGTCGACCGCGTCGTCGTCGCCGTCGAGCACGCAGTTGTCGCGGCAGGCGAGCGGACGGTCGCGCAGCAACCAGGCGATCTTGGGAGTGACCGGGGCGTCGAACAGCTCGGGGAAGTCGGGATCGGGTTCGAGCCCGCCCTCCTCGATGCTGTTGATCAGGTGCTCGTGCGGCAGCGTGTAGCCGAGGCGGTCGCTCGGCACGGGACCGGTGACCGTCTGCACGTCGACGACGGTGGTCGTCTCGACGCCGAACCCTCCGACGCGGCTCATCGGGTCACCCGCTTGCGCACCAGGTCGGTGAACGAGCCGCCCCGCAGGTTGATCCAGATGACGATGATCAGGAGGCTGCCGGTCACGATGGGCACGATGTAGGGGCTCAGGCCGAGCAGCGTGAGGCCGTTGGTGATGACGCCGGTCAGGATCGCCCCGATCGCCGTGCCGATGACGCTGCCCTTGCCGCCGAGCAGGTTCGTGCCGCCGATGACGACGGCGGTGATCACCGTCATGGCGAAGTCGACGCCCGAGTTGGCGTCGCCCGACCCCAGTCGGGCCGCGGTGATGATGCCGGCCGCGCCGGCCGCCGTGCCGCTGAGCACGAGGGCCATCATCTTGACGAAGCGGGTGTCGACGCCCGCCCGGCGGACCGACTCCTCGTTCGAGCCGATGCCGGTGATGTACTGGCCGAACCGCATGCGCTGCAGCCCCACGATGCCGACGCCGACGATGATCAGCGCGAGCCAGGCCGGGTACCCGAGCCCGAACAGCCGGCCCTGCCCGACCTGGGCGAAGATCAGCCCCGAGCCGATGGCGATCGAGTAGCCCTTCGTGATCAGCAGGGCGACGCCCCGCACGATCGACATGGTGGCCAACGTGACGATGAACGACGGGATGCCCTGGTAACTCGAGAACCAGCCGTTGACCAACCCGCAGAAGGCTCCGACGGCCAGGCAGATGACGATCACCAGCACCGACTCGAGACCGGCCCGCAGCAGGACCGCCCCGATCACCGAGACGAGGGCGAGCGTCGACCCGACCGAGAGGTCGATCATGCCCGCCGTGATGACGAAGGTCATCGCGACGGCCACGATCGCCGCGGGGGCGACCTGCACGGCGACGTTCCGCAGGTTCGTGCCGGTGAGGAAGGTCGGGGTCGCCACCGAGAAGACGACGATGACGACCAGCGTCACGACGAGCATCAGCAGGGTGGACTTGTTGACGCGTTGCAGGGCTTCCCAGCGGCGCTCGCGCACGTCGGTGGAGCCGTGTCCGCGACCCGGCTCGGGGCCGTCGGTGCGGGTGGGGTCAGAGGTCGTCGCGGTCATGCGGCAGCGCTCCCTTCACGGGTGATCATGTCGACGAGCGACTCGATGGTGAGGTCGTCGATGCGGGCGTCGTCGACGCTGCGCCCCTCGTACATGACGGTGATGCGGTCGCAGACCCGGAAGAGGTCCTGCAGCCGGTGGGTGATCAGGATGACGCCGACCCCTCGGGCCGCGACCTCCTTGATGAGGCGCAGCACCGACTCGACCTCGGTGACGGCGAGGGCGGCGGTCGGCTCGTCGAGGATCAGCACGTCGGGGTCGACCGACGCGGCGCGCGCGATGGCGACGGACTGGCGCTGACCACCCGACAGCTGCGAGATCAGCTGGTGCGTGGACGTGACGCGGACGCCGAACTCCTTGAGCACGGCCGTGGCCTCGGCGTGCATCGCCCCGACCTTGAGGAAGGGCCCGACCCGAGGCTCGCGGCCGAGGAACAGGTTGGCGGCGACGTTGAGGCTGTCGCAGAGGGCCAGGTCCTGGTAGACGATGCCGATGTCCTCGGCCTGGGCGTCGCTCGGGGACTGGAACCGCACCTCCTTGCCCTTGATGCTGATGCGGCCGCCGTCGTGCTGGACCGAACCGGCGAGCACCTTCATGAGGGTGGACTTGCCGGCGCCGTTGTCGCCGACCAGGCCGAGCACCTCGCCGCGCGCGAGGCGCAGGTCGACGCCGCGCAGGACGTCGACGGCGCCGTACGACTTGCGGATGCCCTCGAGTTCGACGAGCAGGTCGCCGGTGGTGACGTCGGTCATCAGCCCTCCAGGTAGTACGAGAAGTCGGCCAGGTTGTCGGGCGTGACGATCGTGATCGGCACGTCGACGGTCGCCGGCACGTCGGCGGTGCCGCAGGCCAGGTTGATCGCGGCCTTCGCGGCCTCGTAGCCGAAGCCGAAGGTGTCCTGCTGGATGACGGCCTTCACGTAGCCGTCCTGCAGACCCTCGACGGCCGAGGGCGAGAGGTCCCAGCCGACGATCGTGACGCGGTCCTGGGCGCCCTGGCTCTTCACCGCGGCGATGGCACCGTTGAGCGCGGGCTCGCCCGTGGCGTAGATGTACTCGAGGTCGGGGTTGCCGGTCAGCAGGTTCTCGGCCGCCGCCTGGGCGTCCTCGTTGACGTTCTGGCCGTCGACGATCGTGCCGATGGTCATGCCGCCGGCCTCGACCGCGTCGGTGAAGCCGTTCTGGCGCTGGATCTGGATCGCGCTGTTGAGCGCTCCGACGACGCCGACCTCGCCCTCGCCACCCGTGATGTCGAGGAAGGCCTTCCCGAGCTGGGCGCCGCCGTCCTCGTTCGCCGTGCCCACGTACGAGTCGATCGCCGAGGCGTCCTCGACCGAACCGTCGGCCGCGACGACCGGGATGCCGGCCGCCTTGGCCGCGGTGAGCGCCGGGATCAACGCGGTCGCGTCGACCGGGTCGACGATGAGCGCGTCGACCCCCGAGGCGACGAGGTTCTCGACGCCCGAGACCTGCGTGGCGCTGTCGTTGTCGCCGCTGACGATCTGCAGGTCGGCACCGGCCTCGTCGGCGACGTCCTGGACGCCCTCGTTCATCTGGGTGAAGAAGGCGGTCTGCTCGTTGATGTCGACCATGCCGAGCTGCAGGGTGCCGCCGCCGTCGGGGGCACAGGCCTGGGGGACGTCGGTGGGGGCCGGGCGGGTCGAGGTCGAGCCGCCGGACGCGGAGCCGGAGGCGGTGGTCGAGGACGAGTCGCAGCCGGCGAGGGTGCCGATGGCGATGGCGCCCACGGCGAATGCGGCGAGGACGGTACGGGTCGTGGGCATGAGGAGCCTTCCTGGGGAGGACGAGGTGGAGCATGCGGGACTGGCGAGGGGGCGATCTCGGTGGGGTCGAGATCGGCGGGCAATCGATTTCCGTCGGGAACTGCGTCAAGAGTGACGCCTCCGTGTTTCGAGTGTCAACACCTTTGTGTTTCCGACGTGTAAAAGAGATCTCGGGCGGGCAATCGGTTTCCCGCGAGGGGACGATACGATGACGGCATCACCCGTCGTCCCCGGCGGCCACGCCCTGAGGAGCCCATGAACGCCGTCACCATCTCGGACGTCGCCCGCCGGGCGGGCGTCTCCGCCGCGACGGTCTCGCGCGTCATGTCGGCGTCGCGCCCGGTCGGCCGCGAGGTCGAGGCCCGCGTGCGACTGGCGGCCGACGAGCTGGGCTATTCGGGCAACGGCATCGCGCGCGCCCTGCGCACCCGCCGCACCGACACGGTCGGAATGGTCGTCCCGAGCATCCTCAACCCGTTCTTCACGACCCTGGTCGACAGCCTCGAGAGCGCGTTGCACGGCGAGGGCAAACAGCTGTTCCTCTGCGACTCGCGGCAGGACCCCGCCGTCGAGGCCGAGCACCTCCGGTCGCTCATCGAGCGGCACGTCGACGGCATCGTGCTCAGCCCCGTGCACGACACCGAGAGCGCGGCGGCCGTCGCCGCGTCCGCCCGGGCCGTCCCGCTGGTGCAGCTCGACCGCCGGGTCGACGTCGCCGGCACCGACTGGATCGGCCTCGACGACGCCGAGGCGATGAAGCTCGTCCTGACGCACCTCGCCGGGACCGGTGCCCGCTCGGCCGCGTTCGTGACCTCCGAGCTGACGAACTCGTCGACGACCCTGCGCCTCCGGGGCTTCCGGCACTGGGCGGCCGAACTCGGCATCCGCGAGGTGCGCGACGGGGTCGTGCTCGGCGACTACTCGGTCGACAGCGGCGACGCGGCGGCCCGCCGACTGCTGACCTCCGACGACCGCCCGGACGCCATCGTCTGTGCGGACGACCTGATCGCCATGGGCGTGCTGAGGGCGGCCCGCGAGCTCGGGGTGTCGGTGCCCGACGAGCTGCAGGTCACGGGCTTCGACGACATCGTCTTCGCCTCGTACGTGACCCCGGCCCTGACGACCCTGGCGCAGCCGACCGACCGCATGGCCGCCGAGGCGCTGCGACTGCTCTCGCTGCGGGGCTCCGACGACGGAGGACTCGGAGGCGCGCGCGTCTCGTTCGCGCCGAGGCTCGTCCGCCGGCAGAGCACGCGGTCGTCGACTCCCGAGCCCGCCTGACCCGTCCGCCCCGTCGGGCGTCGGTCAGTGCTCGACGGCCCCGACCGCCCCGTCGGGCGTCGGTCAGTGCTCGACGGCCCACCGCCCGCCGACGCGGCCGAACTGCTCGACGGCCCGCAGGACCGCCTCGACCGACACGGACTCGTCCACCGTGTGGACGACGGTGGGGTCGCCCGGGCCCCAGACCACGACGGGCACCCCGTCCTCGAGCGACCGCACGAGCACCGAGGCGTCCGTGAAGTACGACGCGGGCGCCTCCGAGACCGGGGCGTCGAGCCCGGCGAGCCAGGGATGGTCGCGCGGGGTCCACACGGCGGCCAGGTCGAGGTCGACGCGGACGTCGGTCACCTCGGGCTGGCCACGCCACCAGTCGACGAGTTCGTCGACGTCGTCCCGGACGACGCGCAGGTCGATGCGCGCCTCGCACACGTCGGGCACGATGTTCGGCACGCTGCCGCCCGACACGACGCCGACGTTGACCGTCTCGCGCCCGAGGTCGGCATGGGACGAGAGCGGCAGGTCGTCCAGGCGCCCGAGCACGGCCACCAGGTCGAGGATCGCGTTGTGGCCCCGCTCGGGCGTGCTGCCGTGCGCGGCGACGCCCGAGGTGCGGACGGTCGCCCAGAGCGCGCCGCGGTGACCGAGCACGACCTGCCCGTCGGTCGACTCGGGGATCACCACGGCCCCCACGCGCAGGCCCGCGAGCAGGTCGACGACGGCAGGAGCCCCGAGGCAGCCGACCTCCTCACCGGTCGAGACGGCGAGCGCGACGGGTGCACCCTGGCGCAGGAGGTCCCGCACGGCGACGATCGAGGCGGCCAGGCCGGACTTCATGTCCGAGGCACCCCGCCCGTACAGGCGGTCGCCCACGACGGTCGAGGCGAAGGGATCGTGGGTCCAGGCCGAGGCGTCGGTCACCGGGACGACGTCGGCGTGGGACGCGAAGACGAGCAGCGGCCGGTCGACGGCGACGGACGTCGGCGAGACCAGGAGGGCCGCGGGCTCGCCGTCGGCCCCGGGGGCGAAGGCGACCCGCGCCTCCTCGACGCCCTCGAACTCCTGGGCCACACGGCGGAGGACGGCCGCCTCGCCGGGCGTGCCGCTCGTCGAGTCGATGGCGACCAGGTCGCGGAGCAGGGCGATCACGGGCGGTGCGGACGGGTCGGTCATGGCGTCACGTTAGCGGCCGGGGCGCCACGGCTGGACGACGTCCCAGGCCGACGTGCCAGCGTGGGGCCACACGCCCGATGCGTCCGACCGAAGGGGATCGCCGATCATGGCCGACCAGAAGAAGCTCAAGAAATCCGCCGCCAAGGCCTACGACAAGGCCGAGGACGCCGTCACCGATGCCCGCGCCGCGGTCGCCGAGGCCAAGCGACGTGCGAAGAAGCTCGCCAAGAAGAGCCGCCCGTCGGTGAAGCCGCTCGAGAACGCCCTCGACGACGCCACGTCCGGCTTGAAGGACGCCAAGAAGACGGCCAAGGGTGCCGTGCAGGGCTCGACGGGTTCGTCGTCGAGCAGTTCGTCGTCGAGCACGCCGTCCCCCACCCCGGCCGAGCCGCGCTCGATCTACACGCCGCCCCTGCCCGAGGTCGACGAGACCACCGTCCAGCTGTCCGACGGTCACGACGCCCATGTCGACCTGCACGCGCAGACCCTCGTCGCGCTGCGCGCCCTCGCCCGCACCAAGGGCATCACGAACGTGTCGCGTCACCCCAAGGCCACCCTGATCGAGAAGATCGAGCAGGCCTGACCCGCGCGTCGGCGTCCGACCCGGCCGGGCGCCAGCCCGCCTGCCCGACGTTCGCCTGCCCGACGTTCGCCTCCGGTCGCACCGCCGACTGAACGTCGCACCGCCGATGTGCGCGGTGCGACGTCCAGGCGGCGGTGCCATCGGCGGCAGGTGGGCGAGGGCAGGAGGGCCGTCGCATCCGCCGCGCTCACTAGGGTGAGGACATGACGCGCGCTCAGCTCATGGTCCCGTACCGGTTCGCCTTCGCCGCGCTCGCCCTCGTGGCCGTCGCCGCCCAGTTCGCGGACACCCTCGAGAACGACTACAGCGTCGTCAACTTCTTCTCGTTCTTCACGAACCTCAGTAACCTGTTCGCCGTCGTGGTCTTCGTCGTCGGCGGCGTCCGCACCCTGCGTCGTCGCCCCGGCAGCCGAGCCTGGGACGTCGTCCGGCTCGTCTCGGTGGTGAACATGGTGTTCGTCGGCCTCGTCTTCAACGTGTTGTTGACCGAGGTGGCCGGGGGCGTCCTGCCCTGGGTCAACGTCGTCGTGCACATGGTGATGCCCGTCGCCGTGCTGGTCGACTGGCTCGTGCTGCCCGCCGGTCGCCGCCTGCCCTGGTCCGCGGCGGCGACGGGGCTCGTCGTGCCCGTGCTCTACAGCGTGTACTCGCTCGTCCGTGGGGCCGTCACGTCGTTCTACCCGTACCCCTTCTACAACCCGGAGGCGCTGGGCGGCTACGGTCCCGTGGCGCTCTACATGGTCGTGCTGCTCGTCGCACTCGCCGTGCTGTCGGTGGCCCTGGTCGGTCTGGCGCGCCTGGCCGGCCGCTTCTGGAAGCAGCGCTCGCGCCGCTGACGCGACCCGCGCCTCCTGCGCTCGGCACGTCGCGCCGCCGCCGCGACGTCACGTCCCGCCACCCCGCCACCCCGCCACCCCGCCGCCCCGCCGCCCCGCCGCCCCGCCACGATGTAAACAAACCGCCACGAGTTTGCGTGGCGGTTTGTTCACATCGTGGCGGGGTGCGCCCATGACGCGACCCGCGCCTCCAGCGCGCGGCCCGCGTCGGCTCAGCGGTAGTGCTGCTCGCCGCGGGCGGCCGCGGCGACCACGTCGCGGATGCGCGCCGCGCGGGTCTCGGGCCGCTTGAGCGAGGCCAGCCGGAAGTACACCCGGAACCGCTCGGTCTTCGTCAGCGACGCGAAGTGGGCGGCCGCCACCGGGTCGGCGTCGAGCGCCGCCTGCAGGTCGTCCGGAGGCGCGGCGTCCTTCTGGCGGTAGGCGGCGTCCCAGCGCCCGTCGGCCTTCGCCCGGTCGACCTCGGCCTGCCCCGCCGGGGTCATGCGCCCCTCGGCGACCAGGCGGGCGACGTGCTCGCGGTTCACCTGGGACCACGGACTGTCCTTCCGCCGCGGTTGGAACGCGGTGAGCGTGAAGTCGTCGTCGAGCCGACTGGTCTGGCCGTCGATCCAGCCGTGGCAGAGGGCGACGTCGAGCGCCTCGGACCAGGTCATGCCGGGCTTCGTCGACCGCACCTTGCGGAGCGTCAGTCGCACCCCACCCACGTCGGGGTCGCCCTCGAGGTACTCGCGCCACTGCTCGACCGTTACGTCGAGCACGGGCTTGTCCGCGAAGCTGACCATGCGGCGACCCTACCGACTCGGACCGACTCGGACCGACTCGGACCGACTCGGACCGACCCGCATCCGCCCCGCGGCCGACATCGTCCCGCCCCCCCCCCCCCCGGACGACCACGCCCCCGTCCCCCGGTCGACGCGCCCCTCAGCACCCCTCCCCTAGCCTGGCGGGATGGACCTCATCGGGTGGATCACCGACGTCGGCTCGTCGTTGCCGACCCCGCTCGTCTGGGCCCTGGGCGCCCTGTTCTCGTTCACCGAGTCGGGGCTCGGCCTCGGTGTCTTCGTGCCGGGCGAGACGATCGTGCTGCTGCTCGCCGCGACCTTCGACAGCCCCTGGCCGGCGGTCGCGTTCTTCGTCTCCGTGGCGATCGGCGGCTCGCTCGGCGACCACGTCGGCTACCTGCTCGGTCGCCGCTTCGGCACGGGGTTCCGCGACACGCGCATCATCCGCCGGATCGGCGTCGACAGCTGGGACCGTGCCGTCGCCGTCCTCGAGCGGCGAGGGGCGGCCGCCGTCTTCCTCACCCGCCTCGTGCCGGTGGTCCGCACCCTGACGCCGGCGGCGGCCGGCGTCGCGAAGGTGCCCTACCGGTCGTTCCTGCCCGCGTCGCTCGGCGGGGCGCTGACCTGGGCCGCCGTCTACGTCGGCATCGGGTTCCTGCTGCGGTCCTCGCTCGTGGCGGCGCAGGAGTACCTCGGGCAGTTCTCGTCGTGGGCCCTGATCGGCGCCGCGGTGATCGTCGCGATCGTGTTCGTCGTGCGGCTCGTGCGCCGGCGTCGGGCGGCAGCCGCCGACGACGCGGACGGCACCGTCGACGAGACGGTCGCCGCCGACGACGCGGAGGCCCGCGACGCCGAGGCCCGCGACGTCGCTGAGACCCTCGACGACGCAGCGGACGCGGAGGCGCGGGTCGACGACCGCGGGCCCGTCGCGTCCGCCGTCCACGCGGCCGGGCACGCCGTCGCCGATCCCGTCGTCGCGGGGGCGTCCGCCTCGGGCGAGTTCGTCGCGGAGCACCTGTCGTCCCGTCGGCTCGGCGCTCTGCGCCACCGCCTCTTCGAGGTGGACGACTGGCGGACCGTGCCCAACGCGATCACGGCTGCGCGCCTCCTGCTGTTGCCGCTCTTCGCCGGCCTGCTGATCGCCGAGCTCTGGTGGCCGGCCCTCGTCGTGATCGCGGTCGTGTTCGCGACCGACTGGCTCGACGGGTTCGTGGCCCGGCGCACCGACTCCGTCTCGGTGCTCGGGTCGTGGCTCGACCCCGTGGCCGACCGGTTGACCGTGGTCGTCGTCGCCGTGGCGTTCGCGACGGCCGACGTCTTCGGCTGGCAGGAGGCCGTGCTGCTGATGGTGCCCGACGTGCTGCTCGCGATCGGCGCCGTGCTCGCGTTCCGCGGCGACCCCGCGTTGCCGGTCTGGTGGGCCGGGCGGCTGCGCACCGGGCTGTGCTTCGTCGGCCTCGCGGTGCTGCTGCTCGGGGTGGCGCTCGACGGCCCCGAGTGGACGACCGTGATCGGCGTCGGGTACCTGGTCTTCCTGGTCGGGCTGGTGTTCCACTACGTGTCGGCGGTGCACTACGCACGGGTGATGCTCGTCCGTTGGCAGCGAGCCATCGCCGAGCGTCCGGTCTGACGTCGGGGCGGCTCGACATCGGACCGGGTCGACCGACCTGGCACCGTCAGAGTCCGAACAGCAGCCGCAGTCCGAGGGCCACCATGACGACGGCGATCACCGCGTCGAGCACCCGCCAGGCGACCGGCTTCGCGAACAGGGGACGCAGGAGGCGCGCGCCGAACCCCAGCGCCGAGAACCACACGAGACTCCCCGCGGTCGCCCCGGCTGCGAACCACCAGCGCAGTTCGGGCGGCTGGTGGTTCGCGACCGAGCCGAGGAAGACGATCGTGTCGAGGTAGGTGTGGGGGTTGAGCCAGGTGAAGGCGAGGGCGCCGAGGACGGCCGGGACGACCCGGGCGGGCGGCGCGCCGGCCTCGACCGTGAGCGCGCCGACGGGCCGGATCGCGCGCTTCGCGGCGAAGGCGCCGTAGACCAGCAGGAACCCCGCTCCGACGATCTGCACGACGACGACCGCCTGAGGCGCGGCCTCGACGAGCGCGCCGACCCCGGCCACCCCGGCGCTGATAAGCACGGCGTCGCTCACCGCGCAGACCACGACGACCGGCACGACGACGCGGGTCACGGCCTGGAGCCCGACGCGCAGCACGTAGGCGTTCTGGGCACCGATGGCGACGATCAGGGCGAGGCTCGTGCCGAAACCGAAGAGGGCGGCGGGCAGCACGGTCGCGAAGGTCATGGCGACACGCTAGGGGCGCACCAGGCCATCACGCCAACTCATGTTCGCGATGCTGCATAAGCTCGACTCATGGCCCGTTTCGCGCTCGACCAGCTCGACACCCTCCGCACCGTCGTCGACGAGGGCACGTTCGAGGCGGCGGCGAGACGCCTGCACGTCACGCAGTCCGCGGTGTCGCAGCGCATCAAGCAGCTCGAACGAGCGGCCGGGCAGGTGCTGCTGCGACGCACGACACCGGTCACCACGACCGAGGCCGGTGACGTGGTGCTGCGTCACGCCCGCCAGGTCGACCTGCTCACGTCGGACGCGCTGGCCCGGCTCGGCGCCGACCGACCCGACGGAGGGGACGACGGTGACGACCCCGTCCCCACCACCCTCCCCATCGCCGTCAACGCCGACTCGACGGCGACCTGGTTCCTCGACGCGCTGGCCGCCGTCCCGCCCACGGTGCCCGTGGTGTTCGACCTGCGCCGGGCCGACCAACAGCACACGGCCGAGCTGTTGCGATCGGGGGACGTGCTCGCCGCCGTCACCGCGACCCGGGAGCCCGTGCAGGGCTGCAGCTCGGAGCCGCTCGGCGTCATGCGCTACCGCGCGGTCGCCAGTCCGGGGTTCGTCGAACGGTGGCTGGGCGCCCGACCGAGCGCAGGGGGAACCGCCGAGCCCAGGGGCCTCGACCACGGACGGCTCGATCGTGCCCCGATGGTGGTCTTCGACCGCGCCGACGACCTGCAGCACGACTTCGCCCGTCGGCTCACCGGTCACGAGCCGCTCGCGCCCCGGCACCACGTGCCCGCCTCGGCCGACTTCGCCCGGGCCGTCGTGCTCGGCCTCGGCTGGGGCATGCTGCCCGAGGCGCAGGCCGGCCCCGAACTCGACGCCGGCCGTCTGGTCGAACTGGCCGCCGGCGACCCGGTCGACGTGCCGCTCTTCTGGCAGCGCTGGACCCTCGCCTCGCCCCTCCTCGAGGCCGTCACCGACGCCGTCCGCGCCACCGCTCGCCACGCCCTGCACCCCTGACGCCCCGCCTCGCCGGTCGAGTGGTCGCGAATCGCCCTTCGCGCGCCCCCGAAGGACGATTCGCGACCAGTCGACGGCCCGACCCGACGGACGACGGGAGGCGCGGTGCCGACCGGCACCGCGCCTCCTGTTCTCGAGCGACCTGCGCCCGGCGACCGACGACCTACAGCGTCGCGAGCGCCTCGTTCAGCGTGCGCGACGGGCGCATCACGGCTTCGGTCTTGGCTGCGTCGGGGTGGTAGTAGCCCCCGATGTCGACGGCCGTGCCCTGGGGCTCGATCAGTTCGGCGACGATCGCCTCTTCGGCCCCGCCGAGGGTGGCGGCCAGCCCGGCGAAGGCAGCGGCCAGTTCGGCGTCGTCGGTCTGGGCGGCGAGCTCGTCGGCCCAGTACTTGGCCAGGTAGAAGTGGCTGCCGCGGTTGTCGATCGAGCCGAGCTTGCGACCGGGCGACTTGTTCTCGTCGAGGAAGGTGCCGGTGGCGCGGTCGAGCGTGTCGGCGAGGATCTGCGCCCGCGCGTTGTCGGTCGACGTCGCGAGGTGCTCGAAGCTGACCGCGAGGGCGAGGAACTCGCCCAGGCTGTCCCAGCGCAGGTAGTCCTGTTCGACGAGCTGCGAGACGTGCTTCGGGGCCGAACCGCCGGCACCCGTCTCGAACAGGCCGCCGCCGTTGATCAACGGCACGACCGAGAGCATCTTGGCCGAGGTGCCGAGCTCCATGATCGGGAACAGGTCGGTCAGGTAGTCGCGCAACACGTTCCCGGTGACCGAGATGGTGTCGTCGCCACGGCGGATGCGCTCGAGCGAGAACGCCATCGCGTCGACGGGCGAGAGGATCTCGATCTGCAGGCCCTCGGTGTCGTGTTCGGCGAGGTACGTGCGGACGAGCCCGATCAGGGTCGCGTCGTGGGCACGGGTCTCGTCGAGCCAGAAGACCGCCGGGGTCTGACTGGCGCGGGCCCGCGTGACGGCGAGCTTGACCCAGTCGCGGATCGGGACGTCCTTCGTCTGGCAGGCGCGCCAGATGTCGCCCGTGGCGACCTCGTGCTCGATGAGCGTCTCGCCCGCCTGGTTCACGACGCGGACGGTGCCGTCGCCGGGCACCTCGAAGGTCTTGTCGTGCGAGCCGTACTCTTCGGCGGCCTGCGCCATCAGGCCGACGTTCGGCACCGAGCCCATGGTCGCGGGGTCGAAGGCGCCGTTCGCACGGCAGTCGTCGAGCACGGCCTGGTAGATGCCGGCGTAGCTCGAGTCGGGGATGACGGCGAGGGTGTCGTGCTCGTCGCCGTCGGGGCCCCACATGTGGCCCGACGTGCGGATCATCGCGGGCATCGACGCGTCGACGATGACGTCGCTCGGCACGTGGAGGTTGGTGACGCCCTTGTCGGAGTCGACCATGGCGAGGTCGGGCCCGTCGGCGATCCCCTGGTCGAAGGCGGCCTTGATCTCGTCGCCGTTCGGCAGTGCCGCGAGGCCCTGCAGGATGCCGTTGAGACCGTTGGCGGGGTCGAGCCCGGCAGCCTGCAGATCGGCACCGTACTGCTCGAAGGCGCGGGGGAAGAAGGCGCGGATCACGTGACCGAAGAGGATCGGGTCGCTGATCTTCATCATCGTGGCCTTGAGGTGGACCGAGAACAGGACGCCCTCGGCCTCGGCCCGGGCGATCTGTGCGGCGAGGAACTCGTGCAGCGCGGCGACGTGCAGCACGGTGCCGTCGACGACCTCGCCGGCCAGCACGGGGATCGACTCGCGCAGCACGCGGGTCTCGCCGTCGGTGCCGACGAACTCGATGCGCAGGGTGTCGTCGGCCGGGATGACGACCGTCTTCTCGTTCGAACGGAAGTCGTCGACGCCCATGGTCGCGACGTTCGTCTTCGAGTCGGCCGTCCAGGCGCCCATGCGGTGCGGGTGCTTGCGGGCGTAGTTCTTGACCGAGAGCGGAGCACGACGGTCGCTGTTGCCCTCGCGCAGCACGGGGTTGACCGCGCTGCCCTTGACCTTATCGTACCGGGCCTTGAGGTCGCGCTCGGCGTCGGTCGAGGGCGAGTCGGGGTAGTCGGGCAGGTCGTAGCCCTGCGACCGGAGTTCGGCCACGGCGGCCTTGAGCTGCGGCATCGAAGCCGAGATGTTCGGCAGCTTGATGATGTTGGCCTCGGGCGTCTTCGCCAGGGCCCCCAGCTCGGCGAGGGCGTCGCCCTGGCGCTGCTCGTCGGTGAGGCGCTCGGGGAACTGGCTGATGATGCGGGCCGCCAGCGAGATGTCGCGGGTCTCGACGTCGACCCCCGCGGTCTTGGCGTAGGCCTGGATGATGGGCAGGAACGAGTAGGTCGCCAGCATGGGCGCCTCGTCGGTCAGCGTGTAGATGATCTTCGCCATGCGGCAGGTGCTCCCTCGTTGTCGGGCATGCGTGTGCTCGGTGGTGCTGCCTCTACGCTACCGCGCAGAAGTCTCTCGACATGAAGATACATGCCCGGTCTGGACGGCCCGCCCACGCGGCTCAGGTCGTCCGTGTCGCCGGGCGCCACATCGCCGCGGGCGTCGCCCCCGGGAGCCCGCGGATCGGCCCCAGCTCGACGAAGCCCAGGCGCCGGTAGAGCGCCCGGTTCCGCTCGGTCGACGACTCGAGGTAGGCGGCGGCGCCCGTCTCGTCGATCGCCGCGAGGCGGTGCTCGATCAACGAGGTGCCCACGCCGAGCCCCCGTGCCGCGTCGCCGACCGCGATCTCGCCGAGGTACCAGTGCGGCAGCCGCGGGCGGGGTGCCGCCAGGGTCGCCTGGTGGCGGGCCGCCGGCACGAGCCCGCCGAGCCCGAGGGCCCGCAGGTACCCCGGCAGCTGCCCGAGCTCCGCGAGCGACACCGGCAGGCGCAGCGGCGAGGACGGTCGGGTGCGCGGCGCCTCCCAGACGGCCGCCCCCACGACGTCCCGGCCGGCATCCGCCACGGCCACGTCGACCGTGCGACGGCCCGCCGGGATCGACCGCATCATCGCCGCGAAGAGGTCGACCAGACGGGCATGCCGCCGCCGCCCGCGCGGGACGAACCCGAGCATGACGGGATCGTCGCGGAACCCCTCGGCGAGCACGGCGGCGGCCGCGTCCAGCTGGTCCGGGCGGGCGGCGGTGATGGTCACGTCGGGCACGGTGTCTCCTCGAATCATTCGTCATACCTGACGGATTCGTCAGTCGTGACAGAATGTAGCCAGACATCCCGCCCGACACGTGAGAGGCCGCTGTGAAACCGGACGACGAGGAGGCGCGGGTCGCCCCCTCGAGGACGTCCCGCCGCACGCGCGACACGCGTCGCAAGTTGATCGAGGCCGGCGTCGTCCTCTTGCGGAGGGCCGACTACGCCGCCGTCCCCGTCGCCGAGATCACACAGCTGGCCGATGTCGGCCTCGGCACGTTCTACAACCACTTCGCCGGCAAGGACGCGTTGTTCGACGAGGCCGTGCAGAGCGTGCTCGACGCGCAGACCGAGCGCATGGCGACGCTCGGGCGCGCGGACGACTCCCCCGTGACGACCGCGGCGATCGCGATGCACGTGGTCCTCGGGCTGGCCGACAGCGACCCGGCCGTGGCCGTGGTCGTCGCGCGCAACGGCCTGCGCCTGCTCGACGCCGAGGCCGCGCTGGTGCCGCAGGCGCGGGCTCTCGTGCAGGCCGGGCAGGCGGCGGGCTCCTTCGCCGAGCTGGACGTCGACCTGGCGCTGTCCCTGGTCGGCGGCAGCCTCCTCGGCGGGCTGCACACCTGGTGGTCGACCCCCGAACTCGTCACCCCCGCGTGGACGGTCGAGCTGGTCGCCCGCGTGCTCGTGGCCCTCGGGTGCGACCTCGGGGACGCTCGCCGCGCCTCCTCGTCCGGTCTCGACCGGGTGACCGGGCGCGACGCGGACTGACGCACCGGGCCACACCGGGCCGAGCCGCACCTCGCCTGATCGGCGAAGATGGTCCGGTGACCACTCCGGCGCCCGCGACGAGCATCGAACCCCGCCCCTACGACCACCCCGACGTGCAGCAGCTCGTCGAGGGACTGCAAGAGCTGTACGTCGAGATCTACGGCGGGCGCGACGACAGCCCGATCGACCGCTCCGAGTTCGAGCTGCCGAGGGGCACCTTCGCCGTGGCCTACGAGGCCGGCGAGCCCGTGGCCCTCGGAGCCTGGCGCCTGCTGCCCGACGGACGGGCCGAGCTGAAGCGGATGTACGTACGGCCCGACCGACGCGGGCACGGCCTGTCCCGGCTCGTGCTGCACTGGCTCGAACGGTCGGCCGCACACGCCGGCGTCACCGAGATGGTGATCGAGACCAACGTGGCCCACGACACCGCGATCCGCCTCTACGAGTCGGCCGGCTACCGGCCGATCGCGCCCTACGGCCACTACGCGGACGACGAGGGCACGGTGTCGCTCGGGCGCACCCTGGACGGCACCCCGACGCACGGGGCCGGGCTCGCCCAGGCGGCCGGGCCGTCGGACCGCGCCCGCCCCACCGACTGAGCGGGCCGCAACACCCGACCGGGTCGGCTCGACGCAGCGACCAGGTCGCCGCGACACCGACCGGGTCACCCCGACACGGCGACCCGGCCGACCACGTCGGCCAGCTCATGGCCCACGAGGTGACCGTTCGTCAACCCCCGGCCGGCACTCGGCCCCCGACGGCTCGGTCGTGGTTCGTTCGTCGGCGAGGCCTGCGCACCCCGCCCGGCCCGGACGAGGAGGACCCATGGCCGAGCCGGCGACCCGCGACGTCCCGCAGCCCCCGACCGGAGGCCCGGCCGTCGGGCAGTCCAAGCTCAAGCAGGCGATCACGGGCCCGCTGCTCTACCTCTTCATCCTCGGCGACGTGCTCGGGGCCGGGATCTACGCCCTGATGGGAACCCTGTCGGCCGAGGTCGGTGGGGCGCTCTGGGCCCCGCTCGTGCTCGCCCTGCTCCTGGCGCTGCTGACCGCGGGCTCGTACGCCGAGCTCGTCACCAAGTACCCCAAGGCAGGAGGGGCGGCGATCTTCGCCGAGAGGGCGTTCCGTCGGCCACTGGTCTCGTTCCTGGTCGGCTTCAGCATGCTGGCGGCCGGCGTGACGAGTGCGGCGGGCCTCTCGCTGGCCTTCGCCGGCGACTACCTCGGCACCTTCGTCGACCTGCCCCCGGTGCCGACCGCCATCGCCTTCCTGGCACTCGTCGCCCTGCTCAACGCCCGGGGCATCAGCGAGTCCTTGCGGGGCAACGTGGTCATGACCGTCGTCGAGGTGAGCGGTCTCGTCATCGTGATCGTGGTCGTTGCCGTGATGCTCGGCGGCGGGGGCGGAGACGTCTCGCGCGTCGGGGAGTTCCCCGTCGACGCGGACCCCGCCCTGGCCACGCTCGGTGCGGCGATCATCGCGTACTACTCGTTCGTCGGCTTCGAGACGAGTGCGAACATCGCCGAGGAGGTGCGCGAACCGAGCCGGGTCTACCCCCGCGCCCTGTTCGGCGCGTTGGCGACGGCGGGCGTGGTCTACGTGCTCGTCGGGCTCGCGAGCGCCGTGGCGTTGCCGCCGACCGAGCTCGCGGACTCGACCGGTCCCCTGCTGGCGGTCGTCGCCGCGACCGGCGTCGGCGTGCCCACCTGGGTGTTCAGCCTCATCGCCCTCGTGGCCGTCGCCAACGGCGCCCTGCTGACGATGATCATGGCGAGCCGCGTGACCTTCGGCATGGCCGAGCAGGGGCTGTTGCCCCGCTCGCTCGGTGCGGTCCTGCCCCGACGGAAGACGCCCTGGGCCGCGATCGCGGTCACCACGGCCGTCGCCATGGCGTTGACCACCGTCGGCGACATCAGCGTCCTCGCCGAGACGGTCGTCCTGTTGCTGCTGTTCGTGTTCATCAGCACGAACGTGGCCGTGCTGGTGCTGCGTCGCGACCGGGTCGACCACGCGCACTTCCGCGTCTGGACGGCCGTGCCGGTGGCCGGCGTCGCGTCCTGCCTGCTGCTGATGTCGCAGCAGAGCGGGCAGGTCTGGCTGTTCGGGGCGATCCTGCTCGCGGCGGGCACCGTGCTGTACCTCGTCGCGCGGGCGCGGAACCGGGCCACCGCGGGGCACTGAGGCGCCACGGCCGGACACCGGCCGGCGCGATACCGGCCGGAGACGCAGAGGAGGCGCGGTGCCGGGATCACCGACACCGCGCCTCCTCGGATCATCGCTACTCGACGGTGATCGACTGGGCCTTCATCGCGGCCACGGTCTTCTCCTGGCCCGACGTCAAGGCGTCGAGGAGGGTGCCGTCACCCGAGGCGGCCGCCCCGAAGCCGTCCGAGATGTCGCTGTAGGTCTGCGTCATCGTCGGTCCCCACGTGAAGGGCTGGATGTTCTCGGCGGCCTTCGCGAAGTCCTCGTAGATGGCCTGGTCGCCGTAGAACTCGACGCCCGAGGTCAGGGCCGGCAGGTCGGCACCGGTCGTGGAGGCCGGGTAGAGGTTGGCCTCCTTGTTCAGCGCCTCGAGCGACTCGGTCGAGGTGTTCAGCCACACCAGGAACTTCGACGCCTCTGCGGGGTGCTCGCTGCCCTTGAAGACGACGTTCGACGATCCGCCCCAGGCGGCCGACGCGGACTCGCCGTCCTTCCACTGCGGCATGGGCGCGACGGCCCACTTGCCCGACGTGTCGGGGGCGCCGCTCGAGATGGTGTTGGCACCCCAGACGGCCGAGACCCAGGTCCAGTCCTGGTCGGTGTTGTACGCGTTGTTCCACTCGTCGGTGAAGCTCGGCAGGGTCGTGACGAGGTCCTTCGAGATGAGGTCCTGCCAGTAGTCGGCGACCTTGGTCGAGGCCTCGTCGCCCATGTCGACCTTCCAGGTGCCGTCCGCGGTGTCGAACCACTGGCCACCGGCCTGCGACACCAGACCGGCGAACTGGTTCACGTCGCCCTTGGCGAAGTTGGTGATGCTGCCGCCCATCTCCTTGATCTTCACGGCGTCCTCGGCGTACTGCTCCCACGTGGTGGGGACGTCGAGGCCGGCCTGCTCGAAGAGGTCCTTGCGGTAGTACAACGCCATGGGACCGGAGTCCTGCGGGATCGCGTAGACGGAGTCGTCCTCGCCGAAGGTGACCTGGTTCCAGAGGCCGTCGGAGTAGTCGGCCTTCGCGGCGGAGACGCCCTCGCACGAGGCGATGTTCGCCAGTCCGTCCTGCACGCGGAAGGCGGGCAGGGTGTCGTACTCGACCTGGCCGATGTCGGGAGCGTTGCCGGCCTGCAGCTGGTTGAAGAAGTTCTGGTAGGTGCCGCTGTTGCCGTTCGGCACGATCGAGACCTTGACCTGGATGTCGGGGTTCTCCTCGTTCCAGAGGGCGACGACCTTGTCCATGTTCGGCACCCAGGTCGTGAAGTTCAGGGTGACGTTGCCGGAGGACGCCTCGCACGAGGCGGAGTCGCCGGAGGCGCCGTCCGAGCCGCTGCCGGAGCTGCAACCGGCGAGGGCCATGGTCGAGACCACGGCGGCCGCCGCGATCGTGAGTACTCGGGATGTCTTCATCTGGTGTCCAATCGGGGTGCGGAGCCGGAGGGGCCGGCCACGGGAGGGAACGACGTCGTTGCCTTGCGGAGAGGAGGTCGAGGAGGTGCGGGTCGGTGGATCAGGACGGGAGCGGCTGGTCGGGACGGCCGGGGCCGCGGGATCGGCTACTTGAGGCCGCCGGACCCCAGGCCGCTGCGCCAGAAGCGCTGCAGGCTGAGGAAGGCGACGAGCAGGGGGATGATCGAGACCAGCGCGCCGACGAGCACCAGGGTGCGCAGTTCGGGGTACTGGCTCACGTTGGAGTTCCAGGTGTAGAGGCCGAGGGTCACCGGGAAGAGTTCCTGGGACCGCAGCATCACCAGCGGCAGGAAGAAGTTGTTCCAGATCGCGACGAACTGGAACAGGAACACCGTCACGAGGGCGGGCGACATCAGCCGGATCGCCACGGTGAAGAACGTGCGCAGTTCGCTCGAACCGTCGATGCGGGCGGCCTCGACGATCTCGTCGGGGACGCTCGACGCGGCGTAGATGCGGCTGAGGTACACGCCGAACGGGCTCACGATGCTGGGCAGGAAGACCGCCCAGAAGGTGTCGGTCAGTTCGACCTTGCTGAAGATCAGGAACAGCGGCAGCGCCAGGGCCGTCGCCGGCACGAGCACGCCACCCAGGAAGATGTTGAACAGCGCCTCACGACCCCAGAAGCGGTACTTGGCCAGGGCGTAGCCGCACATCGCCGACAGGATCGTGCCGAGCGCGCCGGCGACCGTCGCGTAGACGATGCTGTTGAGCATCCACCGCGGGAAGATGCCGTCGTTGTACGTGAACAGCCGGCCGACGTTGCCGACGAAGTCCTGCGCCGACGTCGGCGAGAACCACAGGGCGGCACTCGAGTTGAAGTTGTCGAGCGTCTTGGTCGACGACACCAGCAGCCAGAAGATCGGCACGAGGAAGTACAGCGTGAAGGCACCCATGATGACCATGGCGGCCGTTCGCGACATCACGCTCTCGCGGGGCCCCCCGCCGCGTCGGCGAGCAGGGGTCGTCGCGTCGTCGAACGACTGGGCGGGACGGATGGGGGCGTCGACGGTCACTGGTCGGCCTTCCGCTGGGTCAATCGGAGGAACCCGATCGAGAGGATGAACGTGGCGACCGCGAGGACGACGCTGAACGCCGCCGCGAGGTTGAAGTTGGGCACCGAGGACGTCGAGTAGACGAGCATGTTCGGCGTGAAGGTCGACGAGATGGTCGACGTGAACTGGCGGAAGACCAGCGGTTCGGTCAGCAGCTGCAGGGTGCCGATGACCGAGAAGACGGCGGTCAGCACGATCGCCGGGACGACCAGCGGGATCTTGATCGCCACGGCGATGCGCCACTGCGAGGCCCCGTCGAGGCGGGCCGCCTCGTAGATCTCGGTGGGGATCGCGAGGAGCGACGAGTAGATGATCAGCATGTTGTAGCCGACGAACACCCAGGTGACGACGTTGGCCACGGCCCAGAGCACCGTGCCGCCGTCGAGGAGGCCGGCCCGCGACGTGACGGCCGAGAACGGCGAGAGGCTCGGCGAGTAGAGGTAGCCCCACATGATCGCCGCGATGACGCCGGGCACGGCGTAGGGCGCGAAGAACGCGAGGCGGAAGAACCGTTTGCCGCGCAGCAGGGGCGAGTCGAGCAGCAGCGCGAAGAGCAGGGCGAGCAGCAGCATCACCGGGACCTGGACGACGCCGAAGAGCAGCACCCGCCCGATGGACGACCAGAACTCGGTGTTCTGGAAGACCAACGCGTACTGCGAGAGGCCGCCGAAGACCTGGGTCGGGGCGCCGAACGTGCCCTCGCGTTCGACCTTCTGCAGCGACTGGAAGACGGCGTAGAGGATGGGCGTCAGGTAGAACGCCGCGAAGAGCGCCGCGAAGGGGACGATGAAGATCGCGATCGCCTTGCGGTACCGGAACGGCTTCCGCGGTCTCGTCGGACGCGGGGACGGCGGGGCGACGACGGCGGGCTCGGCAGCAGTCTGGGTCACACGGGGCCTCGGCTTCTTCGGCGGGTGTCCTTCACGAACGGCCGGAGGCCCTTCGACAGCGAAGGTTCACAGGGTTTCTGTGATCGTTCCCAGACGATGACCCGGAGGATCGGGTGGCACTTTCTGGGAACGTTCACAGAGCTAAGCCCACGGCCGCCGGTTTGTCAAAGCGGAGGGGCCGACCGTGATCGTACGGTTACCCGACCGGCCGCCCGTCCTTCGCCCTCCGTTCGCCCTCCCTTCGCCCTCGCGGGAACGATCCCGAGGGTCCCGGGCTCCGCTAGGGTGACCGACATGCCCGGTCCGAGATCTCCGCGTCGGCGTGCCACGATCCACGACGTGGCCGCCGAGGCCGGCATCTCCCGGGGCACCGTGTCGCGCGTGCTGAACAACGAACCGTACGTCTCGCACCAGGCGCGCGAGGCCGTCGAGGCCGCCGTGGCCAAGGTGGGCTACGTCCGCAACGCGGCCGCGCGCAACCTCGTCACCCAGCGGTCCCGCGCGATCGCGCTGATCGTCCACGAGCCCCATTCGGTCGTGCTCGACGACCCGAACATCGGCAACATCCTGATCGGCACCAACGCCGTGCTGTCGCAGGCCGACCACCAACTCGTCACGCTGATGATCGACTCCCAGCGCGACAGCGACCGCGTGGTCGAGTACCTGCGCGGCGGCTTCGTCGACGGGGCGATCATCCTGTCCGCCCGGACGGGCGACCCCATCTCGCAGGCCGTCGCCGAGCTCGGGCTGGCGGCCTCGTTCGTCGGCCACCCGAGCGACGCTCCCGACATCCCGTTCATCGGCATCGACAACCAGGCCGCCGCCGAGGCGATCGTGCGCCGTCTCGTGTCGACGGGGCGCACCCGGGTCGGCATGCTCGCCTCGGGACTCGACCGCGACTCGGGCGAAGACCGCCTCGCCGGGTTCCGCGCCGCGCTCGGCGACCTGTACGACCCGGACCTCGTGGTGCGCAACCCGTTCTACAGCTACTCGGCCGGCGTCGACGGCATGACCGAGCTGCTCGAGCGGGACCCCCGGGTCGACGGGGTCTTCGCGGCGTCGGACGCCGTCGCCGCCGGGGCTCTCGACGTCCTCCACCGGCGCGGGATCTCGGTGCCCGGCGACCTCGGCATCGTCGGCTTCGACGACAGCTCGTGGGCGCTGCGCTGCACCCCGCCCCTCTCGACC
This sequence comes from Frigoribacterium sp. 2355, assembly GCF_054060695.1. Lineage (NCBI taxonomy): Bacteria > Bacillati > Actinomycetota > Actinomycetes > Micrococcales > Microbacteriaceae > Frigoribacterium > Frigoribacterium sp. 2355. The sequence goes on along the minus strand of NZ_JBSSDL010000010.1, from coordinate 64,485 downwards.
GTGCGCCAGCCCGCCGAAGAGCTGGGCCGACGGGCCGCCCGCCAGGTCCTCGACCAGCTCGGCGGCACCGACGAGACGCACACCGCGCTCCTGCTGCCGACCGAGATCATGTGGCGCGAGAGCGCCTGACCCGTCCCCGGCACCACACGGGGAGGCGCGACGAGACGAACCCTGACCGCGTCGGTCAGCGCAACGCGGCCGCGAACCCCCGCAGGGCCGTGACCACCTGACGCCGCGCCTCCTGGTCGAGCCCCCGCGTCATCGCGTCCTCGACGCCCCGCACGGCGGCACTCGCCGTCGCCAGTTGGCGGCGGCCCGCCGCCGTCAACTCGGTCGGCAGCGCCCGCCCCGACGGCGCCCGGTCGGCCCGCCGCACGAGCCCGTCGCGCTCGAGCGACTGCAGCAGCACGTTCATGGACTGTCGCGTGACGAAGGCGCCGCGGGCGAGCTCGGAGTTCGAGAGCCCGGGGCGCTGGGCCAGGAGTTCGAGGCACGAGTAGTGCGTGATCGTCATGCCCAACGGGCGCAGCTCGGCCTCCATGGCGGCGCGGAGGGCGCTCGACGCCTCCTTCAGCAAGTAGCCCACGGAGGTCTCGAGGTCGATGGTCGACGCGCCTTGACTCATGTCAGTAGTCTGACATAGGTTCTGCTGTGTCAGTCAACTGACATCAACCGCGACGACACGAGAGCAGGCACCATGACCGCCACCGGCCCCGACTTCATCTCCCTCCAGGTCCGCGACGTCGAGCGCTCGGCCGCGTTCTACGAACGGCACCTCGGGCTCACCCGGCAGGACGGCCCGCCCCACGCCGTCGTCTTCGCCACGACCCCGATCGCGTTCGCCGTGCGGGGCCCGCTGCCCGGCGTCGACCTCGACGCGGCCCCGCTCGGTCGCGGCGTCGGCCTCTGGCTGCTCGCCCCCGACGCGCAGGCGATCCACGACGCCCTGGTCGCCGCCGACGTCGAGATCGCCACCCCGCCGGTCGACGGCCCCTTCGGCCGTACCTTCACCTTCGTCGACCCCGACGGCTACCAGGTCACCCTGCACGACCGCGCGTGACGCCCGTCGCCGCCGTCCGACTACGAGGCCCCGGACGAGGAGGCGCGGCGCCCGCCCGCCGCGGTGGTCGCGTCGGTCGGGCTCCGCGTCGCTCGTGGACGTCGTCGTCGTCCTGGGTGCTGAGGTAGAGCCGGTGGCTCGTGACGATCAGCGAGAGCCAGCCGATGCCGCTGACCCAGCCGACGGCGACGTCGGTGAACCAGTGGGCCCCGAGCAGCACGCGGGACAACCCCACGACGCCGGCCGTCCCGGCCGCCGCCCCGACGAGGGCGACCTGCGGTGCCTGCTTCTCCTGCCGGAGAGCCAGGAGGTAGGCGAGCACGCCGAGGACCGTGGTGGTGTTCAGGGTGTGGCCGGACGGGAACGACGGGGACTTCTCGTAGGGCGGGATGGCCTCGTGACGGTCGGGCCGGTTGCGCTTGATGAGCCTCTTGCCCACGACCGTCATGGCGAGCGATCCCGCACCGGCCGCCACGACGAGGGCGACGGGGCTGGGGTGGCGGTCCCGGAAGCCGAAGGCCGCCGCGGCTCCGACGGTGACGGCGGGCAGGACGACGGGCCCGAAGACGTGGGCGAGGGCGGCGGCCGCGCCGTTCGTCGCCGGGCTCCGGAGCTTCTTCGCGCGCTCGAGCGCCGGCCGGTCGAGGCTCTCGATGCCGTCCCGACCCGTGACACCGTCGTAGATGTAGGCCGCCCCGGCGGTCGCCGCGAGGGCGATGCCTCCGCCGACGGCGAGCGTCGCGACCAGGGCGCGGCGGGCGCCGACCTTCTGCGCGACGACCTTGTGTCGCGACGCGAGACGCCGGCCCGGCCTCGAGCGCCACTCGGTGAGGTCGCGACGGCCGATCTGCCGGTCGTAGCGGGTCGTGCGGGCGGTCTCAGCGGCGGTCGGCATGAGCCCACTCTGGCCCCTCGGCGATCGGGGCCTCCAGGTAGCGTGGTTCCCGGCCGTCTGAGCGCGACAGGTACCCACGGTGGCGTGTGCGCCGGCGACTCCCCCACGCAGGCTCGGCGACGTCAGCACCGTCCCCACCAACCGGAAGGTCCCTCATGGTGTTCTCGATCACCCTCCTCGTCCTCGGGCTCGTCGGCATCGTCGGCGGCGTCCTGATCGTCCGGCAGCGGGACGGCGGTAGCGCCCTGCCGGGCGTGGCGATCACGGCGTTGGGAGCGGTGGCGGCCGCACTCGGCATCGCGCTCCTGGCCCTGCCCGAACTGCCCGCGTAGCCGATCGGCGCTCGCGAGGCGTTCCCCTGGACGGGCGCGCGGAGCGCGGAGCCGCAGGGGTTCGAGTCCCTCCAGGGGCATCGTCGCGAAGCGACGTCAGGTGCCCCTGGAGGGGACGGCGCGCCAGCGCCGTCGGGCCGCGCGGGTTCGAGGCCCGCAAGGGGCTCGACGAGCGCAAGCGAGGAGTGCCCCTGGACGGGCGCGCAGAGCGCGGAGCCGCAGGGGTTCGAGTCCCTGTAGGGGCATCGTCGCGAAGCGACGTCAGGTGCCCCTGGAGGGGACGGCGCGCCAGCGCCGTCGGGCCGCGCGGGTTCGAGGCCCGCAAGGGGCTCGACGAGCGCAAGCGAGGCGTTCCCCTGGACGGGCGCGCGGAGCGCGGAGCCGCAGGGGTTCGAGTCCCTGCAGGGGCATCGTCGCGAAGCGACGTCAGGTGCCCCTGGAGGGACTCGAACCCCCAACCCTTTCCTTAGGACGGAACTGCTCTTCCATTGAGCTACAGAGGCTGACCCCGCGAGTCTACCGAACCCGCGCCTCCTGCCGTCCGGCCCGCCATGCACCCCGTTCGCGAAGATGAACCCCGATGAACCGGGGTTCGTCTTCGCAAACGGGGTTCATGGGCAGACGAGCGGGCGCCGGCGCCAGGCGTCACGCAGCGGCGAGGTACTCGTCCCAGTTCGCCTGCGTCCGCTCCATGCCGCGCACGACCCAGCCGACCCCGTGCGGCGGCTTGGGCGTGAAGAGCAGCTCCCAACCCATCTCGTGCGGGGTGCGGTCGCTCTTGAGGTTGTTGCACTTGAGGCAGCACGCGACGAGGTTCTCCCAGCTGTCCGCCCCGCCCCGCGACCGCGGCTGCACGTGGTCGATCGTCGTCGCGGACCGACCGCAGTAGGCGCACCGGTGCGAGTCGCGCCGCATGACGCCCCGCCTCGAGACGGGGATCTGCCGGGTGTGCGGGATGCGCACGTACCGCGTCAGCACGATGACCGACGGGCGATCCCACGACGTCGCCGCCCCGAGCACGGGGTGTTCCGCATCGGCGGCGACGACGGTCGCCTTCTGGCTCATGACGAGGACGAGGGCCCGCCGGTCGGACACGACGGCGAGGGGCTCGTAACCGGCGTTCAGGACGAGAGTGCGCATGCTTTCCCTTTCGAAGCACCCTGGACGGCTTCCAGGGATTCGATCTCTCGGGGCGGCGCAGGCCCAACAGGCCCACCGATACGAAAAGAGCACCGTCACGAGGACGGTGCTCTGTCACATGGCGGGGTGTCGTATGTGCTCGTGCGACAGCGCACCCATGGTGCGGGTGGCGGTCGAACGAGGCATCTGACGCTCCTGGTCTCAGCGGAACTCCGAGATCGCCAGGTTAACCCCGGAAGGGTCGCACTGCCTAGAGGCAGGACGACCCTTCACAGGTTGTTCACGCGGGGCGCCGTCCGGGCGCACGATGCCCCGGGAGGCGCGGTGTCCCGGGAGGCGCGGTGCCCCAGGAGGCGCGGGTCGCCTACGCCCCGTAGCGCACGTAGTGCACCGCGGAGGTCCACAGCGGGCGCACGCTGACCGAGCCACCGGGCTTCGGTGCGTCGAGGATCATGCCGTTGCCGGCGTAGAACCCGTCGTGCGACCCGTCGTTGAAGATGACGACGTCGCCGGGCTGCGCCTCGGCCGCCGAGATCGGCGTGCCCAGGGCTCCCTGGCGGGTGACCGAGTGCGGCAGCGAGATGCCGTACTGCGAGTAGACGTACATCACGAAGCCCGAGCAGTCGAAGCCGGCCGGGGTCGCGCCACCGAAGACGTAGGGCGTGCCGACGTACTGCAGGGCCGTCGCGTAGACGGCGCTGAGGCTGAACGCGCCCGGCGTGGCGACGGTGCCCGTCGCCGAGCTCGTCGCGGCGGCCACGTTCTGGGCGGCTGTCGGGCCCGTGTAGCTGGCGTAGCTCGCGGCCAACGCCGCACGCTCGGCCTCACGCTGGCTGGCGAGGGCGGCCGCGTTGAGGTCCGCCTGCGACGTCGCCGTGTAGCCGTCTCGGGTGGCGTCCGCGAGGGCGACGTCGTCCGCGACCGCGACGCTCTGCGCGTGGCTGGTCGACGAGCTCGTCGACGAGGCGCCGACGCTCGGGCCGTTCGCCGCCGCCGGGTTCGACGCGAACGCCGGCAGCGCCATCGTGCCGATCAGACCGGCGGTGAGCGTCATCACGGTCACCGAGACCACGCTGCGCTTGACCGACGGGCGGCCCGGGCGGGCGGCGGGCGCCGCCGTGGCCTGGGCGCGACGCAGCGACGAGCGGGTCGGCAGATCGGCGGGGGTGCGGGTGGCGACGGTGCGGTTCGGGCGCACGTCGGGGGTGTGGTCTGAGCCGGGGAGGGTCAAGAGGGTGGGTCTCCTGCGTCTCGACAGCTTTCGGGAAGCTGTCCCGTCCGTTCGTTCGTATCGCGACGACACACGGCAGGAGACGGGCGTGAGAGACGTCCTGCCACGGGTCCGGCGGCCGGTTCAGCAGCCTGGGGACTCAGCGACTGTAGCCCAGCGACCCCTGCGAGATCATCCTCGAGAGGGATATTTGTAACGAATCGGTAAACGACTGCGTGATCCGGCGCAGAACGCAGGAGGCGCGGCGCACGGACGCAAGAATCCCGCGTGGCCCCATCCCGCGTCGGTGAGCGGTCAGAGCCCGACGTAGATGTGCTGTGCGACCTCGGTCGGCAGCTCGAGGCCCTCGTCGTGGCCCTCGACCTTGACGAAGACGTACGACCCCGCCGAGCGGAGGGTCGCGACGCCGCCCGGCAGCACGCCGGCGCCCTGCAACTGCTGAAGCAGCTCGGGCTCGAACTGCACCGGCTCGGCCAGGCGACGGATCGGCCGGGTGACGCCCTCGGGGTGCTCGGCGAGCACGGCCACGAGGTTGACCACGCCGTCGAGGAAGCGCCCCGCAGGAGAGTCGCCGAGCTCGTCGAGCCCGGGGATCGGGTTGCCGTAGGGCGACTCGGTCGGGTGGTCGAGCATGTCGAGCAGGCGTCGTTCGACCTGCTCGCTCATGACGTGCTCCCACCGGCAGGCCTCGTCGTGCACGTAGGCCCAGTCGAGGCCGATCACGTCGGCGAGCAGCCGCTCGGCGAGGCGGTGCTTGCGCATGACGTGCGTCGCCTTCGCGCGTCCGTCGTGCGTGAGCTCGAGGTGTCGGTCGCCGGAGACGACGACCAGGCCGTCGCGTTCCATGCGGGCGATGGTCTGCGACACGGTCGGACCGGAGTGGCCGAGACGCTCGGAGATGCGCGCACGCAGCGGCACGATGTTCTCTTCTTCGAGGTCGAGGATCGTGCGCAGGTACATCTCTGTGGTGTCGACGAGATCGGTCAACAGGGGCCTCCCGGTGGAACACGTGGACTACCCCGCAAGCTTACCGGCTGCACGCTGGGCACCGCGCCGCGTCACTAGGATCGAGCGCATGGCGGACATCCGGATTCCCACTGACCTCTTGCCCACCGACGGCCGCTTCGGTTGCGGCCCTTCGAAGGTGCGGGCCGCCCAGCTCGAGCACCTCGTCACCGCCGGCGCGACGATCCTCGGCACCTCGCACCGTCAGGCCCCCGTGAAGGACCTGGTGGGTCGCGTCCGCGCCGAACTGGGCGAGCTCTTCCGCCTGCCCGACGGCTACGAGGTCGTGCTGGGCAACGGCGGCTCGACCGCCTTCTGGGACGCGGCGGCGTTCGGGCTCGTCGAGAAGCGTGCCGAGAACCTGTCGTTCGGCGAGTTCGGCTCGAAGTTCGCCAAGGCCGTCGCGGCCCCCTGGCTCGAGGCCCCCCACGTGGTCACCGCCGAGGGCGGCTCGTTGGCCGAGGTCGAGGTGCTCGAGGGCGTCGACGTCTACGCCTGGCCGCACAACGAGACCTCGACCGGCGTCATGGCCCCGGTCACCCGCGTCGCGGGCGACCCCGGCGCCCTGACCGTCGTCGACGCGACGAGCGCGGCGGGCGGCATCGACGTCGACGCCTCGCAGGCCGACGTCTACTACTTCGCCCCGCAGAAGAACTTCGCGAGCGACGGCGGCCTCTGGTTCGCGCTCTTCTCCCCCGCGGCGATCGAGCGCGTCGAGCGGATCGCCGCCAGCGGCCGTTACGTCCCCGAGTTCCTCAGCCTCAAGAACGCCGTCGACAACTCGCGGCTCGACCAGACGTTGAACACGCCCGCCCTGACGACCCTGCTGCTGCTCGAGGACCAGACCCGCTGGATGCTCGAGAACGGCGGACTCGCCTGGGCCGACGCCCGCACGCGCGAGTCGTCGTCGGCGCTCTACGACTGGGCCACCGCCTCCGAGTACGCGACCCCGTTCGTCGTCGACCCGTCGCACCGTTCCCAGGTCGTGGCGACCATCGACTTCGCCGAGTCGATCGACGCCGCCGCGATCGCGAAGGTGCTCCGCGCCAACGGCATCGTCGACACCGAGCCCTACCGCAAGCTCGGAAGCAACCAGTTGCGCGTCGCGACCTTCACGGCCATCGAGCCCGACGACGTCCGCCAGCTGATCCGGTCGATCGAGTTCGTCGTCGACGCCCTCTGACCGATCGCCCGCACGACGAAGGCCCCGACACGATCGTGTCGGGGCCTTCGTCGTGGTCCGACCCCGACGCAGGAGGCGCGGGTCGGGCCTGACGGACTACTTCCGTCGCCTGCTCAGCGGGTCTTCATCCTCGCCGTCCCAGTCGTCGTCGTGCGAGTCGTCGTCGAGGTCCGCCTCGGGGTGCGCTGCCGGCACGACGGGTGCGTCCGCGGCCTGCGCGGAGTCGTCGGAGTCGTCGTCGGAGGCGTCGTCGGAGTCCTCGGAGGCGTCGACCAGGTCGTCGATGTCGACGCCGTCCACGTCGCCGCCGTGCACGATCGACCCGCGCTCGTCGTCGGACTCGTCCTCGTCGTCCGAGTCGTCCGAGTCGTCGTCGTCCTCGTCCGACTCGTCGTCGTCCTCGTCCGACTCGTCGTCGTCCTCGTCGTCGCCGTGCGCCTCCTGGGCCTTCATGTCGGCGAGGCGGTCGGCCCACGGCACCCAGTCCGGGGCGAGCAGGGCGCCGTCACCGGGCATGAGCTCGGCCTCGAGCACCGAGGGCTCTTCGCCGTCGAGGTGGGCGACGCTCACCGTCCAGTGCCAGCCGGGGTAACCGGGCAGCAGCGTGGCGAAGCGCACCGAGGTGACGCCGGGCTCGTCGTCGACCGGGTCGGCCTCGGCACCGATCGTCTCGTCGGGCGTGATTTCGGTGAGGGCGCGACGGGCGAGCTCGGACCAGGGCGTGCGCGTGGCGGCCTCAGGCATCGAACGAGTCCGCGACGGTGCGCAGCAGCACGGCGATGCGGGCGCCGTTCTGCGGGTACCGGCCGTGACGGAGGTCGCCGCCGGCCTTGTCGAGCACCTTGACGAGGTCTTCGACGATGACGGCCATGTCGTCGGCGGAGCGACGGTTCATCTTGGCGAGGCTGGGGGCGGCTTCGAGCACGCGGACCGACAGGGCCTGCGCGCCGCGCTTGCCGTCGGCGATGCCGTACTCGAGGCGGGTTCCCGCCTTGACACCCACGGTGCCGGCGGGCAGGGCCGACGCGTGGAGGAAGACCTCTTGGCCGTCATCGCTGCTGATGAAGCCGAAGCCCTTCTCGTCGTCGTAGAACTTGACCTTGCCGGTGGGCATGACTGGACCTCTCGTGAAGACGGGTGACCCTGAGGGTGGGTCGCCCCAGCTTAGATCGCCGGGCAGGGCCGCACCGCACTATCGTTGACCCGTGGCCAAGAAGATCGAACCGAGTGCGCCCTCTGACGTCAATCGTACAGAGCGCGTCCTCCTCTTCATGATCCTCGCCATCGTCGTCGTCTCGGTCCTCGCGTTCTTCACGAGGTTCGTGGGCGTGGCGACGGGTGTCACCGACTTCACCGCGGGCGTCTGGCCCGCACTCACGATCCTGCCCCTCATCGGGCTCCCGATCGCCTTCGCGATGCTCCTCGCATTCGTGGTGGCGAGCGCCGTGCGTCGCAGCCGCGACTCACGGGGCACCAGACGGTAACCGCAGACCCGGGCTGCACGACGGCTGGAGGCCTCGACCATGGCTAGTGCACTCGACCTCGCAGGCGTCCTGCGCGCCATCGACGACGACGACCTGTTGCGCCGCCTCGCTCGACGGCAGGTCCGGGCGTCGAGCGTCCACGACGCCTTCGACCTCGCGGACGTCCTGCTCGAGCCGGCCAGCGTGCGCGACGCCCTCGCCCACCTCGACCGCGTCGCGCTCATCGTGCTGCAGGTCGTGCGGGTGCCGGGCGACGTCGACGCCGTGCACGAGCGCATCGACGCCGCCTTCGAGGTCGACCGCGAGACGGTGTCCGCCGCGCTCGACCGTGTGGACGAGGCCTTCCTCGTGGTCCGCCGCGGCGACTCCGTCTCGACCCTCGACGCCGTGGGCGAGCGACTCGACGACGACCCCGCCCTGGCCCTCGAGGTCCTGACCTCCGAGCGACCGCCGGTCGTGCTCGAGACCGTCCTCGACCAGGCCCGCGACGACGCCGACGCCCGCTCGGCCGAGCGGCTGTACGCCGTCGTCATCGAGGTCGCCGAGATCCTCCGTGCCCTCGAGCAGTCACCTGCCCGCGAGCTCGCGAAAGGGGGCCTGGCCCTGCCCGAGTCGAGGCGCCTCGCCGAGGCCGCCCGCATCGACGTCGACGACGTCGCGACCGTGCTCGCCATCGCCGTGCGGGCCGGGTTGGCCGCGCCGAGCCCGGACGGCTGGGTCGTGGCCGCCGACGCGACCGACTGGCTCCGCGCCTCCTGGCCCGACCGGTGGCAGACGCTGACGCGGGCCTGGCTCGCATCGCTGCCGACCGAGATCCTCGCGGTGCTCGAGCAACGCGTCGACACGTCGTGGGGACTGCCGCTGCGCGAGTTCTCCGACTGGTCCTACCCGGCCGGCGGCAGCTGGATCACCGAGCGCATCGCCGCGTTCTCACGCAGCGCCGAGGTGCTGGGCCTGACCTCCGACGACACCCCCACCTCGGCGGCCGTCGCCCTGTTCCGCGACGGTCCGGCCGCCGCCCGCACCCGGGTCGCCGCCCTGCTGCCCGACGCGGTCGAGCAGGTCTACCTGCAGCACGACCTCAGCGTCGTGTCGCCCGGGCCCCTGTCGCCCGCCATCGACGCCCGGCTCCGCGTCATCGCGGTGGTCGAGAGCGCAGGCCTCGCGGCCACCTACCGCATCACCGAGGGCGGACTGCAACGGGCCCTGAGCGAGGGCGAGTCCGCCGATTCGCTGCGCGAGTTCCTCGGCGGCATCTCGTCGACGGGCATCCCCCAGCCGCTCGACTACCTGATCCAGCAGAGCGCCGAACGACACGGGCGCTACCGCGTCCGCGCGATCGCGCCGGGCGGCGCCCCCGCGGGCGTGCCGGGCGACGCACTGTCGCTCGTGGTCGCGGACGACCGCGCGAGCCTCGACACCCTCGAGGTCGACCAGTCGCTCTCACCCCTGGCCCTGACCCGGGTCGACGCGACGACCGTGGCGAGCCGGTTCGAACGCGACACCGTCTTCTGGTCGTTGAGCGACGAGCGCTACCCCGTCGTCGTGGTCGACGAGGGCGGTGCCGAGGTCGTCCCGCCGTCCCGACGCCGACCCCGACGGCCGGCCCCGGTCGAGACGCGTGACCCGCTCCGCGAACTCGTCCAGCGTCTGCACACCGACCCCGGCTCCGGTGACGAGTCCACCGACCGTGCCTGGATCGCCCGCCAGCTCGACGCCGCCGTGAAGGGCCGTCTGACGGTCACCGTGACGGTCGCGATGCCCGACGGCAGCACCACCACCCTCGACATGGAGCCCACCGGCATCGGCGGCGGACGCGTCCGCGGTCGCGACAAGAAGTCCGACGTCGAGCGCACGCTGCCGCTGAAGAACGTGGTGGCGGTCGCGAGTCGCGACTGAGGCGGGCGCCCCTCGTCGGCCGAGCCGCGCCTCCTCGTCCTGCCGGGTGGGCGCCGACCGGTGCCCGGCTGTGAGAGTCGAGACCGGGCGCGCCTAGACTCGACCCTCATGACCGGACCCCTGATCGTGCAGAGCGATCGCACCGTCCTGCTCGAGGTCGCGCACGAGCAGGCGGAGGACGCGCGGCACGACCTGAGCGTCTTCGCCGAGCTCGAGCGCGCTCCCGAGCACGTGCACACCTACCGCATCACTCGCCTCGGACTGTGGAACGCACGGGCGGCCGGGCACAGTGCCGACGACATGCTCGGCACGCTCGAGAAGTACAGCAAGTTCCCGGTGCCGCAGAGCGTCAGCGTCGACATCGCCGAGACCGTCGCCCGCTACGGCCGCATCGTCATCGAGCGCGACGGCGACCAGTTGCTGCTGCGCGGCACCGACAGCTCCGTGCTGAGCGAGGTGACCCGGGCCAAGAAGGTCGGCGAGCTGCTCGGCGTCAAGCGGGCCGACGACCTGTGGGAGCTCCTGCCGTGGGCGCGCGGCGAGGTCAAGCAGCAGCTCGTCAAGCTCGGCTGGCCCGCCGAGGACCACGCCGGTTACACGCCCGGCACCCCGCACGCCATCGACCTCGACGAGAGCGACTGGCACCTGCGCGACTACCAGCAGAAGGCGATCGACAACTTCTTCGAGGGCGGCTCGGGCGTCGTCGTGCTGCCGTGCGGCGCCGGCAAGACCCTCGTCGGGGCCGGGGCCATGGCGGCCGCCGGCACCACCACGCTGATCCTCGTCACGAACACCGTCTCCGCGCGACAGTGGCGGGACGAACTGCTCAAGCGCACCTCCCTGACCGAGGACGAGATCGGCGAGTACTCCGGCTCGGTGAAAGAGGTCAAGCCGGTCACCATCGCCACCTACCAGATCCTCACGGCCCGCCGCGGGGGCAAGTACACCCACCTCTCGTTGCTCGACGCGCTCGACTGGGGCCTGGTCGTCTACGACGAGGTGCACCTCCTGCCCGCGCCGGTCTTCAAGCTGACGGCCGAGCTGCAGGCCCGCAGGCGCCTCGGCCTCACCGCCACGCTGGTCCGCGAGGACGGCCGCGAGAGCGACGTCTTCAGCCTGATCGGCCCCAAGCGCTTCGACGCCCCGTGGAAGGAGATCGAGGCCCAGGGCTTCATCTCGCCGGCCTCGTGCTACGAGGTGCGGGTCGACCTCCCCCAGGAGGCGCGGCTCGAGTACGCGGCCTCCCCCGACGACGAGCGCTACCGGTTGGCCGCGACGGCCCCGGCCAAGCTCGACGTGGTCAAGCACCTCGTGGCCCGGCACGACGGCGAGCAGATCCTCGTCATCGGCCAGTACCTCGACCAGCTCGACGAGCTCGCCGCGGTGCTCGACGCCCCCACGCTGACCGGCAGCACCGCCATCGACGAGCGCGAGCGCCTCTACCAGCGCTTCCGCGACGGCGACCTCAAGGTGCTCGTCGTCTCGAAGGTGGCCAACTTCTCGGTCGACCTGCCCGAGGCGACCGTGGCGATCCAGGTCAGCGGCTCGTACGGGTCGCGGCAAGAAGAGGCACAGCGACTCGGCCGCCTGCTGCGGCCGAAGAAGTCGGGGTTGCCGGCCTCGTTCTACACGCTCGTCAGCCGCGACACGGTCGACCAGGACTTCGCCCAGAACCGTCAGCGGTTCCTGGCCGAACAGGGTTACAGCTACACGATCCTCGACTCGCCGGTGGTCGCCGCTTGAGCGACGCCACGGACGCCGACCTCCCCCTGGGCGACGACGAGCTCTGGCGCGACAGCCTGCGAAGGGTGTTCGCGGCCGACCAGGCCCCGTTCGCGACGTTCGGTCCGCTCGTGGCCTCCCTCGACCACGACGCCATGGAGTTCCGCGGCCAGGTCGCCCGGTTCGCCGAGTGGGACCCGTCCGTCGTCGTGTCGGTCGCCCGCACCTACGAGGTGCAGGGCGGCCTCCACGCGGGCGCGACCCTCAGCATCGTGACCTGGAGCCCCGACCCCGAGGTGATCGAACGCAGCGACCTGCTCGCCGGGTCGCCGGTCAAGGACCACCTGTTCGCCGGCCTCACCGCGATCGGCGCCACCGACGACGCCTCCGAGGCTCAGGTCGTCGCCGCGTCGGTCGAGGAGTTCCCGGGGTGGCAGATCACCCGGGCCTCGGGCTACACCGCGGTGCTCGAGCGGCGCGAGGGCGTCGACTTCACGCTGGCCGTGCCCGACGAGCTGCTCGAGCTGACGACGCGCGTCGCCCTGGTGCCCAACGTCGAGTGGTCCGCCCCCGACGCCTGAGCGTCCGCCTCCACGATCATGCGTCCCGCTGTCTCGGCCACCTGAGGGCTGCCGCTCCGGCAGCGTGCGGGTGGCGTGCCTCCGGCTCACAGGAAACACCGAGGAGGCGCGCAGATACTTGGGCGCATGAGTGACGGCCCCAAGATCCTGATCGTCGACGACGAACCGAACATCCGCGACCTGTTGACCACCAGCCTGCGTTTCGCCGGCTTCGCCGTCCGTGCGGTCGGCAACGGCGCGCAGGCGATCTCGGCGGTCCTCGAAGAAGAACCCGACCTGATCATCCTCGACGTGATGCTGCCCGACATGAACGGGTTCGGCGTCACCAAGCGCCTCCGCTCGTCGGGCTACACCTCGCCGATCCTCTTCCTCACGGCGAAGGACGACACCGAGGACAAGATCACGGGCCTCACGGTCGGCGGCGACGACTACGTCACCAAGCCGTTCAGCCTCGACGAGATCGTCGCGCGCATCAAGGCGATCCTGCGTCGCACGATGAACGAGGACGAAGACGCCATCATCCGTGCCGGTGAGCTGACGATGGACCAGGACACCCACGAGGTCACCATCGGCGAGACGGCCATCGAGCTCAGCCCGACCGAGTTCAAGCTGCTCCGGTACCTCATGCTCAACCCGAACCGCGTGCTGTCGAAGGCCCAGATCCTCGACCACGTGTGGGAGTACGACTTCAACGGCGACGCCGGCATCGTCGAGAGCTACATCTCGTACCTGCGTCGCAAGCTCGACCAGTTCTCGACGGAGCCCATCATCCAGACCAAGCGGGGCTTCGGCTACATGCTCAAGGCCACGAAGGCCTGACCACCAGCCCTGGTGCGTGAACACGACGACGCCCGACCGCCCCGAGCGGTCGGGCGTCGTCGTGCGTGCTCCGACGGGCGGGGTGCGCCCAGCCGGTTCCGCTAGCGTCTGACCTCATGCACGCTCGCCTCTCGCAGTGGTGGAACGAGATCTCCATCCGCACCAAGATCACCGGCATCACGGTGACCCTGGTCACCCTCGGCCTCGTCGTCGCCGGCCTGGGCACGATGACCGTCCTCAGCACCTATCTCATGGGTCAGGTCGACACGTCCCTGCGGAACTCGGCGACCAACTTCACCAGCGCCTCGTTCGACCAGGCGGACTCCCGTTCGTGCACCGTGAACTTCGCGGGCCTGACCAGCAGCTACGTCGCGATCCTCGACGACGAGGGCGATCTCATCTGCGACACCCGCTCGCAGCTGTCGAGTGCCACCGACGCCCCCGACCTCACGGGCGTCGGCGTCGCCGGCGCTCCCCTCGACGAGGCCTTCAACCGGTACAACTCGAGCCGCGACAACGAGTGGCGCCTCTTCGCCCACGCGGCCGCCCTGCGCTCGACCGACGCCCAGGGCAGCGTGACGACCGTGCCCGCCGTCATCGTGGCCGGAACGAACCTGGCGGGCACCAATGCGACGATCGGGCGCTTCGGCGGCATCTTCCTGGGCTTCGGCCTCTCGGTCGTCGTGCTCGGCGCCGCCCTCACCCGCCTGCTCGTCACGTCGACCTTCGCGCCGCTGCGTGACGTCGAGGCCACGGCGGCCCGCTTCGCCGACGGCGACTTCACCCAGCGGCTCGACTCGACGACGCCGAACACCGAGGTCGGGCGTCTCAACCGATCCCTCAACACGATGCTCAACCGGATCGACAGCGCCTTCGACGACCGGGCCAAGACGATCGACCAGATGCGCCGCTTCGTCGGCGACGCCAGTCACGAGCTCCGGACGCCGCTCGTCTCCCTCCGCGGCTACGCCGAGCTCTACCGCATGGGTGCCCTGACGAAACCCGAGGACGTGGCCCAGGCCATGGACAGGATCGAGAAGGAGGCCATCCGCATGGGCGTCCTGGTGCAGGACCTGCTCGCCCTCGCCCGTCTCGACGAGTCCAAGCCGCTCGAGCTCGGCCCCGTCGACCTCGTCCAGCTCGCCCGCGACTCGGCCCTCGACACCATGGCGTCGAACCCCGATCGCGACATCGACGTGATCGTGCTCGAGCCCGTCCTCGCGCCGTCGCCCACCCCCGCCGACGGCGACGAGACCCCGGCCGACGGACGTTCCCCCGAAACGGCCTCGCTCGCCGCGAACACCCCCGCGACGGGCACGGCGCTCACGGGCGCAGCCGTCGGCGCGACGAGCCCGATCTCGTTCGCGGGCGCGACCCTCGCGCGCCTCCGCAGCCTGAGGGCTCGGGCCGTCCGCAACGGCGACACGGCGACGGCCGCCCAGCTGCAGGACGAGGTGCAGAGGTTCGAGGCCCCGGCCATCGTGCACGGCGAAGAGAACAAGATCCGTCAGGTGATCACCAACCTGATGGGCAACGCCATGCGGTTCACCGAGCCGGACAGCCCGATCGAACTCGTGGTGCAGTCCGACCCCGGACGCGGTGTGGCCACCGTCGCCATCGTCGACCACGGCGAGGGCATCCCGCCGCAGATCCGCGAGAAGATCTTCCAGCGGTTCTGGCGTGCCGACTCGTCCCGCACGCGCGACACCGGTGGCAGCGGCCTCGGCCTGGCCATCGTCTCGGGCATCGTCGCGGCCCACGGCGGCTCGGTGGACGTCGACGACACCGCCGGCGGTGGAGCCACCTTCCGTGTCGCCCTGCCGCTGATGCCCGCCGACGCCGTCATCGCGGCCGAGCCCGCCGGCGTGACCGCCTAGCCCGACCGGCACGGCCCGCACCCCGCGCCCTGGACACGACGCCACGACGTGGGCACTGCACCATGTTTTCTCGTGGCGTCGCGACCACCTCCTGGCGTGTTCCACGGACGCGGAAGCGGCCGAACCACCGAGCACGAGGCGCGCCTCTCCCCCGGCGACGCCGAAGGGCGGCTCCCCCGGAGGGGAACCGCCCTTGAGCGAGTGCGCGGCGTGAGCCGCGCGGCTGCGGACTAGAAGTCCATGCCACCCGAGGGGTCGCCGGCCGGGGCCGGGTTCTTCTCGGGCTTGTCGGCGACGACGGCCTCGGTCGTGAGGAACAGACCGGCGATCGACGCGGCGTTCTGCAGAGCCGAGCGCGTGACCTTGGCGGGGTCGATGATGCCGGCGGCCAGCATGTCGACGTACTCGCCGGTCGCGGCGTTGAGGCCCCAACCGATGTCGAGCCCGCGGACCTTGTCGGCCACGACGCCGGGCTCCATGCCGGCGTTGAAGGCGATCTGCTTCAGGGGAGCGTCGATCGCGACGCGGACGATGTTCGCACCCGTCGCCTCGTCGCCCTCGAGCTGCAGGTTGGCCAGAGCGGTCTTGCCGGCCTGGATGAGGGCGACGCCACCACCGGCGACGATGCCCTCTTCGACGGCGGCCTTCGCGTTGCGCACGGCGTCCTCGATGCGGTGCTTGCGCTCTTTCAGCTCGACCTCGGTCGCGGCACCCGCCTTGATGACGGCGACGCCACCGGCGAGCTTCGCGAGGCGCTCCTGGAGCTTCTCACGGTCGTAGTCGCTGTCGGTCGCCTCGATCTCGCTGCGGATCTGACGGACGCGGCCGGCGATCTGCTCGTCGTCGCCGGCACCCTCGACGATGGTCGTCTCGTCCTTGGTGATGATGACCTTGCGGGCACGGCCGAGCAGGTCGAGCGTCGCGTTCTCGAGCTTGAGACCGACCTCTTCGGCGATGACCTGACCACCGGTGAGGATGGCGATGTCCTGGAGCTGAGCCTTGCGACGGTCACCGAAGCCGGGGGCCTTGACGGCGACCGACTTGAAGATGCCGCGGATCTTGTTCACGACGAGCGTGGCCAGGGCCTCACCGTCGACGTCCTCCGCGATGATCAGCAGCTGCTTGCCCGACTGGATCACCTTGTCGACGATCGGCAGCAGGTCCTTGATGTTCGAGATCTTCGAGTTGACGATGAGCACGTAGGCGTCTTCGAAGACGGCCTCCTGACGCTCGGGGTCGGTGACGAAGTACTGCGACAGGTAGCCCTTGTCGAAGCGCATGCCCTCGGTGAGCTCGAGCTCGGTGCCGAAGGTGTTGCTCTCCTCGACGGTGACGACGCCCTCTTTGCCGACCTTGTCGATCGCCTCGGCGATGAGCGCACCGATGGTGGGGTCGGCGGCCGAGATCGAGGCCGTGGCAGCGATCTGCTCTTTGGTCTCGATGTCCTTCGCGTCGGCGAGCAGCTGGTCGGAGACGGCCTGGGCGGCCTTCTCGATGCCGCGCTTCAGCGAGATGGGGTCGGCACCGGCCGCGACGTTGCGCAGACCTTCGCGGACGAGGGCCTGGGCCAGCACCGTCGCGGTGGTCGTGCCGTCACCGGCGACGTCGTCGGTCTTCTTCGCGACCTCTTTGACGAGCTCGGCACCGATCTTCTCGAAGGGGTCGTCGAGCTCGATCTCTTTGGCGATGGAGACGCCGTCGTTCGTGATGGTGGGGGCGCCCCACTTCTTCTCGAGCACGACGTTGCGACCACGCGGGCCGAGCGTGACCTTCACCGCGTCGGCCAGGATGTTCAGGCCACGCTCGAGGCCACGACGGGCCTCTTCGTCAAAAGCAATGATCTTAGCCATGTGTGTTTTTCGTCCCTCCCGGACGTCATGAAGCAGAAGCATTGGCACTCACGTGTCGCGAGTGCCAGCAACGATTCTGGCACTCGCCCGATGAGAGTGCAAGTGACGTGACGGGGCCCGGACGCACGAGCACGCCGCCACGGTGGACCGTGACGGCGTGCGACGTGGGAGTGGGCGCGGCGAGGCGCTCCGGCGGGCCTCAGGCGAGCCGGACGGACTCCGCCTGCGGCCCCTTGTCGCCCGTGCCGACCTCGAACACGACGGCCTGGCCCTCTTCGAGCACCTTGTACCCGCTCATGTCGATGGCCGAGTAGTGCACGAAGACGTCCTGGCCGTCACCCTCGACGGTGATGAAGCCGTAGCCCTTCTCCGCGTTGAACCATTTCACGGTCCCGTTTGCCATGGTGTCGCTCCCCTTTTGCTGTGGTGGTACGGCGCGTGCGGTGCTGCAGGGCCGGGTCGTCGACGCAGCGACCTGCGAACCCGGACGGGACAGCGTCACTCGTGCAGAACACCAGGTCGGCGAGCCGTGAGGGGCGACCAATTCCAGATGGTAACCACGGGAAAAGCGGAAAAGCGCGCCCCGACCCAGAAACACCCGCAGAAAACGAGGATTTCACCGGTTATTAAACGTGGGCGTAACACGGGAGGTGCGGTGAGGGCCCGACGGGACCCGCGCCTCCTCGGATCGATGCCGCGGGAGCGGCGCCTTCAGGCGCTGTAGTCGGCCCCGAGGACGACGGTGACCGCTGCCCCGGGGAACGCCTCGGTGAGCTCGACGTCCGAGATGCCGAGCTGCTGGGCGAGCCCGAGCGCCACGGCCTCGTCGACGGCCGCCGAGTAGTAGACGGTCGACGTCGCGACGCGCTCGCTGGCGTTGCCCTGGGTGCCGACGACCCAGCCGGCGGTCTCGAGCCGCTCGGAGGCCGAACCCGCGAGCCCGGCCGTGGCGGTGCCGTTCAGGACGGTGATGGTCGTCACCGAGGGGTCGACCTGTGAGGGGTCGGTGAGGGGGGTGACCGACGGCGTGGCCGTCGGGGTCGGCGTGTCGCTCTCGGGAGCCCCGGCCTCGGCGGTGCTCGACGACGAGGGGTTGACGAACTGGAAGCTGTTGTTCGCGACGCCGAGGTAGACCACGCCGGCACCGACCAGGACGCCGACGGCCAGCGCGGCCCAGGCGAAGGCGATCCAGCCGCTGCCGGGGCGCTTCTCGGCCCGGTGGGCTCCGACCCGGTCGAGGTCGGCGGGGACGTCGTCGAACCGGTCTCGGTCGAATTTCGGCATGCGTGGTCTCTCGTGGGTCAGCGGGTCGGACCGAACGAACGGGTCGATCGGGCGTCGCGGCGGGCGACTCGCAGGCGCTGCAGGCGGCCGACGAGCATGGGTGCGTAGGCCAGTGCAGCGGGTCGGTCTATGAGCGAGTTGAGCAGTTGCTGGTAGCGGACGATCCCGAGGCCGAACTCGCGACGGACGGCGGCCTCCCGGGCACCGGCGGCGGCCGGGGCGTGCTGCTCGAAGTCCAGGACGGCACGGTCGAGCTCGGACAACGCGCTCGAGCGCACGTCGTCACCTGTCGCCTTCTCGTCCATCGTCGAGGCCCTCCCCTGGGTTCCGGGTCATCCTATGGGCGGCGCCCCGACCGATCGCGGAGGCCGGGGGCGTGGTCCGACAACCCGTCCACCCGCTCGGGGAACCGCCGGGTGTCGCGAGCTCCCGACCCGCGGTAAGGCAGTGAGGTGCAGCCGCGTGCCGTGGGCGTCCCCCACGCCCAGCACCCGGCCGTCGAGGGCGAGGGCCGCGAACGCGTCGTCGGGAGACACCCCCGTCGGCACCTCGGCGACCACGTCGCTCAGCAGGTCTCGTCGTTCGTACGAGATCCACCGCGCGCCCAGCCGGCCGACCTCGTCGACGAAGGCCTGACGTCGGCGACCCGGCAGGTAGACGAGCGTGCCCGTCGAGACGACGACGAGCGTGACGCCCGTCGGGGCCTCGGCCGCGAGCGGGGCGAGACCGTCGACGGCGTCCGCCGCCACGAGACGAGGAGGCGCGGTGCGGGCGAGCGCGACGGCCCGCCCCAGCAGGTCCCGCCGATCGGCGCGCTCGGGGGGCAGCAGCGTCGCGAGCCAGGCGACCTGGTCGGGGTCGCGGACGTCGACCGGGTCGAGGTCGATCCCCGCCCGCCAGACGATCTCGGGAAGCGGGGCCGTCGGCAGCTCCGCCTCGGACCGGGCCGCGCCCTCGACGACGACGTCGATCCCGAGCTGCACCGTGCTCGACGGATCGCCCCAGCTCCGGTCACCCGAGCGGTAGCCGTAGCGGTCGACACCGAGGCAGAGCCCGGCCGAGGCGCCGACCTCGATCAGGGCGATCGGGCCCGGCACGCGGGCCAGCGCGATCGACAGCGGCGCGCAGCGGCGCACGTCGTTGGTCTGGGTGAGCCGTCGGCCGAGTTCGGCCACGACGTCGTCGGAGCGGGCGAGCAGCCAGGGCCGCAGCACCGACCAGGGGCCGTGCGGCGCACCCAGCCACCGGCAGACCGCGAGGACGAGGACGGGCTGGCGCCGCGCCTCCTCGGCTCGATCGACGACGGCGAGCGCCGCCGGATCACCCGCGACGCCCTGCGCGAGTTCTGCCTGCGACGGCGACCCCTCGCGGTCGAAGGCGAGGGCCGCGGCCAGGAAGCGGTCGGAGGTGCGCACGAACAGGAGTCTGACAGCCCGGTGGGGGCCGGGGAATCGTGCACCGGTCGACCGTGTTGAATGAGGAGTCCCGACAAGCAAGGAGATCATCGTGGCGTACAAGATCGAGAAGACCGACGAGCAGTGGCGCGAAGAGCTCGACGCCGAGCAGTACTCCGTCCTGCGGGAGGCCGCCACCGAGCGCCCGTGGACGGGTGAGCTGCTCGACGAGAGCCGTGCCGGCGTCTACGCCTGTGCGGCGTGCAGCGCCGAACTGTTCAAGAGCGGCACCAAGTTCGACAGTGGCTGCGGCTGGCCCAGCTTCTACGAGTCGGTGAACCCGGACGCGGTCCAGCTGATCGAGGACAACTCGCTCGGCATGACCCGCACCGAGGTCCGGTGCGCGAACTGCGGTTCGCACCTCGGCCACGTGTTCCCCGACGGTTTCGGCACGCCGACCGGCGACCGTTACTGCATGAACAGCATCTCGCTCGACTTCAAGGCCGCCGAGTAGTGAGCGCCGTCGCCGACGCCGCCCGGCGTCGTCGGTCGCGGTCGAAGGTCACCGACGTCGCGCCGACGCACGAGCAGTTGCTCGACGCGGTGCGGTCGGCGGCGACGGTGGCGGACCACTCCGAGCTGAGGCCCTGGCGCCTGATCGAGTTCCGCGGGGACGACCGGCTCGTCGTGGGTCGGTCTCTGGCCGACGCGGGTGGGGCCGAGGGCCACGCCCGCGACAAGCTCACGCAGAAGGCGCTGCGGGCGCCGCTGATCGTCGCGGTGGTCGTCTCGCCCCGCGACAGCCGCAAGGTGCCCTACTGGGAGCAGGAATCGGTCGCCTCGGGCGTCGCGCACCTGCTGTCCCTCGTGCTCGACGACGAGGGCTGGGGCGTGTTCTGGCGCACGGGCGTCCTGACCCGGGCTCCCGAGGTGGCGGCTGCACACGGCCTGCGTGAGGGCGAGCAGTTGCTGGGCTGGCTCTACGTGGGCGGACGCGACGGTGACGACGCCAAGCCTCGCAAGCTGCTCGACCCCGAGCAGTTCGTCAGCACGCCGTAGCGGGTCGACCGCCCTCGGCGGCACCCGGTCGCGGGTGCCGCGCCGGTCACCAGGTCTTGTGGCTGTTGCCGATCACCGTGATGGGCAGCCAGAACGACCCGGTCATCAGGACGATGCCCCCGAAGAAGACGAAGGCGTTGGGCTCGCCCGAGCCGAACGAGTAGGCGAACAGGGCGAAGCTGACGAAGAGCATGGCGAGCGAACCGAGCGCGGTCAAGATCGTGGACAAGGGGGCTCCTCAGGTCGGTGCGTCCGGCGGGCGCGGTGCGCTGCCTCTACTTCACCACTTCTCGGCCTCGGAACGCCAATCCTGCACCGACCGCATGCACCACGCCGGGTGAGGAGGCGCGGGCTGGGTAAGATGGGCGAGCCTCGCCGGCCTGGCGCAATTGGTAGCGCATCCGACTTGTAATCGGAAGGTTACGGGTTCGAGTCCCGTGGCCGGCTCTGAGGGGACGTCAGTCGACGATGTCGCTGCTGACGAGCGTCTTCGGGCTCGAACTCGCCCGTCGTCGCCCGCGGGCGGGCACCGTCGACTCGAACCTCGTCTTGAGCTTCAGGGCCGGCGCCTCGATCAGGTGCCAGGACGCGACCGAGAGGGCCGCGGTCACGGCGACGACGATCACCAGGTTCACGGTGAGGCTCCGCACTCCGATCGTCGCGAAGACCATCTGCTGGACCGGGAACGCGTAGATGTACATCCCGTACGAGAAGTCACCGAAACGGGACGCCCGACGGATGATCGGCGAGGACGCGAGCCCGACGGCCAGCACGGCGTAGGGCAGGACGACCCACATCACGACGTGGCCGAGAGACGGTCGGACCGCTTCGACGACGGTGAGGGCGAACAGGCCGAGCAGTGCGGCGTCGAGCCGGAAGAGGTGACGCTCGAGGAGGAGCGCACAGAGCATGCCTCCGGCGAAGAAGACCCACGGCTCGGCCGCCGTCACGAGCAGGTAGAAGCCGAAGACGTTCTGGGCGGGCGTCGCGAAGAAGACGGCGGCGACGCAGGCGAGGCCGAAGACGACCACCACCGGGACGCGGGCCCGACGGGGGACCACCATCATCAACGGGACGAACAGGTAGCAGGAGAACTCGATGGGGAGCGTCCAGAGCGAACCGTTCACCACGTTCGGGTACGGGACGGTCGTGAACACGCCCGACAGACCGAAGACGGGTTGCAGGAAGAGGTTCCGGAGGTACAGCCACGTGTTCGGATCGGTGAAGTAGGCGTGCAGGTCGATGACTGTGAAGACGGGCCCGAGGACGAAGACCGAGAGCAGCACGGCGACGATCAGCGCCGGGAAGATGCGGAGCGACCGCGCGGCCAGGTAGCTCTTCCACTGCGGTCGTCGCAGCCAGCTCTTGGTGATCAGGTAGCCGCTGATGATGAAGAAGACGAAGACGCCGAGGGTGTGGATCGGCACGTCGAAGATGACCGGCGGGGCGACGGGTTTGCCCGAGAGCACGTACGAGTGCCCGAGGACGACCATCAGCGCACCGCCCAGGCGGATGGCGTCGAGGTTGTTCCGCCGGCGGGCCAGCTCGGTCGACGCGTCACTCACAGGACGAGCATAGTCATCGCCGAGGAGACCTCATGGACCGGTCCTCCGTTCAGCGATGTGCGTCGAAGAACGCGGTGACGGAGGCACCGTCGAAGTTCGACGCGTCGCCGTGCTCGCCCACCGTGGACGTGAAGACGCCCGACACCCGCTCGGTGCAGGACCGACCGTTCGCCTCGGCGTCGACGATGGTGTCGTCGGGAGACGCCCAGGTGGCCACCGGCACGTCCGGCCACGAGAGGGGCGAGAACCGAGCAGGCGGGTCGGTGCCGTGGACCGAGCGGATCTGCGCCCGGAGGCCGGGTTCCGAGATGGTCGACAGGTCGCAGACCGGATAGATCGCGACCCAGGCCGCCACGTCGGCGCGTCCGGCGACCTGTGCCGCCGCGACCGCACCCATGGACTCGGCGACCAGGAAGATCCGTGCACCCGGCGACGAGCGCTGAAGATCGCCGACGAGGTCGAGGTAGTCCCGCACGCTCGGCCCGTCACCCCACGAGTTGCCGCCCGCGTCTCGGGCCGCGACCGTGTAGCCGTCCGCCACCAACTCGTCGACCAGCCCGCTCGTCTCGGGATCGTCGACGATCGTCGACGCGGTCTGGCCGGCACCGTGGAAGTACACGACCACGTCGCCGCGGGGGCGCTGGGGTCTGACGACGACCGTGCCGTCCGACGTCTCGACCGTCGAGCCCGCGACCGCGCCCGGGCCGACGGTGGGCTGCCCGGCGGACGGGGAGTTCGAGGGAACGGGTGTGACCGACGGAACCGAGGCCTGTGGCGGCACGGGTCCCCCGGCGGCCAACCCGAGGGCGACCAGCGCCGCGGAGCCCCACAGCCCGGCCGTCATCACGGCGAACCTGCGCCATCGGGTCTTCTCGTCGCGGCGGCCCACGCCCGTGGAGCTCTGCCGGGTCGTCGTCGGTCGCACGTCAGGAGCGTATCCAGGGTCGACCGACCATCCGCCGAGAGCTCCGGCCCCCCGAGGTCACCCCTCGAGGGCGACGAGCAGGTGACGCAGGCCGTCCGCGACAGCTGGGCGCGCCTCCTCGGGCAGGGCGGCGAGCACGGCCCGCTCGTCCGCGAGCTGGACCTCGAGCACGCGGTCGATCAGACGGCGCCCGGCCGCGGTCGGCGCGACGAAGTAGCCACGGTGGTCGGCGGGGTTCGCCGAGCGGTCGACGAGGCCCGCCCCGAGCAGCCCCTTGACGCGCTTCGTCACGGCCGGCGGTGAGAGCAGGGTCTCGTCCGCCAACTGCGTCGGACTCATCGGTCCGCCGCGGCGCGTCAGGGCGGCGAGCAGGTCGAAGTCCGCGCGCCCCAGGCCGAACTGGGCCAGCAGGTCGTCGCTGCGACGCTGCACGATGCGGGCGAGCCGGTTCACTCGGCCGACGACCGGGATCGCCGAGACGTCGAGGTCGGGCCGGAGTTCGCGCCATCGGTCGTGGACGTCGTCCATCACGTCTCGGAGCCCGGGATCGGTCATGCCCTTGAGCCTAGCGATGCTTCACGAGTAAAGTAATGAACGGATCATTCACCCGTGAAGCAGTTCGACGACGAGCGCCCACGCCGCGCCGACCAGAGGACCGCCCATCACGACCACGACCTCCCCCCACCGCCTGCTGCCGCACCCTCGCGACCTGGTCCGCTTCGGCCCGCACGACGGCGCCCACCGACCGGCAGCCCGCGTCGCCGCGTCCGTCCTGGCACCGATGGTCGTGCTGGCCCTGATCGGCCACGTGGAGTGGACGCCCTACGCGGTGTTCGGGGCCTTCGCCTCGGCTTTCGGCCGGGGGCTGCCCCGCTTCCAGCGGCTCGAGATGCAGCTCGAGGCCGGGCTCGTCCTCGTCGCCTGCGTGGTGCTGGGCACCGCGCTGGCCGCCTCGGCGGCCCCGGTCTGGCTGCTCGTCGTCACGATCGGCGTCGTGGCCGGCATCACCTCGGCCCTCTCCGACCTGCGCCGCTGGAGCCCGCCCGGGCCGCTCTTCTTCGTCTTCGGCCTGGGCGTCACCGCGTTCGTGCCCGCGACCGGGTCGACCGTCGCCGTCGCGGCCGTGGTCGCCCCGGCGAGCCTCGCCCTCGCCCTGCTCGCGTCGCTCGCGGGCGTGCTGCTGCCCGCCGGTCGTCGCGCGCTCGCGACCGTCGACGGACGCCGATGGAGGCGCGGGCCCCGTCCCCTGGACGGCCGGCGGACGGTCGTCCACGCCGCCGTCTGCCTGGTCGCGTCGATCGCGGCCGGGCTGATCAGCCTCGGTCTCGGCGTGCAGAGCCCGTACTGGGCCATGGTGTCGGCCGTGGTACCCGTCGCGGGGACCGCGACGGCGGGCCAGCTCGTGCGGGCCGGGCACCGCCTCCTCGGCACCCTCGTCGGGGTGGGCCTCGCCGCTCTGCTGCTGGCGTGGCACCCCGGGGTCACGGCCCTGATCGTCGCCTTCGGCGTGCTCCAGTTCGCGACCGAGCTGCTGATCGTCCGCAACTACGGGCTCGCGCTGGTCACCATCACGCCCATGGCGCTCGGCATGCGGGCACTCGGCGGCGCACCCGTCGACGTGGGAGCCCTCGTGGCGGCCCGGACGGCCGACACCGCCATCGGGGTGGGCGTGGTGGTCGTCGTGCTGCTCGCGACGCACCGGCTGCGGAGGCCCCGGCCGGAGGCGTCCGTCTGACCCGAGGGGCCGGGTGGCCCCGGCCGAGCGGTCAGGCCTGGCGCGCCCTCGCCCGGCGGCCGTCCTTGCTCCACCAGATCAGGTCGGCCACGCCCTGCGCGACGAGCAGCACGGCGACGATAAGGATGATGACGGTGATCGCCTGGACCGGCACCCCCGAGGCGATGTTGAGCACCTGCACGACGAGGCCGAACAAGCCGATCAGCACCTCGAACACGGCGGGCACAACGGCACCCGTCTTCGTCAGGGTGAACCAGGGTCGCCGCAGGTCGCTCATGCACCCGAGGGTACAAGGTGCGCGGGCTACGATCGCCGGGACCCCGATCCGCCGAGGAGGCACCGTGCGACGACGCGACGTCCACGTCGATCCCGACGTGCCGAACTGGCTGCTCACCAAACGCGGCGGCCTCGCCCTGCCGCTCGTCACGTCGTTCTGCGCGCTCGTCGTGATCGCGAGCATCGTCGCCGCCCTGACGGTCGGCGGCGGCCACGTCACCGTCGTCACCGTCGTCGTCGTCGCCGCCGGCCTGGGTGCCGTCACCTGGGCGGTGGCCGACCTCGTCTGGTGGACGCGCGACGACCGCCGCCGCATCGTCCGGCTGCCCCGCGACCCCGGGGCCTGACGCCGGAACCCCCGGTCACATGCCGTTCAGGGCATGGACGTGCCCCGTCAACCTGGCAACCACCCAGCGTGCGCCGCCGTAAACTGACTGATGCACCGAACCGGTGCCCACGACGTTCGGCTCCGCTCGCGACCCCGCGCGCGCGTGCAGCCCCACCCCGCCACAACTCGACAGGGAGTTCCGTTGAACGGAAACGCTACGACCCGGCACAGCAACGTCGCGTTGCTGTCGGTCACCAGCACCATGGCCGACCGGGTCACCACCTCCGAGAGCATCGACGAGAAGCTCGGCCCCGTACTCAAGCGCCTCAAGCTGCCCACGGGCCTGCTGCAGCGCGTCGCCGGCGTGTACGAGCGCCGCAACTGGAGCACCGAGCAGAGCTTCGACGCGGCGGCCATCGACGCCGGCAAGCGTGCGTTGGCCGAGGCCGGCATCCGCCCCGACCAGGTCGGCCTGCTGATCAACACGTCGGTCACGCGCCCCCACCTCGAGCCCTCGGTCGCCGTGCGCCTGCACCACGGCCTCGGCCTGCCCTCGTCGGCCACGAACTTCGACATCGCCAACGCCTGCCTCGGCTTCGTCAACGGCATGACCCTCGCCGCCCAGCTGATCGACGCGGGTCAGATCGACTACGCCGTCATCATCGACGGCGAGGACGCCGACGACGTCCAGGTCAACACGATCGACCGCCTCCTCACCAAGGGCTACGGCCGCGACGACTTCATGAGCGAGTTCGCCAGCCTCACCCTGGGCTCCGGGGCCGCCGCCGCCGTCATCGGCCGCGCCGACCTCCACCCCGAGGGCCACCGCATCGTCGGCGGCGTCACCCGCGCCGCCACCGAGAACTACGACCTCTGCGTCGGCAGCGTCGACGGCATGTTCACCGACGCCAAGGCCCTGCTCAAGCGCGGCATGGAACTCGTCGTCTCGGCCTGGAAAGAGGCCAAGCGCGACTGGAACTGGCAGCGCATGGACCGCTACATCATGCACCAGGTCAGCGACGTGCACACGGGTGCCTTCGTCAAGGCCGCCGGCATCGACAAGAAGCTCGTCCCGCTCACCTACCCGACCCTCGGCAACGTGGGCCCGGCGTCGATCCCGATCACGCTGGTCGAAGAGAGCAAGACCCTCAGCAAGGGCGACCGCGTCCTGTTGATGGGCGTCGGCTCGGGCATCAACACCGCGATGATGGAGCTCGCCTGGTGAGTCGGCTCCCGCGGTCCGCCTCCGCCACGGCGCCGGCGTCACGTCCCCCCGCGGGTCTCGACGGGCTCGACCCGTCGTGGTCGCGTCTCGTCGACGTGCCGTACGGGCTCGGCGCACACCGCGCCTCCCGCACCTGGCACGTCCTCGACAACGCCGAGGCGCTGGCCGAGGTCGGCGCCGAACCGGTCGGCACCATCCTCTGCGTGCACGGCAACCCGACCTGGTCGTACCTCTGGCGCCGCCTCGTCGCCCGCACGGTCGAGACGGCCGTCGCCGGGGGGCCCGCGTGGCGCGTCGTCGCGGTCGACCAGCTCGACATGGGCTTCTCCGAGCGCACGGGCTCGCCGCAGACGCTGGCCCGCCGCGTCGCCGACCTGGGCGACCTCACCGACGCCCTCGAGGTCACCGGGCCCGTCGTCACCCTCGGCCACGACTGGGGCGGCGTCGTTTCGATGGGCTGGGCGGTCGACCACCCCGACCAGCTGGCCGGGCTCATGCTGCTCAACACCGCGATCCACCAGCCCGAGGGCGAGAAGATCCCCGCTCCCCTGCGCCTCACCCTCGCCCGCGGCGTGCTGGGCCGGGCGACCGTCGGCACCACCGGGTTCCTCGACGTGACCCTCGGCCTCGCCCACCCGCCGCTCTCGCCCGAGGTGAAGGCCGGCTTCCGCGCTCCGTACCGCCAGGCCGACCGCCGCGGCGGCATCGGTGGCTTCGTGGCCGACATCCCGGTCGACGACGGGCACGTCAGCAGCCCCGAGCTCGACCGCATCGCCGAGGGCCTGCGCGCACTCACCGTCCCGGCCCTGATGCTCTGGGGCCCGCGCGATCCGATCTTCTCCGACCGGTACCTCGACGACCTGGTCGGCCGCCTGCCGCACGCCGACGTGCACCGCTTCGAGGGTGCGGGCCACCTCGTCGCCGAGGACGTCGACTACGCCGGAGCCGTGCTCACCTGGCTGGGCGACCGGCTGCCCGGCGGGACGGCCGCCGTCGACGCCCCGGCCCGAGCCGCCACCGAGGCCCGAGTCGCCGCCCCGGTCGGAACCGAGGAGGCGCGGGTCGCCTCCCCGCAGGACCGCCCCCTCTGGTCGTACCTTGACTCCCTGGCCGACAGCCCGGCCACCGCGCTCGTCGAGATGGCACCCGCGGGTGCCGACGGCCCGCGTTCGATCAGCTGGAGCCTGCTCGCCCGTCGCGTCCACGAGATCGCGCTCGGTCTGCGGAAGCACGGCGTGCGCCCCGGCGACCGCGTCTCGCTGCTCGTCCAGCCCGGTGCCGACCTGACCGCGGTGCTCTACGCCTGCGTCCGCCTCGGTGCCGTCGTGGTCGTGGCCGACGCCGGTCTCGGCGTGCGCGGCCTGACCCGCGCCGTCCGCGGCGCGTGGCCCGACCACGTGATCGGCCAGCTCCCGGGACTCACGGCGGCCACCGCCCTCGGTTGGCCGGGCCGCAAGATCTCGACGACGAGGTTGTCGCCGGTCGCCGCCCGGGCACTCGGCGTCGAGGCCTCGCTGCCCGAGATCGCCGCCCTCGGCCGCCGCGCCCGCGGTGCCCTCGCCGAGCTGCCCGACGCCCCCACGGCCGACGCCGAGGCCGCCATCCTGTTCACCTCGGGCTCGACCGGACCCGCGAAGGGCGTCGTCTACCGGCACGGCCAGCTGACGGCCCTGCGCGACGCCCTGGCCGAGCAGTACGACGTCGGTCCGGGCACGGGCCTGGTGGCCGGCTTCGCCCCGTTCGCCCTGCTGGGCCCCGCCCTCGGGGCGACGAGCGTCACCCCCGACATGGACGTCACGAGGCCGCGCACCCTCACCGCCCGGGCCGTCGCGGCCGCCACGGCGGCGGTGGACGCCACCGTGGTGTTCCTCTCCCCTGCCGCGCTCACCAACGTCGTCGCGACGTCGGACGACCTCGACGACGCGGACCACCGCGCGCTGGCCGGCGTCGAGACCTTCCTGTCGGCGGGCGCGCCCGTCTCCGAGGCGCTGCTGGCGGCGGCCGGCGACCTCATGCCGAACGCGACGCCCCACACGCCCTACGGCATGACCGAGGGCCTGCTGATGACCGACGTCACGCTCGAGGGCGTGCGCTCCGCGGCCGCCGACCGCGAGGCAGCCGTCGCCGCGGGTGCGCCCGACGCCGGCGGGGTCTGCGTCGGGCTGCCCGGCGCGACCACGACGGTGCGGATCGCTCCCCTCGACGACGGGGGCCGCGCCTCCTCGGCGTTCACCGACGCCCCCGGCGTCACGGGCGAGATCGTCGTCTCGGCGCCCCACGTCGAGGACCACTACGACCGCCTCTGGCTGACGCACCGCCTCAGCCGCCTGGGCTCGACCGCCGAGACCCGCTGGCACCGCACCGGCGACGTCGGGCACCTCGACGCGCAGGGTCGACTCTGGGTCGAGGGCCGCCTGCCCCACGTGATCACGACGTCGACGGGCGTGCTGACGCCGGTGGCGTCCGAACAGGCCGTGGAGGCGCGGGCCGCCATCGCGCGCGCCGCCGTCGTCGGCGTCGGTCCGGCCGGCACCCAGCAGGTCGTCGTCGTGGCCGAGACCGTCCCCCCGGCTCGTCGCCCGGGGCTGGCGTCCGCGGCCCTGGCGGCTTCGGTCCGCTCGGCCGTCCGGTCGGCGTCGGGTCGACCCGTGGCCGCGGTGCTCGTCGTGCCGCAGCTGCCGACCGACGTGCGGCACAACAGCAAGATCGACCGCACGGGCCTGGCCGCGTGGGCGACGTCCGTGCTGTCCGGCGGCCGGATGCGTCGCCCGTGAGGGTGCTGGTCACCGGCGCGAGCGGCCTGCTCGGCGGTGCCGTCGCCCGCGCCGTCACCGACGCCGGACACGAGGTCACGACCTTCCAGCGTCGGCCCTCGGGCGTGCCCGGTGGCCGCGACGTGCTCGGGTCGATGACGAACCCCCGGGCCGTCGCCACCGCCGTCCGCGACCAGGACGCCGTCGTCCACCTCGCGGCCAAGGTGTCGCTCACCGGTGAACCGGCCGAGTTCGAGGCCGTCAACGTCGGGGGCACGCGCTCCCTGGTCGAGGCGATGCGCGCCTCCTCGGTGCCCCGGCTGGTCTTCGTCTCGTCGCCGTCCGTGGCTCACGCCGGATCGTCGATCGTCGGTGACGACGCCCTGCCCGCCTCGCCCGGACACGCTCGAGGCGACTACGCCCGCACCAAGGCCGCGGCCGAGCGGGTCGCCCTCGGGGCCGCCGACGCCGACCTGCGAGTGGTGGCCGTCCGCCCCCACCTCGTCTGGGGACCGGGCGACACGCAGCTCGTCGAGCGCATCGTCGACCGTGCGCGCTCCGGCCGCCTGCCGCTGCTCGACCACGGCGCCGCCCTGATCGACTCCACCTACGTGGACAACGCGGCGTCCGGCATCGCCGCCGCGCTCGAACGCGTCGACGAGGTCAGCGGCGAGTCGTACGTGATCAGCAACGGCGAGCCCCGCACCGTCGCCGACCTGATGGCCGGCATCTGCGCGGCCGCCGGCGTGCCCGCGCCTCGTCTGCGGGTGCCGGCCGGGATCGCCCGTGCCGCGGGGTCGTTGGTCGAGCGCGTCTGGGCCGTGCGGCCGGGCACCGACGAACCACCCATGACGAGGTTCCTCGCCGAGCAGCTGTCCACGGCGCACTGGTTCGACCAGCGGCGCACCCAGCGCGACCTGCGGTGGACACCGGCCGTGAGCGTCGACGAGGGCCTGAGTCGTCTCGCCGCCTGGTACGCCGCCGGGCAGCCCGCCGTCTGAGGCCCGCCGCCCGGCCACACTCGGGTCGGCGGGTTCCCGTCGTGCCCGGCGGGTCGGCGATGACCCGCCCGGGGTGACGGGAGCCCGCCGACTCCCCCGGGCGGAGGGAACCAGGGCGAGGCGGCGTCCCCCGTTCTCTGTGTGAGGGCACACGTCGCTCCGGCATCGTGCCGCCTACCGTCGCACGGGTACGGGGCAGCTCCGGTGCCCAGGGCTCAACGGAAGGACCATCCCATGAAGGCAGTCGTCTGGCACGGCATCGGCGACATCCGACTCGACGAGGTCGCCGACCCCACGGTCGTCGACCCGACCGATGCGGTCGTCCGCATCACCCGGAGCGCGATCTGCGGCACCGACCTGCACTTCGTGCGCGGCACGATGGCGCCCATGGCCGAGGGCACGATCCTCGGTCACGAGGCGGTGGGCGTCGTCACCGCGGTCGGCGACGACGTGCGCGGCTTCAGTGCCGGTGACCGGGTCGTCATCAACTCGACGGTGTCGTGTGGCACCTGCCGTTACTGCCGCCGGGGCCAGACCGCTCAATGCGACGTGGCGAACCCCAACGGCCCCGACGCCGGCACCTGCTTCTTCGGCGGCCCGGCCTCGACCGGCCCGGTGAACGGCCTGCAGGCCGAGCAGGTGCGCGTCCCGTTCGCGCAGAACACCATGCACCGCCTGCCCGACACGGTCAGCGACGAGCAGGCCATCCTGTTGAGCGACATCTTCCCCACCGGCTGGTTCGGCGCCGAACTCGCCGGGGTCACCCGCGGCGACGTGGTCGCCGTCTTCGGTGCGGGGGTGGTGGGCCAGTTCGCGATCGCCTCGGCCTTCAAGCAGGGCGCGAGCCGCGTGATCGTGGTCGACCGCGAGGAGACCCGCCTGGCGCAGGCGCTCGCCCAGAACGCCGAGATCGTGAACTTCGACGAGGAGGACCCGGTCGAGACCATCAAGCGCCTCACCGGTGGCGCCGGTGTGGACGCCGTCATCGACGCGGTCGGCGTGGACGCACAGCACGCGAGCCACGGTCCCGCCGCCCCTGACGCCGACACGGCCGCCGAGTTCGCCGCCGAGGTCGAGCAGGTCGCCCCCGACGCGAACCCGCAGGGCGACCAGTGGGTGCCCGGCAACGCGCCGACCCAGGCCCTGCGCTGGGCCGTCGAGGTCGTGGCGAAGTACGGCCGCATCGGAGTCATCGGCGTCTACTCGCCGACCGTGACGTCGTTCCCCTTCGGTGAGGCGATGCTGAAGAACCTCACCATCCGCATGGGCAACTGCGACCACCACTCGGTGACCCCGCCGCTGATCGACCTGGTCGCGTCCGGCCAGTTCGACCCCACGGCGTTCATCACCGAGCACGAGGGCATCGGCTCGGCCATCGAGGCCTACGAGGCGTTCGACCGCCGGGAGCCCGGCTGGACCAAGGTCGAGGTCGTCCCCGGCTAGGGCCTCGGGCCGGCGGTTCCCGTCGCTCCCGGCGGGCCGTCGCCGGACCACCGTGGACGACACGAACCCGCCGGTTCCCGAAGGGTCCGGCGGGTTCGGGCGTCTGCGTGCGCCGGCGGGGTCAGATGACCGAGGCGCTCCAGTCGTCGGGGTTGCCGAAGCGGTGGGCCGTGATGGCGACGGCCTGCTCGCGCAGGAACGGCAGCAATTCGAGGCGGCCGGTCGGCGTGACCGGGGCCGCGAACACGGCCACCGCCGGGTCGCCGCCCAGGGCGTCCGCCAGGGCCGAGGAGGCGCGGGTCGCGTCACCGGCGCCGGTCACCAACCGCACGCGCTCGGTCGACAGGCGACCCGCACGCACCCGGTCGTGCCACGTGGCGTCGTCCTCGTGCACGACGTCGGATGCCGCGAGGCCGAGCGCACGGACGAGGGCGCCGGGCAGCTCGACCGACGACGACACCGTGAGCGGCGCGCCCGAGCGCCGTCCGGCGAGCAACACGCGGACCACGTCGGCCGGGGCCGCGCCGTCGGCGGCGCGGATCGTCACGGGCAGGGGACGGTAGCGCAGCAGGTCGCGCTCGAGGCCGAGGTCGCTGACGTCACGGGCGACGCCGAACTCGGCGGCCCAGAAGTGCTCGTCGCTGGCGGCGGCGGCCCGCAGGTCGTCGGAGGCCGACGCACCCGACGCCCCGAGCAGGGGCGACGCGGCCTCGAGGGCGGCCAGGGCCTCGCGACCCGGGCGCGCCTCCTGCGGTTCGGTCAGCGTCGTCGGCTGCCAGGACCCCAGGTGCACGAGGTAGTTCGGCCCGCCCGCCTTGGCGCCGGCACCGACCGACGACTTCTTCCAGCCGCCGAACGGCTGGCGACGCACGATCGCCCCGGTGATGCCGCGGTTGACGTAGAGGTTGCCCGCCTCGACGCGGTCGAGCCAGGTCGACAGCTCGGCGGGGTCGAGGGTGTGCAGACCCGCGGTCAGGCCGTAGTCGGTCGCGTTCTGCAGTTCGATCGCCTCGTCGAGCGTCTTCGCGGTCATGACGCCGAGCACCGGTCCGAAGTACTCGGTGAGGTGGAACTCGCTGCCCGCGGCGACGCAGGCGCGCACGCCGGGCGACCAGAGGCGCCCGGCGTCGTCGAGTCGCTTCGGCTCGACGAGCCAGGTCTCTCCCGCGCCGAGCGTGGTGAGCGCACGTTCGAGCTTGCCGTGGGCCGGCTCGACGATCGGGCCCATCTGCGTGGTGGGGTCGGAGGGCAGTCCGACGCGCATGGTCGACGCCGCGTCGACGAGCTGACGGCGGAAGCGGTCGGAGGTGGCGACCGAGCCGACCAGGATCACCAGGCTCGCCGCCGAGCACTTCTGACCCGCGTGGCCGAAGGCCGACTTGATGACGTCGGACGCGGCCAGGTCGAGGTCGGCACTGGGGGTGACGATGATGGCGTTCTTGCCGCTCGTCTCGGCGAGCAGGGGCAGGTCGGTGCGCCAGCTGGTGAACAGCGCGGCCGTCTCGAAGGCGCCGGTGAGGATCACGCGGTCGACCGACGGGTGCGACACCAGGTGACGACCGAGGTCGCCCTCGTCGACGTCGACCAGCTTCAGCACCTCGCGGGGCACGCCGGCGTCCCAGAGCGCCTGGACCATGACGGCCCCGCTGCGCTTGGCCTGGCCCGCCGGCTTGACGACGACGCTGCTGCCCGCGGCGAGCGCGGCGAGGGTCGAGCCGGCCGGGATCGCCAGGGGGAAGTTCCAGGGCGGCGTGACGAGGGTGAGTCGCTCGGGGACGAACGTCGCACCGTCGACCCGGTCGAGTTCTTCGGCGAGGTGGGCGTACCAGTTGGCGAAGTCGATGGCCTCGCTGACCTCGACGTCGCCCTCGGCGACCGTCTTGCCTGTCTCGCTCGCGGCGACCTCCATCAGGTCGGCGCGGCGGGCCGACAGCGTGGCCGCGGCCTCGCGCAGGATCGCGGCACGACCCGCGCCTCCGCGGGCAGACCAGGCGGCGGAGGCGGCGACGGCCTCGGCGACGATCGCGTCGAGCGTGGCCTCGTCGGTCACCCGGGCGGACTCGATCAGCTCGACGCCGAGGCGCGAGTCGGCCG
This sequence comes from Frigoribacterium sp. 2355, assembly GCF_054060695.1. Lineage (NCBI taxonomy): Bacteria > Bacillati > Actinomycetota > Actinomycetes > Micrococcales > Microbacteriaceae > Frigoribacterium > Frigoribacterium sp. 2355. The sequence continues at coordinate 30,325 of NZ_JBSSDL010000010.1, read as the reverse complement.
AGCGGGCGGCGATCTCACGACCCCAGGCGCGGTTGTCGGCCAGGGCGGGGTCGGTGTCGGGCTCGTTGTCGAAGCCGCTGCCGGCCGCGCGGGGCTGCAACGCCTGGGCCGCGTCGAGGCGGCTCTGCACGCGGTGCGGTGCCGGGGTGTCTCCGTCGACCTCGGCGAGCGAGGCGAGGAACCGGCCCTTCTCGCGCTCGAACATGGCCTCGTTCGAGGCGAGTTCGAACACGGCGGACATGAAGTTCTCGCTCGACGCGTTCTCCTCGAGGCGGCGGATCAGGTAGCTGATGGCGACGTCGAACTCGCGGGGGTGCACGACGGGCGTGTAGAGCAACAGCCCGCCGACGTCGGCCTTGACCAGCTCGGCCTGCCCCTCGGCCATGCCCAGCAGCATCTCGAACTCGACCCGGTCGCTCACGCCACGGGCCTCGGCCAGAAGATGGGCGAAGGCGATGTCGAAGAGGTTGTGGCCGGCGACGCCGACGCGGACGGCACGGGTGCGTCCGGGGGTGAAGGCCCAGGTGAGGACGCGCTTGTAGTTGGTGTCGCTGTCCTGCTTGGTGCCGTAGGTGGCGAGCGGCCACTCGTGCACCGTGGCGTCCACGGTCTCCATCGCGAGGTTCGCGCCCTTGACGATGCGCACCTTGATCGCGGCCCCGCCGGCGTCGACCCGCTCGGTCGCCCAGGCGGTGAGGTGCTGCAGGGCGCCGAGGGCGTCGGGCAGGTAGGTCTGCAGGACGATGCCGGCCTCGAGGCCCTTCAGCTGCGGCTGGTCGAGGAGGCGCGTGAAGACCGCGATCGTCAGGTCGAGGTCGCGGTACTCCTCCATGTCGAGGTTGATGAACTTCGGCTTCGGCGACCGGGCGGCGAGTTCGTACAACGGGGTGAGCTTCTCGACGACGCGCTCGACGGTCTCGTCGAAGGCCCACATCGAGAGCTGGCTGACGATGGACGAGACCTTGATCGACACGTAGTCGACGTCGTCGCGGGCGAGCAGCGCCCGGGTGCCGGCGAGGCGGTGCTCGGCCTCGGCGTCGCCCAGGACGGCCTCGCCGAGCAGGTTGAGGTTGAGCCGCGTCCTGTCTTTCTTGATGTTCGCGATGGCCGCACCGAGCTTGGCGGGGCGGGCGTCGGCGATGAGGTGGCCGACCATGCCGCGCAGGACGCGACGGGCGATCGGCACGACCACGCCGGGGAGCACGGGTGCCATGACGCCGCCGAGACGCACGGCGGAACGCATGTGCCAGGGCAGGAAGGCCGGTGCCTGCTTCGCCAGGGTCGACAGGTTGCGGGCGGCGACGCCGAGGTCCTCGGGCCGGACGACCCGGTCGACGAAACCGATCGTGAAGGCGAGGCCCGACTCGTCCTTGAGGACCTGGGCGAGCAGGTGGGCCGAACCGGTGCTCGGGGCGCCGGACGCCTCGTGCGCCCAGCGGCGGGCGAGGGCGACGGCGTCGTCGCCGATGCCGACGGGCAGGAGCTGTTCAGCGGTGGACGGCCCCGCCGTCTCGTCGATGGTGGTCATGGGATGAATGTAGGGCGGAACTTGCCACCTGGCAAGGTTTGACACGAGACCGTAACGTGCGCCGCGCCTCCTTCTCCACGAGGGGTCGATGGGCACTGGCGGCGAGGGCCGGACAGCGCTACCTTGGGCGCGTTCAGGCGGTGCCCAGCGGCCGCCAAGACGGACCCGTCTGCGGATGGACGGGCCCCCTGCACCGGGAGCACCCATGGCGATGATCGAGGCCCGCGGCCTCACGAAGACCTACCGGTCGAAGTCCGGCCCGGTCCACGCACTGACCGGCCTCGACCTGATCGTGCCCGAGGGCACCGTCAAGGCGCTGCTCGGGCCGAACGGCGCGGGCAAGACCACGGGCGTCAAGATGCTCACCACCCTCGAACGTCCGGACGCCGGCACGGCCACGATCGCCGGGCTCGACGTCGTCGCCGACGCCCAGGCCGTGCGCCGCTCGATCGGCGTCTCGGGGCAGTACGCCGCGGTCGACGAGAACCTCACCGGATTCGAGAACCTCGACATGATCGGGAGGCTTTACCACCTGGGCAGCCGCGTGAGTCGGGACCGCGCCCGCGAGCTGATCGAGGTCTTCGACATCACCGCCGCGGGCGACCGGCCGGTCAAGGGCTTCTCCGGCGGCATGCGCCGACGGATCGACCTCGCCGGGGCGCTCGTGACCAACCCGCGCGTGCTCTTCCTCGACGAGCCGACGACGGGGCTCGATCCCCGCAGCCGCCTCGCCCTGTGGGACATCATCACCGGGCTGGTCGACGGTGGCACGACGGTGCTGCTGACCACGCAGTACCTCGAGGAGGCCGATCGCCTGGCCGACGACATCTCGGTCATCGACGGTGGCGCCGTCATCGCCGAGGGCACGGCCGACCAGCTCAAGGCCCAGGTCGGCGGCCACCGCCTCGTCGTCGCCCTCGTCGACGAGGCGCGGGGCGACCAGGCGGTCGAGGTGCTCCGGCGGCACGGCGACTCCGAACCGGCCGTCGGGGCCGACGGTCGCCAGCTCGAGGTCGCGGTCACCGACGGCCCGACCGCTCTGCAGCGGACGCTCGCCGACCTCGGGGCGGCCGGCATCGAGCTGCACGACGCCGGCATGCGACGCCCCACCCTCGACGACGTGTTCCTCCAGCTCACCGGCCACCGCGCGGCCGACGACGACGCGGGCGACGACCACGACTCCCCCGACGACGACCCGGCCGGCGGTCGAGGTCGCGGTCGGCGCGGTGCGAAGAAGAGAGAGGCACGGGCATGACCACCACCGGAACCACCTCCGCCCTGGCGCAGACGCTCGTCCCGTCGACCGACACGGGCCTCGGCACCTGGGCCTCGGACGGCTGGACGGTCACCAAGCGCAACCTAATCAAGGTGAAGCGCTCGCCCGACATGCTGATCTTCGCCGTGCTGCAGCCGATCATGTTCGTCCTGCTCTTCAGCCAGGTCTACGGCGGGGCCATCGCGGTCCAGGGCACCGACTACACGCAGTTCCTCATGGCGGGCATCTTCGCGCAGACCGTGGTCTTCGGCTCGACCTTCTCCGGTGCCGCCATGGCCCAAGACCTGAAGGAGGGCATCATCGACCGGTTCCGCACCCTGCCGATGAGCCCGTCGGCCGTGCTGATCGGTCGCACGAACAGCGACCTGGCGCTCAACACGATCTCGATGGTCATCATGATGCTCACCGGTCTCGCCGTCGGCTGGAGGGTGAACGCCTCACCTGCCTCGTTCGTCGGCGGGGTCGCCCTGCTGCTGCTGTTCAGCTACTCGTTCAGCTGGGTGATGGCCCTGCTCGGCATGAGCGTCAAGACGCCCGAGACCATCAACAACGCGTCGTTCATGATCCTGTTCCCGTTGACCTTCGTCTCGAACGCGTTCGTGCCGAGCGACACCCTGCCGACCGTGCTGAGGGTCTTCGCCGAGTGGAACCCGGTGTCGTCGCTCGTGCAGGCCGCCCGCACCTCGTTCGGCAACCTGGGCGCCACCCCGGTGCCCGACATCTGGACGATGCAGCACCCCTACGCGACCGTCCTGCTCGGCATCACCGTGATGCTGGTGGTCTTCGTGCCGCTGTGCATCCGCAAGTTCCAACGCATCAGCGCGAAGTAGCGGACGCCGGACGCCCGTCGCCTGCCGCCGGCCGTCGCCCGTCCGCCGAGGAGGCGCGGGTCAGCCCGCGTGACCGGCCGCCTCGCGCACGGCGGCGTCGAGTTCGCTCGTCGGCACCGCGAGGACGCTCGCGATCACGAGGCGCATCAGGGCCGGGACGTCCACGGCGTCGCGCTCGTACAACCACTGCAACTGCAGACCGTCCTGCACGGCGAGCACGACGCGGGCCGCCGACTCGGCGGTGTAGCCGTCGCGCAACCAGCCGCGGGCCTGGGCGAGCCCGAGGTAGGCCGACGTCGACGAGACGATGCGCTCGTAGTAGTCGGCGTAGTACCGGTGCGCCGGGTGGTCGGGCGAGGTGGCCTCGGCGGACGCCGTGATGAACAGCGAGATGACGACCGGCACGTCGACGTTGTACTCGGCGAGCGCGACGAGCTCGTCGACGCGCATGCCACCGTCGTCGTCGAAGTGGCGTCGCAGTCGTTCGTCACGCCGCCGGAGCACGGCCATCAGCAGTTCGTCCTTGGTCGGGAAGTAGTGCATGAGCGACTGGTGCGAGACGCCGCACCGCCGCGCGATCTCGCGCAGGGTGGCACCGTGGAACCCGACCTTGCCGAAGACCGGCAGGGCCGCGTCGAGGATCGCCTCGCGCTTGGCGATGCCCTTGCGGTATCGGCCGGGTTCGCGCACCGCGGCGACCGGCGGGACGTCGGTGACGTCGGCGCGGGTCGTGTCGGGCTCGGGGGCGTCCATCGGGGTCAGCCTAGGTCGTCCCCACGCGGATGACGACGCCGCGGGACGCGGCGTCCGCACACGGTGCGTCGGCATAGAGTTCAGCGGTGCCGTGGTCGCTGCTGAGAACGCCTGCCTTCCGGGCCCTCTGGGTCGGGCGCCTGTTCTCGTGGGTGGGCAGCGGCTTCGCGCCCCTGGCCATCGTCTTCGCGGCGATCGACCTGGGGGCCGACGCCGTCGACCTCGGGCTCGTGGTCGTCGCCCGGTCGGTGCCCAACATCGCCCTGGTCCTGGTCGGCGGGGCCCTCGCGGACCGCTTCTCGAAACGCACCGTCGCGATCGCCTCGTCGGGGCTGTCGGCGGCGTCGCTCGTCGTCGCGGCCACCCTGATGCTGACGCAGACCGAGACGTTGCCCACCCTCGCGGCGGTGGGCGCGGTGAACGGCGCCGCGGCCGCCTTCTTCGGCCCCGCCACGAGCGCGCTGCTGCGCGAGACCGTCCCCGACGACCGGCTCCGGGACGCGACGGTGCTCAGCCGCGTCGGCATGAACGTCGGGTTGGTGATCGGCACGGCGGTGGGCGGGGCCGTGGTGGCGACCGCCGGGTCGGGCGTCGCCCTGGCCGTCGGCGCGGTCGTCTTCGTGGTCGCGGCGGCCGTCTTCGTCTGGTTGCCCCGGGACGGCGCCCGCGCCTCCGGAGGGACTTCGGTGCTCGAGGACCTCGGCAGCGGACTCGGCTTCGTCTGGCGCACGCGCTGGCTCGTCTCGACCGCGGCGCTCGCGTTCACGTTCCAGTTCGCCTTCGCGGGCGGGGTCCAGGTGGTCGGTCCGCTCGTGGCCGACCAGTCGTTCGGACGTCTGCTCTGGGGTTTCGCGGGTGCCCTGCAGACCCTCGGCCTGATCGTCGGGGCGTACTGGGCCGGGGCCCTCCGCGGGCGGCTCCGGTTGTGGGCCGCCTGCCTCGGCGCCGCGGCGCTGGCCCTGCCGCTCGTGCTGCTGTCGTTCGCCTACGGCACCGACCCGGTGGTCTTCGACCCGCTGCACTGGTTCTTCTGGATCAGCCTCGGCCTCTTCGCCGCCAGCGTCGGGCTCGAGGTCTTCACGGTGCCGCTGGACGTGGTCGTCCAGCGGCAGGTGCCGGGGGCCTACCTGGGGCGCGTCTTCTCGTGCCTGACACTGGCGTCGTTGGCGGGCGTGCCCGTCGGCGAGGTGGTGGTCGGACCGCTCACCCAGGTGATCGGCACCCCGGCCACCCTCGCCGCCCTGGCCGGCCTCGTGGTCGCCGTCGCGGTGGCCGTGGCGCTGAGCTCACGGGTGCGACGGATCGACGCCGGCCAGGGGGCGCGGGTCAGCTGAAGTCGCCGCGCTCGATCGCCTCGGCGTACTTGCGGACGTCCGGGCCGGGCTCGTAGTCGATGAAGCGGTCCTTGACGGCGTCGTTGATCGCCTTGAAGGACTCCTCCCACGACTCGCCCGAGTGGGCTGCGGCCGCGTCGCGGACGGCGTCGCGCAGCACGTTGTCTGCGTCGGTCAGGATCTTGTCACGCGCTTCGTCGTTCCAGCGCACGTCGTTCAGGTCGGCCATGGTGTTCTCCTCGTGGGGTGGGGCGGTGGTGGGTGGGGTGCGGCTGGTGCTACTTCTTCTTCGGGCTCAACGACGAACCCTTGTGGGCGGCCTTGGCCCCGCTCTTGTCACTCTCGACGACGAAGTAGGGCTCGTCGTCCGAGGCCTTGAACTTCTGCCCGTCGAGCTGGAACTCCTTGACGCGCTTCTTCACGACCGTGCCGTGGGTCTCGCCCTGGGGGGTGTTCCAGGTGACGTGATCTCCCTTGCTGAACGACATCGCGCCTCCTTGGTGTGTCGATCCGTCCGTCGGCGTCCGGTGCCGCGCGGTGGTGGCGTGGACGGTACCCCGCCCGTGCCGACCCGTCACCCAGCGACGCGGGGTACAGGGCGCGGCGATCCGTGGTCGGGCGGCGGGCCGGGCCGGTCAGACCGAGAAGCCGCCGTCGGCCTTGATCAGCTGGCCCGAGATCCAGCGTCCCTCGGGAGACAGGAGGAAGCGCACGACCCGACCGAGGTCGGCGGGCGTGCCGAGACGGCCGGTCGGTTGCCGCTCGGTGCCGCTCGCGCGGATCTCGTCGTCCATCCAGCCCGTGTCGATCGGCCCGGGGTTCAGGGCGTTCGACGAGACGCCCAGGTGCCCGAGTTCCCGGGCGGCCGCGATGACGAGCCGGTCGAGGGCGCCCTTGCTCGAGCCGTAGGGCAGGTTGTGCACGACGTGGTCACTCGTCAGGGCGACGATCCGGGCACCGTCGTCGAGCAGGTCGACCGGGGGCAGCTGCTCGGCGAACGCCTTGATCGCGAGCCACGCCGCCCGCACGTTGACGGCGTAGTGCGCGTCCCAGCTCTCGAGCGTCGTGTCGAGGATCGACGAGTCCACGCCGTGCGAGTGCGACAGCACGAGCGCCGTCACCGGCCCCAGGTCGTCGTTCACCGCCCCGAGGAGGCGCGCGGGGGTCGCGGGGTCCGCCAGGTCCGCCGGGTACACGGCCACGCGCGCACCCACGGCCTCGAGCTCGGAGACGAGCGAGCCCACGTCGACGGCCGCGAGCCCCCAGGGCATGGCGGCGTCGTAACCATCCCAGGTGGTCAGCGCGAGGTCCCAGCCGTCGGCGGCGAGCTCGTGGGCGATGCCGTTCGCGATCGAGTTCGTGCGGCCGGCACCGGTGAGCAGACAGATCCTCTTCGACATGCGGGTCTCCTTCGACACCCGCTCAGCTTGGCAGACCGGCCGGCCCGTCGGCGAGGGGGTCAGCGCCCTCGGCGCGGTCGGCTGCGACCGGTGCCGCGCTGGGGCCCTCGGCCCTTCGGCGGCGTGCGCTTCGGCTTCGCCCCACGCGGGTCGGGAGCCGACCCCTTGCGGGCCGGGGCCTCCTGCTCGGGCTCGTCGCGCCTCCTCGACCGGGAGCTGCGGGCCGTGCGACCCCGCACGACGCCGATGAAGTCGTCGAGGTCGTCGGTGAGCTCGCCCTCGGGCCAGACCAGCGCGATCGTGGTCGGCGGCAGGTCGGCGACGTAACGGTAGGTGACCTCCTTCCGGGCGTGCAGCCGTGCCAGCGACTGCGGCATGACGGCGACGCCGGCCCCGGTCGCGACGACGGCCACGGCGTCGGCGAGCGACAGGGACGGGTCGAGGTCGTGCCGGTGCTCGTCGGCGAACGCCGCGGCCTCGACCTCGTCCTCGGCGCCGGCCGCGGCGACGGCGTGGTCCTTCGGCACGACGACGACGGCCCGCTCGTCGTAGAGCCGGATGACCGACAACCCCTCGACCTCGATCGGCAGTCGGGCCAGGACCATGTCGACCCGGTCGTCGCCCCGGTCGTCGTCGAGGGCGGGCACCGCGTCGAGGTCGGCGAGCGGCACGAAGGCCAGCGGGGTCTCGGGGCGGCGCTCCTCCCAGAGCCTCGACCACTTCGACAGGGTCACGCCGGGCACGACCCCGATGCGGAACGGGGCGCGGGTCGGCTCGGTCGTCATGGGTCGAGGGTATCGGCCCGGTACCCTGGGCAGATGACCTCCGACGCGCCGTCCGGCAAGCAGCCGCAGACCCTCAAGCCCTTCACGGCCGCCAAGAAGCTCGGCGTGTACCTGCCGGCCACGCCCGCCGAGTTCCAGGCCGCCCCCGTCACGCGCGAGGCCTTCGCCGAGCTCAGCACGAACCCGCCCGAGTGGTTGTCCGACCTGCGCCGCACCGGTCCGCACCCGCGGCCGGTCGTCGCCCAGAAGCTCGGCATCTCGACCTCGGGCCTCGCCCGTGCCGGCGTCGACGACGTCATGACCACCGACGAGATCCACGCCCTGCTCGACGAGATGCCCGACTGGCTGCGCACCGAACGCGGCATCCACGCCGACGTGCGCGAAGAAGAACTGCGCGTCAAGGAGCGCAACGCCGGCCGCGAGGTCCTCCGCAAGGAGCGCGAGGCGAAAGAAGCCGCCGAGGGGCACTGACCCCCGCCCTGCGCTACCGTCGGCGACATGTCCTTCAACGATGACGCGCGCCTCGACGGCAGCAAGGTCAAGCGACGCGGTCGCGGTCGCACGGTGGGTGTCGCCGGCGGCGGCATCGGCATCGTCGGCGTGATCGCCGTCTTCCTCATCAGCCAGGTCACCGGCGTCGACGTCTCGGGGCTGCTCGGCGGCGGCACGGCCGGCGGAGGCGCCCAGCCGGTCAGCGAGGGCGACCTGTCGTCCGAGTGCACCACCGGCGCGCAGGCCAACGACAGCGTCGACTGCCGCATGGTCGGCGCGGCCGACTCGCTCGACGCGTACTGGGCGGCCGAGGCCCCGGCACTCGGCGTCACCGACTACCGCACCCCCGACTTCTTCCTCTTCAGCGGCTCGACCGACACCGGCTGCGGTGGGGCGACGAGCGCCACCGGCCCGTTCTACTGCCCGCCCGACGAGGCCCTCTTCGTCGACACCGACTTCTTCGAGCAGCTCCGGTCGCAGTTCGGCGCCAGCGGCGGCCCCCTCGCGCAGATGTACGTCGTCGGTCACGAGTGGGGCCACCACGTCCAGCAGCTGACCGGGGCCTTCGACCGCGCCGACCGCAGCGACACCGGGCCGGGCTCCGACACCATCCGGCTCGAGGTGCAGGCGGATTGCTACGCCGGGGCGTGGGTCGGCTCGGCGTCGACCATCGCGGACGCCGACGGCACCACGTTCCTCGAGCCCGTCACCGACCAGCAGGTCGCCGACGCGCTCGACGCGGCCGCGGCGGTCGGCGACGACCGCATCCAGTCCGCGAGCGGCGGCCAGGTCGACCCCGACACCTGGACGCACGGCTCGGCCGAGCAGCGTCAGAGGTGGTTCGAGACCGGGCGCAGCCAGGGCGCGACGGCCTGCGACACCTTCTCGGTGCCGACCGACCAGCTCTGACGACGAGGCCGACCCGCGCCTCCGGACGGTCGACGCCGCACCGCGGCACGGTGCGTCCAGGCAACTCGAAGCGCGTCCTCCGGGCGACGGCGGTCCGGAGGGCGCACACTTCACTCACCCTCGCGACGGCACTGGCGCCGCCGCGACGACAGCAGTGGAGGCGCGTCATGGCACGACCGGGCAAGGCCATCGAGTTCGACGGGTACGGAGACGTCTCGCAGCTGCACTTCGTCGAGCAGCCGCTGCCGACGCCCGCCGACGACGAGGTCGTCGTCGAGGTGATCTGCGCCGGCCTCAACCACATCGAGAACTTCATCCGGCAAGGGGACTTCGTCGACCGGCTGCCCCTCGACTTCCCGGCCCGCGAAGGGTCGTGCTTCGCCGGCATCGTCAAGAAGCGCGGGGCCGCGGTGCGCAACCTCTCCGTGGGCGCCGAGGTGATCGGCCACGCGGTGGGCGGCGGCGCGCACGCGACCTACATCGCCGTGCCGGCCAGCGCCGTGGTGCCCAAGCCGCAGCACGTCCCGTGGGAGGTCGCCGGTGGGCTCTACCTCGCCGGGGCCACCGCCTACGACACGGTCCGCAGCCTGCACCTCGGGCCCGACGACGTCGTGGTCATCACGGCCGCGGCGGGCGGCGTCGGCCACATCGAGTGCCAGCTCGCCCTGCAGCTCGGAGCCAAGGTGATCGGCACCTGCAGCCCGGGCAACCACGACTACCTCCGCTCGATCGGGGTCGTGCCCGTCGACTACGGCGAAGGCCTCCGCGAGCGCATCGACAAGGCCGCGGGCACCGACCGCCACGTGACGGCGTTCATCGACAACTTCGGCGGGGACAACCCCGCCCTCAGCACCGACCTCGGCGTGCTGCCGGCGCGCTTCAGCTCGAGCGAGGACCGCCTCGAGCGCGAGATCCGCTTCATCGGCGCCGAGCGCGACGACACCGAACCCGCGATGATCCTCTCGGCCCTCGCGAAGCTCATCGCCGAGAACAAGCTGCGCGTGCTCGTCTCGGGCTTCTACCCGTTCGACTACATCGCCCAGGCGTTCGAGGACCTAGCCGAGCAGCACTCGCGCGGCAAGGTCGTCGTCGGCATGCAACCGGTCGAGACCGGCGCCCGCTCGCACTGGTACCTGTCGGGCAAGGCACGGGCGGTCGCCGAGTCGCTGGGCTGAGCCTCCCGCCCGGCGGGCGAGGCGGGCGGGCAACGCGCAGGAGGCGCGCACCACCGGACCCGCCGACGTCACCGGGGCAGCCGGAGGAGCGCTCCCGGAGCCCTGACCGTCGCCGCCGCCACGTCCATGGCCCGCCCGAGGGCGGCCGCCCAGTCGACCGAACCGGGCCCGCGCCGCTCGGCGAGCAACGAGGCGACGATGGACGCGAAGGTCGCGTCGCCCGCCCCCATCGTGTCGACGACCTCGCCGTCGGCGTCCGAGATGCCGCGGGTGAGCGAGGTGCCCGCCGTGTCGTCGGCCGACGGGGCCAGCACCAGGCCCGCCCCGGCCGAGCCGCGGGTCGCGAGGACTCCCCCGGCGCCCGCCGCGAGCAGCGCCTCCTGCCAGTCGTCGAGCGAGCGGCCGGCGACGAGCTCGGCGTCGTCGTCACCGATCTTGACGAGCAACGTCGACGCGGCCACCCGCTCGAAGCCGGCGGCGAAGTCGGCGATCTGCGCGGCCCCGCCGGGCAGGAACCCGGGGCGGGGGTTCGGGTCGACGACCAGTCGGACCGGGTCGCTGCCGACGATCCGCAGCAGCCGGTCGGTGAGCGCGGCGTCGTCGAACGGGTACGAACTCACGGCGACCACGGGGGCGGCGTCGAGCACGGCCCGCTGCGCGGGCGAGAAGTCGAGACCGCGGGCGACGGCGGCGTCGGTGAAGACGTAGGTCGGCTCGCCGGCCACCCGCAGCGAGACCGCCCGGCCGGTGCCGAGGGGGTTGATCGTCGGGACGAGCTCGACGCCGTGCTGGGCGAGGAACGACCGGATGGCCTCGCCGTCGGCGTCGTCCCCGATCGAGGCGAGCAGGGTCGTGGGCACGCCGAGGCGAGACAGCCCGACGGCGACGTTGAGGCCGGCCCCGCCGACGTGGTCGGTCGAGCCCTCGTCGGTGCGGAGCTCGTCGATGAGGGCGTCGCCGAGCACGGCGACCCGACCGTCGGTGGTGTCCATGGGGGTGCCTTTCGTCAGCGTGCCGGCAGCCACCCTATTCCGGCACGCGGTCGGGCCGCACTCCCCCGCTACGCTGGCCGACGTGACCGATTACGCACTGGCCGTCGACGTGGGCGGAACGAAGGTCGAGGCGGCGCTGGTCGCCTCCGACGGAGCCCTCCTCGACGGAAGTCGCGACCGACGCCCCACCGGTGCCGGGTCGACGTCCGACGAACTCGCCGAGGCGGTCCGCGCGGTCGTGGCGCACGCCCTCGACGCCCTGCCCGACGGTGACGCCCTCGTCGGGGCGGGCATCGGCAGCGCCGGGCCCGTCGACCTCGTTCACGGCACCGTCTCGCCGATCAACCTGCACGCCTGGCGCGGCTATCCGCTGCGGGAGCAGGTCGCGGCCCTGGCGGCGTCGACCCTGCCCGACGCGGCCCCGGTCACCCTGCGGCTCGACGGCGTCAGCCTCGCCCTCGCCGAGCACTGGGTGGGTGCCACGCAGGGGGCGGACAACGCCCTCGCGATCACCGTCTCGACCGGCGTCGGCGGCGGCCTGATCGTCAACGGCCGGCTGCTCTCGGGAGGCACGGGCAACGCCGGTCACATCGGCCAGATCCAGATCGCGGACCGCCCCGCGGGCGAGAGCGCCTGGGCCGCCACGCTCGAGGTCATCGCCTCGGGGCCGAACGTCGTCGCCTGGGCCCGGGAACGAGGCTGGACGGGCGAGCGCGGCGAGGACCTCGCCGCCGGCTACGTCGCCGGGGACGCGATCGCCGTCGCGGCGGTGCGTCGCTCCGCGAACGCCGTGGGCGAGGCGATCTCGTCGGTCACGACCCTCCTCGACCTCGACGTGGTCGCCATCGGCGGCGGCTTCTCGCGCGTCAGCGACGACTACCTCGACCTCGTCCGGGCCGCGGTCCAGGAGGCGCCGGTCAACGAGTACGCCCGTCGCGTCCGGGTCGTCCGCTCCGGGTTGAGCGACGAGAGCCCCTTGGTCGGGGCCGCCGCGCTCGTCTGGCAGGCCGAGCTGCTCGGCTGAGCCGCGCCTCCTCGGGTCGACGACCCGCGCCTCCTCCGGTCCGCCGCTTCTCTGGGAGCCGGTGTCGGAGGTGCCGCCTAGGCTGGGTTGCATCCCACAACGTCGTCGGAATCCGTCGCGCCCGCGGGGCGCGCACCACCACCGCACCACCACTCGCAGAGAGGTCATCTCATGCCCACCACCGTCCCCGTCCTGCTCACGCCGTCCGCCGGCGCCCCCTTCGAGCACTCCACGGTCGAACTGCGCGACGTCGGCCCGAACGACGTCCAGATCGACATCGCGTTCGCCGGAATCTGCCACAGCGACATCCACCAGGCCCGCGAAGAATGGGGCAAGGCCATCTTCCCGATGGTGCCCGGCCACGAGATCGCCGGCATCGTCACCGAGGTCGGCTCCGACGTCACGAAGCACAAGGTCGGCGACCGTGTCGGCATCGGCTGCTTCGTCGACAGCTGCCGCGAGTGCGAGAACTGCCTCGCGGGCGAGCAGCAGTTCTGCGTCAAGGGCAACGTCGCGACCTACAACGGCCGCCAGTACTCGGGCGAGCCCACCTACGGCGGCTACGCCAAGCAGATCGTCGCCGACGAGAACTACGTGCTGTCGATCCCCGAGGGCATCTCGCTCGACGAGGCCGCGCCGCTGCTCTGCGCCGGCATCACGACCTACTCGCCCCTCAAGCACTGGGGTGCCGGTCCCGGCAAGAAGGTCGCCGTCGTCGGCATGGGCGGGCTCGGCCACATGGCCGTCAAGATCGCCCACGCTCTGGGCGCCGAGGTCACCGTCATCAGCCAGACCCTGTCCAAGCAGGAGGACGGCCTGAAGCTCGGTGCCGACCACTACTACGCCTCGAGCGACCCCGAGACGTTCACGCAGCTGCGCAGCTCGTTCGACCTGATCATCAACACGATCTCGGCCGACATGGACATCGACGCCTACGCCCGCACCCTGCGCCTGAACGGCACCATGGTGTTCGTCGGCCTGCCCGAGAACCCGCAGTCGTTCAGCGCCGGCTCGCTGATCGGTGGCCGTCGCAGCCTCGCCGGCTCGAACATCGGCGGCATCCCCGAGACGCAAGAGATGCTGGACTTCTGCGCCGAGCACCACATCGGAGCCGAGATCGAGACGATCGGCGCCGACGAGGTCGACGAGGCCTACGAGCGCGTCGTCGCCAGCAAGGTCCGCTACCGCTTCGTGATCGACACCGCGACCATCTAGCACCCGCCTGCACGCACGAAGGCCCCCTCCCGTCACGGGAGGGGGCCTTCGTCGTCGCGGGGCGGGGCGCTGCCGGACGGCTTGGCGCTACCCGGCGGGGGTGTTGAACCGGCGCAGCCAGCCGGCGAACTCGGCGAGCTCGTCGTCGGACCAGCCCTCGACGTGGTTGCGGAACACGGCGCGGTTCTCGTGGCGCACCTCGAGCATGCGGCTCTCGGCGCGCTCGGTGCTGCGCAGGGTCATGACCCGACCGTCGGCCGCGTCGGGCACCACGTCGACGAACCCGGCCTCGCGCAGCAGGGTGACCTGCCGGCTGACCGCGCTCTTGTCCATCGCCATCGCCTTGACGATGTCACCGGCGCTGCACGGCTGGTGCTTCATCACGTAGCGCAGCACGTAGAAGGCCGTGGGCGGCACGTCCGGGTCGAAGCGCGACGCCGCCGCGGCGATCGTGCGCTTGGCCTCGACCATCATCGAGCCGATCTCGTCGACCACGCCGGCCATGAGGCCCTCGCGGCCGTCGTCGTCGGGACCCGGGAGGTGCGGTGCGGCCTGCCCCGCGGCCTCGAGGAGGTGCGGTGCGGCCTGGTCGGCAGGGTCGCCCCCCGAGGGGCGCGGCGCGTCGAGCACCGCACCCTCGGGCTGGCCGTCAACGGTCGGCTGCGACATCTTTCTCCTCGACCAGGGACGAGAACACCGGGCTCTCGGCCAGTTCGTCGGCGGGCACCGGGTGCCCTGCCACCTCGGCGGCGCCCGTCGCGATGATCGTGTCGATGGTACCGGTGGCGGTCGTCGTGTGGCTGTGGTGACGGCGCTGGCCCTCGGCGGGATCGCGCCCTTCGGCGGGATCGCGTCCTTCGTCGATCGGTGAGACCGGTGCCGGCGTCGACTCCGTGGCCGGAGCGCTCGACACGGCGGGGGCCAGGCCGGCCGTGGCCGCGGCTCCCTTGGCGGCCGGGGACGCGGCGTTCGCGTCGACCGGAGCCGCGCCTCCGTCGTGCTCGACCGAGGCCGAGGCAGCGCCGTCCGCCGGGTCGTCCGTCTTCGCCGCCGCACGCTGGAGGCCGGTCTTGGTGCCGAGCTCGACGTTGGGCAGCAGGCAGACGAACACGATGGTGATGATCGCCAGCGGGGCCGCGATCAGGAACACGTCGGCGACGCCCTGACCGTAGGCCGATTCGATGATGGTCCGGATCGGGCCGGGCACGGTGCTGAGGTCGGGGATGCTCGTCGAGCCGCCGCTGCCGAGCGCGCTGGGGTCGACCCCGGCGTCGGTGAGGCCGTCGGTGATGTAGCCCGAGACCTTGGTGCCGAGGACGGCACCCATGACCGAGACGCCGATCGTGCCGCCGAGGCTGCGGAAGAACGCGACGCTCGACGAGGCGGCACCGACGACGCTGACGTCGACCGAGTTCTGCACGACGAGGACGAGGTTCTGCATGACCATGCCGATGCCGAGCCCCATCATGGCCATGAAGACCGAGACGATGGCGAAGTTCGTGTCGTACTCGATGGTCGACATGAGGAAGAGACCGGCGGCGAGAAGGATCGACCCGACGATCATGTAGGGCTTCCACTTGCCGTACTTCGAGATGAGCGCACCGGCGACCATCGACGAGATCAGCAGGCCGAGCACCATCGGCAGGGTCAGGATGCCGGCCATGGTCGGCGACTGGCCGCGCGCGAGCTGCATGTACTGGCCGAGGAAGACGCTGGTGCCGAACATCGCGACGCCGACGCTGAGCGAGGCGATCACCGCGAAGGTGAAGGTGCGGTTCGTGAAGAGCGTCAGGGGGATGATCGGCTCCTTCGAGCGGAACTCCACGACGACGGCGAGCGCGAGCAGGACGGCCGCGCCGACGCCCATCAGCCAGCTGGTGGTCGAGTTCCAGTCGAACTGCTTGCCGCCGAGCGACACCCAGACGAGCAGCAGCGAGACGCCTCCGGCGATCAGGCCCGCGCCCCAGTAGTCGACGACGACGGCCTTCTTGGGCTTCGGGGGCAGGTGCAGGGTGCGCTGGATGACGATGAGGGCGGCGACGCCGACGGGCACGCCGACGAAGAAGTTCCAGCGCCAGCCGATCGAGTCGGTGAGCACCCCGCCGAGCAGCGGCCCGCCGATGGTGCCGACGCTCATCACGGCGCCGAGGTAGCCCATGTAGCGTCCGCGCTCACGCGGGCTGATGATGTCGCTCATGACGACCTGCACCAGCGCGGTGAGGCCACCGGCGCCGAGCCCCTGGAAGACGCGGAAGGTGATCAGCGTCGCGGTGTTCTGCGAGAAACCCGCGGCGACGGAGGCGAGCACGAACAGCACGAGGGCGACCTGCAGCAGCACCTTGCGGTTCGTCAGGTCGCTGAACTTGCCCCACAGCGGGGTGCTGACGGTGGTGGCCAGCAGGGTCGCGGTGATGACCCAGGTGTACGAGGTCTGGCTGCCGTTGAGGTCGCTGACGATGCGCGGCAGCGAGGTCGACACGACGGTCGACGAGAGGATCGCCACGAGCATGCCCATCAACAGGCCCGACAGGGCCGTGAGGACTTCGCGGTGGCTCATGCCGGGCGCTTCGCCCGGTTCGTGGGGTGCCGCGGGCTTCGTGCCCGCGGCGGTCGTGGTCTGCGACAAGGTGCGCTCCGGTGGTTCGAGATGGTGAGGACTGACCGCCGTTGGCCGGGTCCGTTGGTTGCCGAATGTCAACCATACGCTTTCGTTGACGATCCGCAACCATTTGAGTGCAGTTGCTGCACATTTCTCTCGAACGCCCGCGCGAAGGGGCTCCCGACTGCAGACGCGCAGGAGGCGCGGTGCGAGTCGTCCTCGCACCGCGCCTCCTGCGGGCCCTGCCTCGCCCGTGAGCGCTAGCGGACCTCTTCGGGCCGCTTCTGGCGGAACATCTCGGCCGGTTGGTGGTCACCGTTCCAGACCTGGGTGATGCCCCAGACGACGGCCATGAGCGGCACGGCGATGACGGCCCCGACGACGCCGCCGAGGATCGTGCCGGCGGTCAGGGCGACGAGGATGACGAGGCCGTGGAGCTGCAACGTGCGGCCCATCAGAACCGGCTGCAGGAAGTTGCCCTCGAGCTGGTTCACGACGACCACGATGCCGACGACGATCAGCGCCTGGACGGGGCCGAGCGCGACGAGGGCGACGAGCGCCGCGAGGATGCCCGCGGCCGTGGCGCCCACGAGGGGGATGAACGCCGTCAGGAACACGATGACCGCGAGCGGCAGGGCCAGCGGCACGCCGACGATCCAGAGGCCGACGCCGATCCCGATGGCGTCGACGGCGGCGACCGTCGCCGTGCCGCGCACGTAGCCGCCGAGGGTGGTGACCGTCTTGTCGCCGATGCGACGGGCGCGGGCGTAGTTCTCACCCTTGAACGGGCGCAGCAGGAACTCCCAGATCGCCGGGCCGTCCTTGAGGAAGAAGAACAGCACGACGATCATCAGCACGAGGCCCGTCGCGAAGCTGCCCACGGCCGAGGCACCGGCGAGTGCGCCCGAACCGAACTGCGAGCTCGTCACGAAGTCGACGGCCGTGTTGCGGACGTCGTCGATCTGCTGGTCGCTGATCGAGAACGGAAGGGTCGTGACCCAGTCCTGCAGCTTGTTGAAGCCCGAGGTGGCCGAGTCGGCGAGCGAGCTGGCCTGGCTCTCGACGGCCCAGACGATCAGCCAGGCGACGAGCCCGAGGATGATCAACACGGCGAAGAGGCAGATCAGGGTCGCGAGCACCGAGGGCACCTTGTGGCGCCGCAGGAAGGCGACGACCGGCAGCATGGCCGAGGCGAAGATCAGCGCGAGCAGCACCGGCAGGGTGACGAGGCTCAGGCTGAGGAAGACGTAGATGACGCCGATCGCGACGACGAGCACCGCGATGATCTGCACGGCGCGCGTCGCGAGCGTGCCGAACGCGTCGGCCCAGAGGGAGTGCCGGACGGCGGCGTCCTGTTTGGCCACCTCGGCTTCTTGGCTGCGGAAGAGTGCCACGGTGTCGTCCTCGTTTCTGGGGGTGCGGGGGTCGAGAGGGGCGCCGGGAAGGGCACGGCCGGGCACGGTCGCGTGCCGGTGCGCCGACGGAGGCGTCGGGGGTGATCGGCCCGACTAGGACAGCCAACCCCGTCACGAGAATATCGGGCCGGATCGGTGCCCCCACGACCCGACGCGCGCCTAGCGTGGGAGGCATGCCGACCTCCGTCCTCGTCGTGTCCGACACCCACGTGCCGCAGAAGGCCAAGGCCGTTCCGGGTGCCGTGTGGACCGCGGTCGAGAGGGCCGACGTCGTCGTGCACGCGGGCGACTGGACCGGCGAACCGCTGCTCGACGAGTTCGAGGCCCGCGCGCGCCTCCTGATCGGGGTCCGGGGCAACAACGACGGCGACGCGCTGCGCGCCCGGTTGCCCGAGGTGGCCCGCACGACGATCGAGGGCGTGCGCCTCACCGTGGTGCACGAGACGGGAGCCAAGGAGGCGCGCGAGCGACGCATGGACCGCGACTTCCCCGAGACCGACCTGCTGCTGTTCGGGCACAGCCACATCCCGTGGGACACGACGACCCCGGCGGGCCTGCGCCTGCTGAACCCGGGGTCGCCCACGGACCGCCGTCGCCAGCCGCACGCCACCTACCTCACGCTGACCCTCGACGCGGGCAAGGTGCGCGACGTGGTGCTGCACGAGCTGCCCGTGGCCGCCCGGGACCGCACGGGGGTGCTTCCGCACCCCCGCATGACGACCTAGCCGGCCGGCGTCTCGGCCGGGGCCGACTCGGCAGGAGCCGACTCGGTCGGGGTCGGCGACGGGCTGGCCGTGCCCGACTCGGTGTAGCTGTTGCCGGCCGCCGTCACGACGAAGCTGCGGAACTCCTGCACCGTGAACGGACGGCTGCCGTCGTACTTCTGCCCGTTGACGAGGACAGTCGGCGTGCCCGTCAGGGCGTCGAGGTCGCTGTTCGGCAAGGGACCGTCGATGGCCCGCTGGGTCGCCGCCGTCACCCACGACCCGAACTCGTCGTCGTCGATGCACCTGGTGATGTCGCTCGCCTTCGTCACCCCGTCGACGCCGGTCGCGATGTCGGCGAGCTGCGAGTCGTCGAGACCGCGCGTGCCCTCTTCGGGTTGCTGCTCGAACATCGCGGTGTTGAAGTCGAAGAACGAGTTCGGCGAGTAGTTCGCCACGCAGGCCGCCGCGTTGGCCGCCCGGTTGCTGTACTTCGTGCCGAGGGACTGGTTCGTGAGGATGGCGACCGGGTGGTACTCGACCGTCGCCGCCCCCGACTCGACGAGGCCGCTGATGTAGTCGTTGTTCGCCTGCTCGAACTCGCCGCAGATGGGGCAGAGGTAGTCGAGGTAGACGACGATGTCGACCGTGTCGCTCGACGCCGTGGACGCCGACGCCGTGGGCTCGTCGTCGGGGCCGAGGGCCCCGGTCTGCACGGCCTCGAAGCCCTGGCCGATCTTGATGCCGTCGCTGGCCATGTTGGCGGGGCCGGGGCCGGCCGGGCGGATGCTGTTCGTGATCACCAGCACGACGCCGACGACGATCGCGATCACCACGAGGGCGAGACCGCCCTGCAGCGCCCACTTGCCCGCGCGCTGGCGCCGCTTCTGCTTCTGGCGCGCCAGCTGGGCCTTCTGGCGGGCCGCCGCGCGCCGCTGGTTCTTGGTCAACGACGAGTCGTCGGGATTCAGGTCAGTCATGGGGCTCCGGTGCGCGACGGCCTCGCATGGTCGCGTCGAGCGGGTGGTGGGGACGGTCGCCACGAGTCGTGGCCACGAAACATGGTACGAGGCGAGCCTGGCAGAAGTCCGCCAGGCGCGGGCGAGAGCGGGTGGAGAAGAGGCGCTCCCGTGGCGATCCGAGAGATTTTCATGGCATGCTGATCGGTGGTGGTCACCGCAGACCTCTGAGGTTGATCACCGTCCATTCACAACGGATCGTCCGGCACGTACCTGCCGGTGAAGGAGAAGATCATGGCGTCAGTCACGTTCAGCAAGGCAACTCGTCTCTACCCCGGCAGCACCCGCGCCGCGGTCGACGGCATCGACCTCGAGGTCGCCGACGGCGAGTTCCTCGTCCTCGTCGGCCCCTCCGGCTGCGGCAAGTCGACCACCCTGCGCATGCTCGCGGGCCTCGAAGAGGTCAACTCGGGTGACATCTACATCGGCGACCGCAACGTCACCGACGTCCCGCCGAAGGACCGCGACATCGCGATGGTCTTCCAGAACTACGCGCTCTACCCGCACATGACGGTCGCCGAGAACATGGGCTTCGCCCTGAAGATCGCCGGCGTCGGCAAAGAAGAGCGGGCCACCCGCGTCCTCGAGGCCGCGAAGCTGCTCGACCTCGAGCCCTACCTCTCGCGCAAGCCCAAGGCCCTCTCGGGTGGTCAGCGTCAGCGCGTCGCCATGGGCCGCGCCATCGTGCGTCAGCCCCAGGTGTTCCTCATGGACGAGCCGCTGTCGAACCTCGACGCCAAGCTGCGCGTGCAGACCCGCACCCAGATCGCGTCGCTGCAGCGCCGACTGGGCGTCACCACGGTCTACGTCACGCACGACCAGACCGAGGCGCTCACCATGGGCGACCGCATCGCCGTGCTGAAGGACGGCGTCCTGCAGCAGGTCGGCACGCCGCGCGACCTGTACGAGAAGCCGCAGAACGTCTTCGTCGCCGGCTTCATCGGCTCGCCCGCCATGAACCTGCTGCCCGCCGACGTCGTCGACGGTGGCATCCAGTTCGGCACCGCCGTCACCGCGGTCGACCGCGACACCGTCGGCCAGGCCAACGGCAAGAGCGTGACCGTGGGCGTGCGTCCCGAGGACGTCGTGGTCAACACGACCGGCGAGGGCCTCGCGGTCACCGTCGACGTCGTCGAAGAGCTCGGCGCCGACGGGTACCTCTACGGCCACACCGAGGTCGACGGCAACCGCGTCGACGTCGTCGTCCGCGTCGACGGTCGCAACCACCCCAAGCTGGGCGAGACGATCTACGTCACCCCGCAGGCGCACCACGTGCACGTCTTCGACACCGAGAGCGGCGAGCGCCTCGGCGACAAGGCCGTCGTCAGCGCGTAGCACCCCGTCGGGTCGGCCCGTCGAGTCCGCTCGGAGCACTCCTCCGATCGACCCGGCGGGCCGTCCCGCGTTCCGGCCCCGCGCCTCCCGAACCTCCCCCGCCGCCTCGCCTCAGGCGGTGCTCCCCCGCACGAGAGGCCCTCATGCCCGACTCCCTCAACATCACCTCGGCCACGGCCGACCCGGCGCTGCTCGACCTGCCCTGGGCCCTCCCGCTCGAGGAGTGGCCCGACGAGGCCATCGCGACCCTGCCCAAGGGCATCTCGCGCCACCTCGTCCGGTTCGCGCACCTCAGCGGCTTCGTCATCGCCATCAAGGAGACGTCGGGCGAGATGGCCCGCGGCGAGTACGAGATGCTGCGCACGCTGCAGCGCATGGACATCCCGTGCGTCGACCCGCTCGCGGTCATCACCAACCGCCAGGACGCCGACGGGTCGCCGCTGAACCCGGTGCTCGTCACGCGGCACCTGAAGTTCTCGCTCCCCTACCGGGCGCTGTACTCGCAGACGTTGCGCCCCGACACGGCTCGTCGCCTCGTCGACGCGCTCGCCCTCCTGCTCGTCCGGCTGCACATCATCGGCTTCTACTGGGGCGACGTATCGTTGTCGAACACGTTGTTCCGCCGGGACGCCGGTGCGTTCGCGGCGTATCTCGTCGACGCCGAGACGGGCAAGCTCTACCCGGGCGGCCTCTCGAACGGGCAGCGCGAGAACGACCTCGAGGTCGCCCGCGTCAACATCGCCGGCGAACTGCTCGACCTCGAGGCCGGGGGTCGCCTCGACGACAACCTCGACCCGGTCGACGTGAGCAACGGCATCGTCGCCGCGTACCGCAGCCTCTGGACCGAACTGACCGGGGCCGAGACCTTCGACAGCTCGGAGCGCTGGCGCATCAACGACCGCGTCGAGCGCCTGAACGACCTCGGCTTCGACATCGAAGAACTGGCCATCAAGACGGCCGAGGGCGGCAGCCAGGTCAAGATCCAGCCCAAGGTCGTCGATGCGGGGCACCACTCGCGCCGCCTGCTCCGACTCACCGGCCTCGACGTCGAAGAGAACCAGGCCCGTCGACTGTTGAACGACCTCGACGCGTACCGCATGCGCACCGACCAGTCGGACTCTGACGAAGAGATGATCGCCCACGAGTGGGCCTCGCGCGTCTTCGAGCCCGTCGTGCGCTCGATCCCCCGCGACCTGCGCGGACGGCTCGAACCCGCCGAGGTCTTCCACCAGCTGCTCGAGCACCGCTGGTACCAGTCGCAGGCCGAGAACCGCGACGTGCCGATCGCCGAGGCCCTCACCTCGTACATCAACGACGTGCTGCGCCACCGTCGCGACGAGCAGATGGTGATCGAGCCCGCGACCGAGTCCCTCACGCTGCCCGAGGCCGCCCAGCTCGAGGCCGACGCGGACGAGGACTGGCGCAGCAAGGTCTGAGAACGCAGGAGGCGCGGGCCGGCGACCAGCCGACCCGCGCCTCCTCGAGGCCCCGCGTCTCGCGGGCGCCCTCGCTACTTCTTCTTGCGCTCGGCGCGGAGCTTCGAGATCTCGTACAACGTGACCGAGGCCGCGATGCCGGCGTTCAACGATTCGACGGCACCGGTGATCGGCACCGACACGATCGCGTCGCAGGTCTCGGCGACGATGCGCGACAGGCCCTTGCCCTCGCTGCCGACGACGACCACGATCGGGCGGTCGGCGAGCTCCAGCCCCGGCAGCATGACGTCGCCGTCACCGTCGAGGCCCACGACGAACACGCCCTGCTCCTTGAACGACTTGAGGGTCTGGGTCAGGTTCGACGCCATCGCGACGGGGATGCGCGCGGCCGCACCGGCCGAGGTCTTCCAGGCCGACGCCGTCAGGCCGACCGAACGACGCTGCGGGACGATGACGCCCTGCCCGCCGAACGCGGCCACCGAGCGGATGATCGCTCCGAGGTTGCGCGGGTCGGTGATGCCGTCGAGCGCGACGAAGAGCGGCTTCTGCTGGCGCTTGACCGCGGCCTCGAGCATGTCGACGGGGTGCGCGTACTCGTACGGCGGCACCTTGAGCGCGACGCCCTGGTGCACGGAGTCGTGCCCGGTGATGCGGTCGAGCTCGGGGCGCATGACCTCGAGGATCGGCAGGCCGCGGCGGGTGGCGAGCTGCAGGATCTCTTTCGTGCGCTCGTCCATCTCGATGCGGGCGGCGATGTAGAGCGTCGTGGCGGGGATGCGCGTCCGGAGGGCCTCGACGACGGAGTTGCGACCGGTCACCATCTCGTGGTCGTCGGCCGACTTGGGGCGACGACGGGGGGCGTCCGGTCCGCCGCGACCGGCGATCGGCGACCCGGCACGGGGACCTGCTCCGCCACGACCACGGGCCGCCTCGAGTCGCTCACGCGCCGCCTTGGCCTTGCCCGCGGGGTGGTACGGGCGGTCCTCCGCCGCGGGGGTGGGCTTCTTGCCCTCGAGCGCCTGGCGCCCCTGGCCGCCGCTGCCGACCTGCTTGCCCTTGCTGCCCTGACGCACGGCACTGCTGCCGGGACGGCCCTTGCGTGCTCCGCTGGTGTTCTTCACTGTTCGAGGCTCCAATGCGACCCGCTGGGGGTGTCTTCGATGGTGATGCCGGCGCCCGTCAGGACGCCTCTGATCTCGTCGGCCCGCGAGAAGTCGCGATCGGCCCGGGCTTGCTGGCGTTCGGCCAAGAGTACGTCGACGAGCGTGCCGAGCGCGCGGTGCGCGTCGACCTCGTCACCGGCGCGCCACTCGGGCGCCGTCGGGTCGATGCCGAGCACGGCCACCATGGCGGCCACGTGCTGCCAGGAGCGCGCGGCGGTGTCGAGGTCGCCGTCGTCGAGGGCCACGTTGCCGGCGCGCACCGTGTCGTGCAGCACGGCCACGGCCTGGGGGACGTTGAGGTCGTCGTCCATCGCCTCGCCGAACTCGTCGGGCACGACACGGGCACCGACCCCGGCGAAGCGCGTGTCGGCGAGGCGACGCTGAGCCCGTTCGAGGAACGTCTCGACGCGGTCGAGGGCTGCCTCGGCCTCGAGCAGCGCGCCCTCGTGGTAGTCGATGGTCGACCGGTAGTGCGCGGCGCTGAAGAAGTAGCGGACGACGACGGGCCGGGCCTGCGCCAGGAAGTCGGCGGCGAAGATCGAGTTACCGAGGGACTTCGACATCTTCTGGCCCTCGACGGCGACGAGGCCGTTGTGCATCCAGTACGAGGCGAAACCCATGCCGGCCGCGGTCGACTGCGCCAGCTCGTTCTCGTGGTGCGGGAACCGCAGGTCGAGCCCGCCGCCGTGGATGTCGAACGCCTCGCCGAGGTAGCGGGCCGACATCGCCGAGCACTCGATGTGCCAGCCGGGTCGCCCGTCACCCCAGGGCGAGGCCCACGAGGCGGACTCGGGCTCGTCGGCCTTGTGGCCCTTCCAGAGGGCGAAGTCGCGGGAGTCGCGCTTGCCCCGCGGGTCGGCGTCGGCCGCGGGTGCCATGTCGTCGATCGACTGGTTGGTCAGGGCACCGTAGGTCGGCCAGGCGGCGGTGTCGAAGTAGACGTCGCCCGAGCCGTCCGGGGCGACGTAGGCGTGCCCCTTCTCGAGCAGCGTCGTGATGATCTGCTGCATCTCGCTGACGCTGGCGGTCGCCCGGGGCTCGTAGGTCGGCGGCAGGATGCCGAGCGCCTGGTAGCCGGCGGTGAACTCGAGTTCGTAGCGGTAGGCGCGCGCCCACCATTCTTCGGTCGTGTCGGCGGCCAGCGCGAGGATCTTGTCGTCGATGTCGGTGACGTTGCGCACGAGGGTGACGTCGAGGCCACGGTAGGTGAACCACCGACGCCAGAGGTCGTAGACCAGAGCCGAGCGCAGGTGCCCGATGTGGGGCGACGACTGGACGGTGGGTCCGCAGACGTACAGCCCGACCTGGCCGGGCACGAGCGGGACGAAGTCGACGAGCGTCTGCTGACGGGAGTCGTAGAGCCTGATGGTCACGTGATCAGCCTATTTGACGCGGCTTCGGTCGCGTCGCCCGGGGACGCCCCGTGGCCCGTGGACGACCCGTCGCGCGTGACGAGTGCCGTCGCGATCACGGCCACGCCCTCGCCCCGACCGGTGAAGCCGAGCCCGTCGGTCGTCGTGGCCGACACGCTCACCGGGGCGCCGACCACGCGCGTCAGCCCCGCCTGCATCTCGACGCGTCGGGAGGACAGCCGGGGCCGGTTGCCGACGACCTGGACGGCGACGTTGACCGGAGCGGCCCCCGCCGCCGCGAGCAGCTCGAGGGTCGCCGTGAGGAAGACGTCGCCGGACGCCCCGGCGAACCGGGGGTCGTCCGTGCCGAAACTCGACCCGATGTCGCCGAGGCCCGCGGCCGAGAGCAGGGCGTCGACGATCGCGTGGGCGACCGCGTCGCCGTCGCTGTGGCCCGCGAGGCCCGCCTCGCCCGGGAAGTGCAGCAGCCCGAGGTGCATCGGCTGGGCCGCGTCGAACGCGTGGACGTCGGTGCCGACCCCGGTCAGGAGGCGCGGGGCCGGTCGAGCGCTCGCGTCAGGACCCGGCCGGGTCGCCTCGCTCTCGGCGACGATCGTCTCGGCCCGGCGCAGGTCCCACGGGGTGGTGATCTTGAAGGCCACGGGGTCGCCCGCCACGACGCGGACGCGGTGACCGGCGGCGGCGAAGAGCGCCGCGTCGTCGGTGTGCTCGACGGACGCCGTCGCGTAGGCGTGGTCGAGGGCGGCGCGCGGGAACCCCTGCGGCGTCTGCATGGCGACGAGTTCACTGCGGTCGACGGTGTCGACGACGAAGGCGGCGTCAGCGTCGACGCGTTTGATCGTGTCGGTGACCGGCAGCCCCGGGACGACGCCGTCACCGCTCGCCTCGACGGTCGTCGCGACCAGGTCGAACTGGGCGGTGGGCGTGAACGGCCGGGCGCAGTCGTGGACGAGCACGGTCTCGACGTCGGGCCCCAGGGCCGTCAGGCCGGCGGCGACCGATTGCTGGCGGGTGGCACCGCCGACGACGACGGAGGCGTAGTCACGGGCCGGGCCGGCGAGGGCGTCGACGAGGGTGCGGGACTCGTCGACGAGCGCCTCGGGCACGACGACGACGACCTGCGTCGGCACGGCCGAAGCGAAGACGGCGTCGAGCGAGCGTTCGAGGATGCTGCGCCCGGCCACCTCGACGAAGGCCTTCGGCTTGCCGAGGGCGAGGCGCGTGCCGCTTCCGGCCGCAACGACGACGACCGCCCGACCGGCGGCGGACGGGGTGTGGACCCCGCCGTCGTCGACCGAGCGGTCGTCGGGAGTGCTAGGACGCAAGGACCTCGTCGAGGACGCTCGACGCCTTCTCTTCGTCGGTCTTCTCGGCGAGCGCGAGCTCGCTGATCAGGATCTGACGAGCCTTGGCGAGCATGCGCTTCTCGCCGGCCGAGAGGCCACGGTCCTGATCGCGACGCCAGAGGTCGCGGACGACCTCGGACACCTTGATGACGTCACCGCTGGCGAGCTTCTCGAGGTTCGCCTTGTAGCGGCGCGACCAGTTGGTCGGCTCTTCGGTGAAGGGGGCGCGGAGCACGTCGAAGACGCGGTCCAGCCCTTCTTTGCCGATGACGTCTCGCACGCCGACCAGGTCGACGTTGTCTGCGGGTACTTCGATGGTCAGATCACCCTGGGTGACGCGAAGCTTGAGGTACAGCTTCTCTTCGCCCTTGATGATCCGCTTCTTGACTTCTGAGATTGTCGCTGCCCCGTGATGCGGGTATACAACGGTCTCGCCGACCTCGAACTGCATGAATCAGGCTCCATTCTGCGACACCCAGGATACCATAAGCCGTCGTTGGTAAGGCTGCCCTAAGGAACCGACCCCTGCGGGCGCGGATAAGCTGGACGACGTACGTTTGTCGTGACGCTGATCCTGGAGGACACCTGTGCGAGCCCCAACCCTGAAGTCGCGTGGCTTGACGACGCGGCTCGTCTCGGCCGCCGCCGTCGGTGCCGTGGTCGTCCTGACCGCCGCCGGCTGCAACTTCATCAGCCCCCAGGCCACCACCAAGCAGTACGACGCGAGCGACGGCACGAGCGTCAACGTGGGCGCCATCCAGGTGCGCAACGCGATCGCCCTCACCGCGAGCGAGGGCGACGGCGGCACCGCCAGCCTCAGCATGGTCGTGCTCAACACGAGCGACGAGGCCGCCGAGGTCTCGTTCGAGTACCCCACGACCGACGGCAAGAAGACCCAGACCGTCGACGTCGACGGCTCGTCGCAGGTCTCGTTGGGCACCGAGCCCGGTCAGGACCAGTTCCTCATGGAGTCCCTCGACTCCGACCCGGGTGCCCTCGTGACGATCTTCGTCCAGTACGGCACCGAGACCGGCAAGTCGTTCGTCGTACCCGTCCTCACGGGCGCGCTGGGCGAGTACGCCACCCTGCTGCCCTCGCCCACGCCGTCCGGCGAGGCCACGCCGTCGTCGACGCCGTTGCCCGAGGCGACCCAGCAAGCACCCTCCTCGTCGCCGACGCCGTAGCGTCTCCCTCACGTCAGCCGAGAGGCCCGGCCCGCCGAGTGCGGTGCCGGGCCTCTCGCGTCCTCCGTACACCGCGCCTCCTCGGGGCCGTCGGCGCGGTGGGGACGGGCCGACGGCCCGCCCTCGGGATCAGGCCTCGATGCGGTAGCCGAGACCGCGCACCGTGACGAGCGCCTTCGGCTCGGACGGCACGGCCTCGATCTTCGAGCGGATGCGCTTGATGTGCACGTCGAGCGTCTTGGTGTCGCCGAAGTAGTCCGAACCCCAGACCCGGTCGATCAGCTGACCGCGGGTGAGCACGCGGCCGGCGTTGCGCATGAGCAGTTCGAGCAGCTCGAACTCCTTGAGGGGCATGGCGACGTCGTCCCCGCGGACCGTCACCACGTGACGCTCGACGTCCATGCGGATGTCGCCTGCCTCGAGCATCGAGTCGGACAGGTCGTCGGGGTCGACGCGGCGGCGCAGCACGGCCCGGATGCGGGCGAGCAGCTCCCGGGTCGAGTACGGCTTCGTGACGTAGTCGTCGGCACCCAGCTCGAGGCCGACCACGATGTCCACCTCGCTGTCCTTGGCGGTGAGCATGACGATCGGCACCTGGGACCTGGTGCGGATCACGCGGCAGACCTCGGTACCCGGGATGCCCGGGAGCATGAGGTCGAGCAGCACGAGGTCGGCACCGGTCTTGTCGAACGCCGCGACGGCGGCCGGGCCGTCCTCGGCCACGCTCACCTGGTAGCCCTCGCGCTGCAGGATGTAGGCGAGCGGCTCGCTGAGGGACTCTTCGTCCTCGACGATCAAGATGTGGGTCATCGGGTCTCCATGGTCATCGTGTCTCCTGGTGCTCGGGTGCCGAGGCGGCCGTGGTCGGGATCGATCGGGTGACGGGGTCGACGTCCGCCGCCGGCAGGCGCAGGGTGAAGGTCGACCCCTTGCCGACCTGCGACCAGACGCGCACGTCGCCGCCATGGTTCTGCACCACGTGCTTCACGATGGCGAGTCCGAGTCCCGTGCCGCCGGTCCGTCTCGACCGGGCCGGATCGACCCGGTAGAACCGCTCGAACACCCGGTCGAGCTCGTCGTCGGGGATGCCGTAGCCCTGGTCCGTCACCGAGATCTCGACCACGCCGGCCTGGTCGAGGGTGGCGCCGATGCCGACCCGCGAACCGTCCGGCGAGTAGTTGATCGCGTTGGCGACCAGGTTGTCGACGGCCGTGACGAGCATCGCCTGGTCGCCGATCACGTGCGCGTGCTTGCCACCCCGGACGACGAGGTCGATGCCCCTCGCCTCGGCACCCACGCGGTTGCGGTCGACGGCGGTGTCGACCACGTGGCGCACGTCGACCGACTCGCTGGTCTCGAGGGCGTCGGTCGCCTGCAGACGCGACAACTCGATGATGTCCTGCGTGAGGCGGCCGAGGCGGCCGGCCTCTCGGGTCAGCCGAGCGGCGAAGTGGCGCACCTGCTCGGGGTCGGACGACGCGGACTCCAGCGCCTCGGCGAGCAGGCCGACGGCCCCGATCGGCGTCTTGAGCTCGTGGCTGATGTTCGCGACGAAGTCACGGCGCATGTCGTCGAGCCGACGACCCTCGGTGCGGTCCTCGGCGAGCACCAGCACGAATCGTCCACCGAGTGCGGCAGCCCGCACGTGCACGGCGATGGTGGCCTCGCTGCCGGGCAGGCGCGGGAGGGTGAGCTCTTCGACCACCGGGTCGCCGTGCCGACGCACCGCGTCCACGATCGTCTCGACCTCGGGGTGCACGAGGTGCTGTTGGGCCGAGACCAGGCCGAGCTGACGTGCCGCCGCCGAGGCCTTGAGCACGTTGCCCGACGGGTCGACCACGAGGCCCGCCGACTCGAGTGCGTCGAGCACGGCGTCGATGCCGTCGGGCAGGGCGACGTCGACGAGTGCCGCGGCACGCACGGCTCGTCGGTGGGCCGAGACGACGACCACCACGATCGCGGCGCCGACGACGACCCCGAAGGCCAGCGACAACGGCACCAGCCAGGCGGATTCCATGTCGTTCACAGTAGTGACCCCCCAGCGGGCGGATGAACGGGAGGTCGTCCCATCCGCTGTACTTTGGTCAGAGTTCAGGCGGTGATCACCGGTCGTTAACCTTCACCGGAGACCATCGTCGGGACTGTGCGGGCGACTCTGCCCCACGTCACGAGCCGACCGTGCGACCCGCACGTCGCTCACAGCCACCGTGCTCCCAGGGCCACCGAGCCCCCACGACGAGAGGGTCGAACACGACATGCGCGAGGTATTCCAGCAGGAACTCCTGGAGGTGCAGGAGCGTCTCGTCGAGATCGCCGGCCTCGTCGCCGTCTCGATCGCGAACGCGACCACGGCCTTCAACGAGTCGAACGTCTCGTTGGCCGAGCAGGTCATCGCCGACGACGACAAGATCGACGAGCGCGCCATCGCCCTCGACGAGCTGGCCATCGACATCCTGGCCCGCCAGAACCCGGTCGCCCGCGACCTGCGCATCGTGGTCAGCGCGCTGCGCATCAGCGCCTCGCTCGAGCGCATGGGCGACATGGCCGAGCACATCGCCCAGCTCGCCCGCTACCGGTTCCCCGAGAAGGTCGTGCCCAAGTCGCTGCGTCCGACGTTCAAAGAGCTGGGCGAGCTCGACGTCGCCATCGCGAACAAGCTCACCGAGCTGCTCACGACCGAGGACGTCCGCCTGGCGGAAGAGATCCGCAACGACGACGACCGCATCGACGAGCTGCACCTCAGCGTCTT
Source organism: Frigoribacterium sp. 2355 (assembly GCF_054060695.1). Classification (NCBI taxonomy): domain Bacteria; kingdom Bacillati; phylum Actinomycetota; class Actinomycetes; order Micrococcales; family Microbacteriaceae; genus Frigoribacterium; species Frigoribacterium sp. 2355. Next base: position 289 of record NZ_JBSSDL010000010.1, on the reverse strand, counting down.
CGACAAGGTGCTCGGCGAGACCTGGAAGGGCGCGGCCGTCGACACGGTCGACTCCACCCTCGCGTCGCGCTACCACGAGCGCTTCGCCGACCACGCCGTCTCCATCGCCAAGAAGGTCCAGTACCTCGCGACCGGCGACTGGGTCGCGCCCGAGGTCTGATCGACCCTCGGACCACAGGAGGCGGGGGGGGGGGGGGGGGGGGCCCCCCCCCCCCCCCCCCCCCGCCCGGGCCCCCCCCCCCCCCCCCCCGGCGGGGGGGGCGGGGGGGCGGGGGCGGGCGGCCCCCCC
>NZ_JBSSDL010000009.1:0-118407 GCF_054060695.1 Frigoribacterium sp. 2355 | reverse complement strand
ACAACCCCACCAAAGATGAAGCCACAAGCAATGCCAGGGTATAATTTGGCATTTGACAATGTGCACGCTGTTGAGTTCTCAAGGACCAAACGCACCAGGGACCCAGCCTTAGAAGACCTTTGCCCTGGGCAGTTCTGTAACCTTATGCACTGACCGACGATGCCGAGACCGTGCCGACGTCCCTTGCGGAACGAGCCGTAACTCTACATCATCTTGATCAGTGTTCGCAACTCACTTGGTCCGAGGCTGTGAAGCAACTCGAGGACTTGGAAGTTGGTCCCACTTGAGGGCCGGGGAAGCTTCGCTCCGCCCGCACCTTTGGGGTGACAAGTGATTACTTTACGCAGCCCGCGACGGGTATGGCCAAACTGCGTGCATCCCGGGCGTGTCGCCCGCCACGTCCCGAGGGGACGCAGCCGCTACCCCAGGGGCAGCAGGAGCACGGCGCCCAGGGACACCGAGGCGATGACGATCCACGAGGCCAGGCCGACGAGGAAGGCGCGGCCACCGGTGCGGACGAGGCGCTCGAGGCGGATGCCCGACCCGAGGCCGACGAGTGCGAGCCCGAGCAGGACCGACTGGACCGTCCCCGCGATCGCGAGCAGCGCCTCCGGAACCGGGACCACCGTCCGGACGACGACCGCGACGGCGAAGCCGACGACGAACAACGGCACGATCGGCGGCCGAGCTCCGGCGTCGGCACCCCGTCGGCGAACCACGGTCGACGTGATCGCCACGATCGGCGCGAGCATCAGGACCCGCGTGAGCTTGACGATGACCGCGATCGCGAGAGCGGCCGCTCCGGCGGTCTGCGCCGTGGCGACCACCTGACCGACGTCGTGCACGCTCGCCCCCACCCAGGCACCGAACTCGAGGTCGGTCAGACCGACCCACCCTCCGATCAGGGGCAGGACGGCGATCGCGAGCGTGCCGAACAACGTGACCAGAGCGACGGGAGTCGCGGCGTCCTTGCCGCGATCGCGGGTCACGGCACTCATCGCGCCGATCGCCGACGCCCCGCAGATCGAGAAGCCGGCCGCGAGCAGGAGGGGTTGGTCACCGGGGAGCCGGGCCCATCGGCCGAGCAGGTAGGTGACCGCGAACGTGAGCCCGAGGATCGCGATCACGACGACGACCGTCGCCCACCCGAGTCCGGCGACGTCGACGAGGCTGAGCTGGAGCCCGAGCAACACGACGCCGATGCGCAACAGTCGCTTCGAGGCGAACGTCAGTCCGGGCTTGCCGCTGCCGTCGATCACCGGGCGGAGGGGCCGGACCTGGGCGGCCGCGATGCCCAGCAGGACGCACCAGGTCAGGACGGGGACCGCCGGCAACACGAGGTGCAGGCCCCACGCCACCCCGTAGGCGACCCCGGCCAGCAGGAGCCCCGGCACCGGATTCGCGCGCGGGGGCGCGTCGACGGCGGCGGGGCTCACCGGGCGGGCCTAGACCCGGTTCTTGGCGGGGTTGATCAACGAGCCGAGGCCCGAGATCGCGACCTCGACGGTCTGGCCCGCCGTGAACGGACCGATGCCGGCGGGCGTGCCGGTCAGGATGACGTCACCCGGCAGCAGGGTGAAGACGTCGGTGACGTACTCGATCAGCTCGGGGATCTTGTGGATCATCTGCATCGTCGACTCGCGCTGCATGACCTCGCCGTCCACCCGGGTCTCGATGGTGGCATCCGCCCAGTCGAATTCGTTCTCGATGTAGGGGCCGAGGGGAAGGAAGGTGTCGTAGCCCTTCGCGCGGGTCCACTGGCCGTCGGCGTTCTGCACGTCGCGGGCCGTGACGTCGTTGGCGACGGTGTAGCCGAACACCACGTCCTGGTAGTCCTCGGCCTTCACGCGCTTGGCGATCGACCCGATGACGATGGCGAGTTCGCCTTCGAAGTCGACCCGGCCGACGTCGGGCGGGAGCTGGATCGAGTCGCCGAAACCGATGACCGTCGTGTTGGGCTTGAGGAACAGGATGGGCGCCTCGGGCGCGGACTGGCCGAGCTCGTCGGCGTGGTCCTGGTAGTTCAGGCCGACTCCGACGACCTTGGACCGCGGGATCACCGGCGCGAGCAACTTGGCCTGACGCAGGGACACCCGCTCGCCCGTCGTCTCGTACCCGCTGTACATGGGATCACCGGCGAGGACGATGAGCTCGCGCTCGTCGACGATGCCGTAGCGGGGGTCTTCTCCGGGCGTGGCGAAACGGGCGATCTTCACGCGTCGAGCCTAGTCATCCAGCCGTGGACATCGGGACGGCGGCCGTACTGGATGTCGGTCAGCTCTTCGCGAAGGGACATGGTCAGTTCTCCACCGGACGCGGCGGGCGACCCGATGTGGATGCCCTCGCCCTTGAGTTCGGCGATCGGGACGACGACGGCGGCCGTGCCGCACGCGAAGACCTCGACGATGTCGCCGGACTCGACGCCGTCACGCCACTCGTCGATCGTCACGCGACGACGCTCGACGCGGTGGCCCCGGGCCTCGGCCAACTCGAGGATCGAGTCACGGGTGATGCCCTCGAGGATCGAGTCGCTGTCGGGAGTGACGAGGGTGCCGTCCTTCTTGACGAGCACCACGTTCATCCCGCCGAGCTCTTCGATGTAGTTGCTCTCGGACGAGTCGAGGAACAGCACCTGCTGGCAGCCGTTCTCGTAGGCCTCCTGCTGCGGCAGCAGGGACGACGCGTAGTTGCCGCCGGTCTTGGCCGCACCCGTGCCACCCTTGCCTGCTCGGGCGTAGTTAGTGGTCAGCCAGATCGAGACCGGGGAGACGCCGCCGCTGAAGTAGGCCCCGGCCGGACTCGCGATCACGTGGTACGACACCTCGTGGGCGGCCCGGACCCCCAGGAACGCCTCGGTGGCGATCATGAACGGCCGGAGGTACAGGCTCGTCTCGGGGGCCGACGGCACCCAGTCGAGATCGGCCCGCACGAGTTGGCGGACCGACTCGACGAAGTCGTCGGTGCTGAGCTCGGGCAGCGCGAGTCGGCGAGCCGAGCGCTGCAGGCGGCGACCGTTGGCGTCCGGCCGGAACGACCAGACCGAACCGTCGGCGTGCCGGTAGGCCTTCATGCCCTCGAAGATCTCTTGCGCGTAGTGCAGCACCGACGCCGAGGGGTCGAGCTGCAGCGGGCCGTACGGGTGGACGGACGCCGCATGCCACCCGTCGGCGAGGGTCCACTCGATGGTCACCATGTGGTCGGTGAAGTGCTTCCCGAAGCCGGGGTCGCTGAGGATCGTCTCGCGTTCGGCGTCGTCGCGTGCCGTCTCGGACGGCGTCAGCTCGAACTGCAGCGGGAAGTCGGCCGAGTCGTCGGTCGGGGCGGAGACGTTGTCGGTGGTGGTCATGATGCCCTTCAGGCGGAGGCAGACGGGGACAGGGTGCGCACGCGGTCGGCGATCGCCGTGCCGATCTCGTCCGTGCGGCGGGCGGGGACGGACGCGTCACGCGAGGCGCGGTCGGCGATGTCGGCGTCGACGGCCCGGGTGACGCGGGCGGCCGCGTCGGGCAGGCCGAGGTGGTCGAGCAGGAGGGCGACGGAGAGGATCGCCGCCGTCGGGTCGGCCTTCTGCTGACCGGCGATGTCGGGGGCCGAGCCGTGCACGGGCTCGAACATGCTCGGGAAAGCGCCGTCGGGGTTGAGGTTGCCCGATGCCGCGAGCCCGATGCCGCCGCTGATGGCGCCGGCGAGGTCGGTGAGGATGTCGCCGAAGAGGTTGTCGGTGACGATGACGTCGAACCGGGAGGGGTCGACCACGAGGTGGATGGTGGCCGCGTCGACGTGCTGGTAGTCGACGGCGACGTCGGGGTACTCGGCGGCCACGGCGTCGACGGTGCGCTGCCAGAGGCTGCCCGAGAACACGAGCACGTTGGTCTTGTGCACGAGGGTCAGGTGCCCACGACGACCGCGGGCCTTCTCGAAGGCGAAACGCACGACGCGCTCGACGCCGTGCGCCGTGTTGACGCTGACCTCGTTCGCGATCTCGTGTGGCGTGCCCTGCCGCAGCGCGCCTCCGTTGCCGACGTAGGGCCCCTCGGTGCCCTCGCGGACGACGACGAAGTCGACCTCGCCGGGCGCCGAGAGCGGCGACGGGACGCCGGGGTGGACCTTGGTGGGCCGCAGGTTGACGTAGTGGTCGAGGGCGAAGCGCAGCTTGAGCAACAGGCCACGCTCGATGATGCCGCCCGCCAGCCGCGGGTCGCGGGGGTCGCCGCCCACCGCTCCGAGCAGGATCGCGTCGTGCGACGCGACGGCCGTCAGGTCGTCGTCGGTCAGGATGTCGCCCGTCTCGAGGTAGCGCGCCGCACCCAGCGAGAAGGTCGTGACCTCGAACGTCGCGTCGTCGCCGGCCGCGACCTCAAGCACCTTGAGGGCCTCCGCGACCACCTCGGGGCCGATGCCGTCTCCGGGGATGGCGGCGAGTCTGACGGTGCGGGGCATGGTTCTCCTGGCGTCTCGGGGGGCTCGCCACACTTTACCCGTGGGCAGGTGGGCCGCGCGGGCGCTGCGGCCGGCTCGGGCCACCCGTGCCGGGGTGGCCCGGACGGCCCGGGGCCTCAGTCGGCCGAGGAGGCGCGGCGGAGGGTCGTGAGGGCGACCACCACCGCGGCGACCATCACCAGTGCCCCGACCCCGGCCGTGGCGACGAGACCGTGGTCGAAGGCGGCGGTGGCGGCGTGCAGCAGGGGGCCCGCGAGCGACTCGGGCAGCCCGTCGGAGACCGCCACCGCGCCTCCCAGGGTCTCGCGGGCCGCCTCGCCCGCCTCGGTGGGCACGCCGGCGGGCACGACCAGGGCACCCCGGTAGATGGCGGTCAACATGCTGCCGAGCACGGCGGTTCCGAGGACGGCACCGACCTCGTAGGCGGTCTCGGACACCGCCGAGGCGGCCCCGGCCCGGTTCGCGGGCACGGCCGCGATGATCAGGTCGTTCGAGATCGTCTCGGCCGCGCCGACGCCCAGGCCGACGAAGGCGAAGGCCACGACGAACACGACCACGGGGGCCCCGGCGCCGGTGGCGAAGACCGCCGCGTAGGCGAGCGCGGCCGAGGCGAGGCCGATCGCGACGATGGTGCGCGGGCGGAGCCACCGGACGACCCGCACGACGCCGAGGCCCGCCAGGATCATCACCGCGAGACCGGGCACCAGCGTCAGCGCGGCCTGCAAGGGCCGCAGCCCCACGACGAGTTGCAGGTGCTGGGTCGTGAAGAACAGGAAGGCCACGAGCGCCACGACGGCGAGCAGGTTGACCAGGACCGATCCGGCGAACACCGGGTTCGTGAAGAGCCGCACGTCGAGCAGCGGACGCGGGCGGGCGAGCTGACGCCGGACGAACAGCCAGCCCGAGCCCACGCCGACCACCGCCAGGGCGGCGACGGGCCAGACGAAGCCGTCGGTCGCGAGCAGCTTGATCGCCGCGACGACCGGCGCCATGGCCGCGAGCGACAGCAGCACCGAGAACGGGTCGGCCGGCCCCGGCGCGGGATCGCGGCTCTCGGTGAGCAGCAGCGGGCCGGCGATCAGCAGGGGGACGAGCACGGGCACCGCGACGAGGAACACCGAGCCCCAGGCGAAGTGCTCGAGGAGCACGCCGCCGACGATCGGGCCCAGGGCCGATCCGGCGGCGAAGCCCGAGGCCCAGACGGCGATCGCGAGCCGGCGCTGCTCACGGTCGAGGAAGGTGCTGCGCAGCAGCGAGAGGGTCGCCGGCATGATCATCGCGCCGAAGAAGCCCAGCACGGCTCGTGCCGTGATGAGCTGCTCGGCGCTCGTGGAGAACGCGGCGAGCACCGAGACGACGGCGAATCCGCTCGCGCCGGTGAGCAGCAGCTTGCGGCGGCCGAACCGGTCGCCCATCGACCCCATGGCCACGAGCAGGCCGGCGAGGACGAGCGAGTAGACGTCGACGATCCAGAGCTGGCCCGCGGCGCTCGGCTGCAGTGCGGTCGAGATCTCGGGCAGGGCGAAGCTCAGCACCGTGTTGTCGACCGAGACGAGCAGCACCGGCAGCATGAGCACGACCAACGCGGCCCACTGTCGTCGGCCGGCACGCGGCGGGACGCCGGTCGGGGTCGTGGCGGTGGCGGTGGCGGGGCGGGTCATGGCGTTCTCTCGCGGTCGGTGGAGTGGTGGGTCGATCGGTGCGCGCACCGCCTGGCGCCGGCGGCCCGACGAGGGCAGGAGGCGCGGTGCCGACCGTCCGGACGGTACAGTTACACCGTCCAGACGGTACAGTAACAGAATGAGTCCTCGACCGTCAGCCCGGGAATCGATGCTCGACACGTTCGAGACGCTCGTCGTCGACGACGGCGAACGCGCCGCGACCTTCGATGCCGTGGCCGCCGCGGCCGGGGTCTCGAAAGGCGGCCTGCTCTACCACTTCCCCACGCGCGAGGCGCTGGTCGACGCCCTCGTCGACCGCCTCACCGCGCTGCTCGACGACGACGTCGCGGCGATGACCAGCGCACCGGAGGGCGTCGTGGACTACTTCGTCCGCACCTCGTCACCCGCGGCCATCCCGGCCGACGACCCGCTCGACCGCTGCATCACCGCCGTCTCGAACCTCGCGTCGAGCGGACGCCACCCCCGGGCACTCGAGGCCCTCACCGCCATGCAGTCCCGCTGGCACCAGGTCGTCCTCGACGCCGTCGGCGACCCCGCGGTCGCCCGGGTGGTGTCGCTCGTCTCCGACGGGCTCTACTTCACGCCGCGGCCCTTCTCACCGGTGGACTCGGGCGGCGACCCGCGCCACGACACGTCGATCGACGACGTCATCGCCGTGCTGCAGCGACTCGTGCCGCGACGCTGACCCGCGCCTCCTGCGGTCCGGTCAGACGGCGACGATGCAGGCGGGGCTGCCGAGGGTGAACAGGTCGACGGGGGCCCCGGGCAGACCGGTGGCCTCGTCGACGGGCAGCACCGAGACGGTGTCGGAACCCTGGTTGGCGCAGTAGAGCAGGCCGTCCGCGATGGTGAAATGCCGCGGCCACTCGCCGCCGCACGGCACCTGACCGACCAGCCGGAGCCGCGAGGGCTCGCCGCCGTCGGAGCCACCCTCGGCGTCGACCGAGGTCTCGAGCACGCTGATCGTGTCGCGGCCGCGCGTGGCGACGTAGACCCGCGAGCCGTGCACGGCCAGGTGCGACGGGAGGTCGCCCCGCTCGTTCGGCTCGCCCTCGACGACCGCCACCGAGTACGGGATGACGAGCTCGTCGCCCTGGCGGCGGACGACGTACAGCCGGGCGTCGAGCTCACCCACGACGAGCAGGTCGTCACCGAGCCAGGCGAGGTGTCGCGGGCCCGAGCCGGCAGGCATCGGGTGGACGGCGACGACCGACGGCTCGAGCGTGACGACGTCGACGGCGACCTCGATCAGCCGGTCGGTGCCGAGGTCGCTGACCAGGTGGGTGCCCCACGGGGTCGCGACGATCTGGTGGGCGTGCGGCCCGCCCTGGCGGTCGGCGACCGGGCCGGAACCCGACGGGAGCGCGACGGTCGCCGTCACGCGTGCCGGGTCGGTCGCCTCGGAGCTGAGCACGCCGAAGGTGCCGCCGACGTAGTTCGCGACGAGCAGGGCGTTCGAGGCCGGGTCGTGGGCGATGTGGCAGGGCGAGGCACCGCCGGACGCCGCGACGCCGGCCTCGACCAGGCGGCCCGCGGCGATCGTGTACGACAGCACGCGGCCCTCGTTCGTCTCGGCGACCGCGTGCAGGGCTCCTTCGGTGACGACGAGGAACGACGGGTCGTCGGCCTCGACGACCTGCCCGGCCTGCCAGCGACCGTCGGCCCTCGACCGCTCGAGGACGGTGATGCCGAGGCCGTGGCCACCGCTGACCGCGGTGTACGAACCGACGTAGAGACGCTGGGGGCCGGACGGGCCGAGGTCGCTCATGCGCGGCCGGCGGTGGGGTCGTCGCCGGCGGCGATGCGCTCGTGGTGGTGGATCACCTCGGCGACGATGAAGTTCAGGAAGGACTCGGCGAAGGCCGGGTCGAGCCGGGCCTCTTCGGCCAGGCGACGCAGGCGCTGGATCTGCACGCGCTCACGTTCGGGATCGCTCGCCGGCATGCCCGCCGCCGCCTTGAGCAGGCCGACGGACTGCGTGTACTTGAACCGTTCGGCGAGCATGTGGACGAGGGCGGCGTCGATGTTGTCGATGCTCTGGCGGATGCCCGCGAGTTCGTCGATCGCGCCCTGGTCGGCCGAGCTGAGGGGGCTGTCCGCCCCGAGAGGACTGTCGAGTGCCATGCACCGACCCTATCGGCGCGCCCGACGACGGGGCCGCCGACGGACCGCCACGGACGAAGGAGGCGCGTCCCGCTCTCGCAGGACGCGCCTCCTTCACGGCCGGGTCGGCCCGGCCGGGATCAGTCGACCAGCGTCAGCGTGACCTCGACGTTGCCACGCGTGGCGTTCGAGTACGGGCACACGTGGTGGGCCGCGTCGGCCAGCTCTTGACGACGCTCGGGCTCGACGTTCGGCGTGTAGATGTCGAGCTCGACCGCGAGGCCGAATCCGCCCTCGCCGTTGCCGCCGATGCCGACGCTCGCCGAGACCTCGGCGTCCTTCGTGTCGACGCCGAGCTTCTTGCCGGCGCCGTGCATGGCGCTGAGGAAGCAGGCGGCGAAGCCCGCCGCGAACAGCTGCTCGGGGTTGGTGCCCTCGCCGGAGCCACCGAGTTCTTTGGGGGGCCGCGTGTCGAAGTCGAGTCGGTCGTCTTCGCTGCGGACGTGGCCGTCACGACCCCCACCGGTGGCGTGGGCGATGGCGGTGTAGGCGATGTCGAGTGTCATGAGGAGAAGACCATACCTAGATTCTGGGAGTTGGCTCGGTGGCGGGTGAGTGTGGTAGCGCGGCTCAGCCGACCAGGTCGTGCCGCTGCACGATGGCGTCACGGCCCGGGCCCACGCCGATCGCCGAGATGCGGGCGCCGCTCATCGCCTCGACGGCGAGCACGTAGTCCTGCGCGGCCTTCGGGAGGTCGTCGAAGTCGCGCGCCCCGGTGATGTCTTCGCTCCACCCCGGGAACTCTTCGTAGATCGGCGTCGCGTGGTGGAAGTCGCTCTGCGAGACGGGGACCTCGTCGTGCCGGACGCCGTCGACGTCGTAGGCCACGCAGACCGGGATCGTCTCGAGGCCGGTGAGCACGTCGAGCTTGGTCAGCACGAAGTCGGTCACGCCGTTGATCCGCGCCGTGTAGCGCGCGATCGGGGCGTCGTACCAGCCGCAGCGGCGAGGACGGCCCGTGGTCGTGCCGAACTCGAAGCCGTTGGCCCGGAGGAACTCGCCCGAGGCGTCGAAGAGCTCGGTCGGGAACGGCCCGGCGCCGACGCGGGTCGTGTACGCCTTGACGATGCCGATGACGCGCTCGATGCGGCCCGGCCCGATGCCCGAGCCGGTCGAGGCGCCTCCTGCGGTGGCGGACGACGAGGTGACGAACGGGTAGGTGCCGTGGTCGACGTCGAGCATGGTCGCCTGGCCCGCCTCGAAGAGGACGGTCTTGTCGGCCTCGAGCGCCTGGTGGATCTCGAGCGCCGTGTCGGCGACCATCGGCTTGAGTCGCTCGGCGTACGACAGCAGCGACTCGACGACCTCGTCGACCTCGATCGCGCGACGGTTGTAGATCTTGACGAGCAGGTGGTTCTTCTGGTCGAGGGCCGCCTCGACCTTCTGCCGCAGGATGCCCTCGTCGAAGATGTCCTGCACGCGGATGCCGACGCGGTTGATCTTGTCGGCGTAGGTCGGGCCGATGCCTCGACCGGTGGTGCCGATCTGGCGCTTGCCGAGGAAGCGCTCGGTCACCTTGTCGAGGGTGCGGTGGTAGTGCGTGATGACGTGCGCGTTGGCGCTGACCCGCAACCGGGAGACGTCGATGCCACGCGCGATCAGCGCGTCGAGCTCGTCGAAGAGCACCTCGATGTCGACGACGACGCCGTTGCCGATGACGGGCGTCACGCCGGGCGAGAGGATGCCCGAGGGCAGCAGGTGCAACGCGTACTTCTGGTCGCCGATCACCACGGTGTGGCCGGCGTTGTTGCCGCCGTTGAACTTGACGACGTAGTCGATGCGGCTCGACAACAGGTCGGTGGCCTTGCCCTTGCCCTCGTCGCCCCACTGGGCTCCGATGATCACCACTGCTGGCATGGGTTTCTCCTCACGTCGGGGGAACGCACCGGGTGAGGTGCACTTGAGTCTACCGACAGGCTCGTCCGGGCCGCCCGGACGGCCCGGGACCCGTCGAGGAGGCGCGGCGCGCGACCCGCGGGACACCGCCGGTGGCCATTTGTGGTCACGTACGACAAACTGTGCCCATGAGTCTCGTCGCCGGGGTCGACTCATCGACCCAGAGTTGCAAAGTCGTCGTCCGTGATCTCTCGACGGGCGAACTCGTCCGGCAGGGGTCGGCCGGGCATCCCCAGGGCACCGAGGTGCCCCCGGCGGCCTGGTGGAAGGCGCTGCTCGCGGCGATCGCGGACGCCGGCGGCCTCGACGACGTCGCCGCGCTCTCGGTCGCCGGTCAGCAGCACGGCCTCGTCGCCCTCGACGCCGAGGGACGCGTCGTGCGTGACGCCCTGCTCTGGAACGACACCCGCAGTGCCCCGGCCGCCCGCGACCTGATCGACGAGCTCGGGGCCGACGAGTGGGCCCGACGCACGGGCTCCGTCCCCGTCGCGTCGTTCACCGCGACCAAGCTGCGCTGGCTGCGCGACGCCGAGCCCGAGAACGCCGCGCGGGTCGCCGCGGTGGCCCTGCCGCACGACTGGCTCACCTGGCGCCTCCTCGGTTTCGGTCCCGCCGACGAGAGCCCGGTCGGGCCGGACCTCGACGCCCTCGTCACCGACCGCTCGGACGCCAGCGGCACCTCGTACTGGAGCCCCACCGACGAGGCGTACGACCTCGAGCTCTTCGAGCACGCCTTCGGTCGCGGGGCACGCGAGGCCACCGGCTCCCCCGCGGGCGACGCCGGGCGCGTCGTGCTGCCGCGGGTGCTGCAGGCCGACCGGGCGGCCGGGACGACGGTCGCGGACGGCCCGATCCCGGCCGGCATCGTGGTCGGCGCCGGCGCCGGCGACAACGCCGGGGCGGCCCTCGGCCTCGACGCCACGGTCGGCGACCTCGTCATCAGCATCGGCACGAGCGGGACGGCCTTCGCCGTCACCGACCGGCCCGTGACCGACCCCGGCGGCACGGTGGCCGGCTTCGCGGACGCCGCGGGTGGCTACCTCCCCCTGGTCGCCACGCTGAACGCGGCCCGGGTGCTGTCGTCGGTCGGCGGACTGCTCGGCGTCGACCACGACGAACTGGCCCGTCTGGCCCTCGCGGCCGAGCCCGGCGCCGGCGGGGTCACGCTGGTGCCCTACTTCGAGGGCGAACGCACCCCCGACCTGCCCGACGCCACGGCGACGCTCTCGGGCCTGACCCTGGCGAGCTCCACCCGCGAGAACCTGGCCCGCGCCGCCGTCGAGGGCATGCTGTCGGCACTGTCCGACGGTGCCGCCGCCGTCCGCCGACAGGGCGTCCAGGCCACCCGCGTCCTCCTCATCGGCGGGGCCGCGCTGAACCCGGCCGTCCAGGCCGTCGCCCGCCAGGTGTTCGACCTGCCCGTCGTCGTGCCCGAGCCGGGCGAGTACGTCGCCGACGGCGCGGCACGACAGGCGGGCTGGGCCCTCTCGGGGACGCGACCGACCTGGACCCCGGCGACCAGCGCCTCCTTCGAGGCCGACCTGCGACCCGCCGTCGGCGAGCGCTACCGGGCCGCGCAGGGGCTGGGGTCGTTGCCCCGTCCGTGACCCCGGTGCGCCGGGCGCGGACGACCGCAGGAGGCGCGGGTGGCGCCGCCTAGGATCGGACCATGCCCAGCGACCCGGCCAGCACGCGCACCACCATGGCCGAGGACTACCTCAAGGTCATCTGGAAGGCCGAGGAGTGGGCCGAGGCAGGAGTCGGCGCCGGCATCTCGACCAACGAGATCGCCGCGACGCTCGGCGTGAGCGCGTCGACCGTCTCGGGCAACCTCCGCAAGCTCGACCGCGACGGCTACCTCGACTACGAGCCCTACCGGCGCATCGCCCTGAGCGACGCGGGCCGTGCGATCGCCGTGTCGATGGTCCGGCGCCACCGGCTGATCGAGACGTACCTGGTCGAACGCCTGGGTTACGGCTGGGACGAGGTGCACGACGAGGCCGAGGTGCTCGAGCACGCCGTCAGCGATCGGCTGCTCGACCGGTTCGACGTCGAGCTCGGACATCCGACGGCCGACCCGCACGGCGACCCGATCCCCGCGGCCGACGGCTCGGTCGTGCGGCCTGCCGCCCATCCGCTGGGCGACTTCGTCGAGGGCGAGTGCGGCTTCGTCGTGCGCGTCTCGGACGACGAACCCGAGCTGCTGCGCTACCTCAGCTCGCTCGACCTGCGGGTCGGCGCCCACGTGCGCGTCGGCGAGCGTCGCGACTACGCCGGCTCGCTACAGGTCGTGCTGACCGACGCGTACGACCGGGCGGTCGGCAGCGTCGAACTGGCCGGCGTCGCCGCGGCGTCGGTGTGGGCGAACTCCGAGCCGCACACGCACGCCTGACGCGCCGGCGGGTCGATGACCGCGAGGACGACCGCAGGAGGCGCGGGGCGGGTCAGGAGGCGCGGGTCACGGACGCCGGGTCGGCGAGCACGGCGGCGAAGGCCAGTTCGGCCGCACCGATCGTCAGCCGGTCCACGCCGAGCGCCGCGCGGGTGATCGCCACGTCGTCGCGGGCGCCGGGCAGGGACTGACCGTGGACCCGCTCGGCCAGACGACCGGGGTCCGCCGCGTGCAGCGATCCGAGGAAACCTCCGAGCACGATCAGCTCCGGGTTGAACGAGTTCACGACGCCTCGCAGGGCCACGGCCAGGAAGTCGATCTGACGCCGCACCTCGACGGCCACGGGCGAACCGGGCTCGGCGCCGGCGAGCGCCGCGTCCAGCTGGTCGGCCTGACCACGGTCGAGTCCGGTGACGGCGAGCAACCGGGCCTGACCGACCTCGGTCTCGAGGCACCCCACGGCGCCGCAGTGGCAGAGCTCGCCGACGGAGTTGACGAGGGTGTGCCCGATCTCGCCGGCGAAACCCCCCACGCCGGTCACCGGACTGCCACCGATGAGGACTCCCCCGCCGACACCACTCGCACCACCGTTCAGGAACACGAGGTCGTCGACGCCCCGCCCGGCCCCGAAGCGGCCCTCGGCGATCGCACCGAGCGACGCATCGTTGGCCGCGCGGGTCGGCAGGCCGGTCGCGGACGCCACGACCGCCGCGAACGGCTCGTCGATCCATCCGAGGTGCGGGGCGAGCCGCACGACTCCCCCGTCGGAGCCGACCAGGCCGGGGACCGCGAGACCCACCCCGAGCACCCGCGCGTCGGGAGACAGCGCGCCGGTTCGGAGCCCGGCGATCACCTCGGCGGCGAGCGCCGCGGCCCGGGGTGCGCTGGGCACCCCGTCGGTCTCGCGACGGACGCGATGCTGCACGACGCCGTCGAGCCCGACGACCCCGACCGTGACGGCGTCGATCTCGGGGTTGACCGCGATGACGACGACACGGGGGTCCGGCGCCACGACCGGGCTGGGCCGCCCGACCCGGTTGGTGCCGACCGGGTCGGTCTCGACGACGAGCCCCCGGTCGACGAGTTCACCCACGAGCGCCGCGATCGTCGACCGGTTGAGCCCGGTCGCCTGCGTGAGGGCCGACCGCGACGCGGCCCCGTCGGTGTGGACGATGCCGAGCACCGTCGCGAGGTTGTCCCGCCGGACCCGGTCGAACCGCGCACCGAGGTCGGGAGCCGCTGCCGCGCTGTCACGGTCGCCCTGCTGAGTCGTCACGCCCCCGCCCCTTCGTCGGTCGAGGCTACCTCGACCTCGACGGGCGGCGCGTCGAGGGCGCCACGCCGCCCGTCCCGGAGCCGCCCGCCGGCCCCGGCGTCAGACCTCGTCGACCCGCCAGCCGGTGGCGGCGGTGTCGACCGACACCGCGCCTCCTGACCGCGTGACGACGAAGTCGGCGGACTCGCCGGTGGGCGTGGTCACCGTGATCGAGCGGGTGCCTTCACCCCCGGGGAACACCCTCAGCACGAGACCGTCGAGGTAGTCGTGGTCGGGCCGGTCGTCCCGCGCTCCGATCGGGATCACCGCCCCCTCGCGCACGTAGAGCGGCAGGCTCATGACGTCGTGTCGCTCGGTGCGCCACGTCCCGGACCCCGCGTCGACGACCTCGCCGGTGAACCAGTTCGTCCAGCGCCCCGCCGGCAGGTAGACCTCGACGGTGCCGTCGGCCGAGAAGACCGGTGCGACCAGCAGGTCGTCTCCGAGCAGGTACTGCGTATCGACGTGGGCGGCGCCGCGGTCGCCGGGGAAGGCCAGGGCCATCGGACGCATGACCGGCAGTCCCGAGCGCGACGACGCGAGCCCGGCGGCGTAGAGGTAGGGCATGAGGGACAGCTTCAGCTTCGTGAAGCGGCGGGTGACCTCGACGGCCTCGTCGTCGAAGGCCCACGGCACCCGGTACGACGAGCTGCCGTGGAACCGGCTGTGGCTCGACAGCAGGCCGAAGGCCGTCCACCGCTTGTAGACCTCGGCGTCGGGAGTCCCCTCGAAGCCGCCGATGTCGTGGCTCCAGAACGAGAAGCCGCTCATGGCCAGGGAGAGTCCGCCGCGGAGGGTCTCGGCCATCGACTCGAAGGTGGACGTCGAGTCGCCACCCCAGTGCACGGGAAGCGCCTGACCGCCCGTCGTCGCCGAGCGGGCGAAGACGACGGCGTCGCCCTCGCCGCGCACCTCCTCGAGCACTTCGAAGACCGCCTGGTTGTAGAGCTGCGTGTACCAGTTGTGCATGCGCTCGGGGTCGGAGCCGTCGTGCCAGACGACGTCGGTGGGGATGCGCTCGCCGAAGTCGGTCTTGAACGCGTCGACCCCCTGGGCCTGCAGCCGACGCAGGTGCCCCTGGAACCAGGCCGTCGCCTCGGGGTTCGTGAAGTCGACCAGGCCCATGCCGGCCTGCCAGAGGTCCCACTGCCAGACGCTGCCGTCGGGGTTCCGCACGAGGTAACCGGCCTCGGCCGCCTCGCGGAACAGTGCCGAGCGCTGACCGATGTACGGGTTGATCCAGACGCAGACGCGCAGGTCGCGCTCGTGCAGCCGGGCGAGCATGCCCTCGGGGTCGGGGAACACGCGGGGGTCCCACTCGAAGTCGCACCACTGGAACTCGCGCATCCAGAAGCAGTCGAAGTGGAACACGCTGATCGGCATGTCGCGGCGGGCCATCTCGTCGACGAAGCCCGTGACCGTCGCCTCGTCGTAGTCGGTCGTGAACGACGTCGACAACCAGAGACCGTACGACCAGGCCGGCACGTGGGCCGGCCGACCGGTCAGGCGCGTGTACCGGTCGAGCACGTCGGCGGGCGTCGGGCCGGCGATCACCAGGTAGCGCAGGGTCTCGCCCGCCACCGAGAACTGCACCCGCTCGACCGACTCGGAGCCGATCTCGTACGAGACGTGACCCGGGTGGTCGACCAGGACGCCGTACCCGCGGTTCGTGACGTAGAACGGGACGTTCTTGTAGGCCTGCTCGCTCGACGTGCCACCGTCGGCGTTCCACACGTCGACCGTCTGGCCGTTCTTGACCAGCGGGCCGAACCGCTCGCCGAGGCCGTAGACGAGCTCGCCGACGCCCAGCGAGAGTTGCTGCGAGACGTAGCTCGGCGCGAGGACGCGTCCGGTGCCGGCCCGGGCGTTGCCGAGCATCGCCCCGTCGACCTGGGCGTCCGCGGCTACCCGGTGGTAGCCGACCGACTTGTGGCCCGACCGGGTGAGCACGGTGTCGCCGTCGCGGAACGTCAGCTCGAACGGCGCTCCGCGACCGACCGTGGCGGTGAGGCGTCCCGAGGTCAGGGTCGCGCCTCCTTCGCTCGTCTCGACGACCCCGACTCCGGCGGGGCCGCCCTCGGAGCCCACCAGGTCGAACCCGATCTCGTCACGACCACCGGCGAAGTGCGTGACGTCGACGGCGATCACGCCCTCCATCGGCGAACTCAGCGCGATCGTGAGCGTCGGGCGGTTGAGGGTGTCACCCCGCGAGCCGATCACCTTGGTGGGTGCGGTGACCTCGATCGAGCGTCCGTCCGCCCGGGGCTCGACGTCGTGGGCCTCCTGGGCGAAGAGGGACTCGACCCCCGGGCGGATCTGCCAGAAACCGTCGGTGAACTTCATGTGGAGCCTTTCGGGGTGGAACGCGTCACTTGACCGCGCCGGCCGTGATGCCGCGGGTCAGGGTGCGCTGGAAGATCAGGAAGAAGACGAGCGTGGGGATCAACCCGAGCAGGGCCGAGGCGCTCGTCGTGGTGACGTCCATCAGCCGGTCGCCCTGCAGGGCGGTGATGGCGACGGGGACCGTCTGGTTGCCGTTGGACACGAGGAAGGTGAGCGGGATGAGGAACTCGTTCCACGTCCAGATGAAGAAGAAGATCGCGAGCACCGAAAGGGTCGGCCGACTGATCGGCACGATGACCCGCCAGAGGATCTGCCACCGACTCGCCCCGTCGAGCGACGCCGCCTCGAGGACCTCTTTCGGGAACGTGCCGTACACGCTCGACAGCAGGTAGGTGCCGAAGGCGCTCTGGATCACCGTGAAGATGATGATGACCGCCCAGATGTTGTCGTAGAGGCCCACCTGCTTGAACATGAAGTACAGCGGGTAGAGCAGGGCCTCCTGGGGCAGCATGTTCGCGAGCAGGAACAGCACGATGATCCAGGTGCGACCGCGCACCCGGCCGATGCCGAGCGCGTAGGCGTTGAACACCGAGATGACCACGGCGAACAGGGCCACCAACCCGGCGATCACGAAGCTGTTCCAGAGCTTGGCCGGGAACTCGACGCGGTTCCAGAAGTCGACGAGGCCGTCGAAGTACAGCGACGTCGGCAGGCTGAGCGGCCCTCCGGTCGTGTAGTCGGCGGGCGACTTGAACGAGTTGACCAGGATCAACAGGAACGGCAGGGCGATCAGCACGCCGAAGGCGATCGCCGCGGCGAGGATCAGCCAGTCGGTGGCCGTCTTCTTGCGCCCCCGTTGCCTGGCCTTCGAGAGGCGCGGGCTGGGCACCGCAGGACGGATGCGGTCGTCTTTCACCGGCGGCACGACGGTCGTGGCCATCAGCGTTCCCTCTCTGCTCGTTCGACCCGGTTCTGTGCCCGGATGAAGAAGACGGTGATGACGACGATGACGAGCGTCAGCGCCGTCGCGATGGTCGCGCCGTAGCCGACCTGCTGGCTCTGGAAGAACTCGCTGTACGCGTAGTAGCTCGGCACGATCGTCGAGTCGCCGGGGCCGCCGCGGGTCAGGGCGTAGATCGGTCCGAACACCTTCAGCGCGGCGATCGTGCAGGTGAGCACGACGACGAAGATCTCGGGGCGGATGATGCTCACGGTGATCGCCCGGAACCGCTGGAACCAGCCTGCGCCGTCGAGTTCGGCGGCCTCGTACAGCTCGGGGTCGACCCGTTGCAGTGCGGCCATGAAGATGACGACGGGATAGCCGAGCTGCACCCAGACCATCACCACCATGATGCTGAGCAGCGCGGTGTCGGGGCTGCCGAGCCAGTTGTGCTGCAGGGCGCCCAGCCCCACCGCGTCGAGGACGGTGTTGAGCGCGCCGTTCTCGGGTCGGAGTATCCAACCGATGACGATCGCGGCGATGGCCACGGGCAGGATCTGCGGCAGGTAGTAGGTCGCCCGCAGGAACGACGCCAGACGGCCGCCGAACTTCCGGCCGATCAGGTCGAACAGCATCGCGGCGAGCAGGAGGCCCAGCACGGTGGGGACCACCACCATGGCGATGATGAGGAAGACGCTGTTGAGGAAGGACGTCCAGAAGCGGTCGTCGCTCATCAGCTCGCGCCAGTTGTCGAGCCCCGCCCAGGTCGGCGGGCGGATGCCCCGGTAGTCGGTGAAGCTGAGGTAGACGTTCCAGATCAGCGGGACCAGGATCACGACCGCGAACAGCACGAAGCCGGGGATCAGGTACAGCCAGAAGCCCGCGCGGCGGGCTCCGGGCAGGAGGCTCTCCTCCGGCGGGAGGGCCGACGACGTGCGTCGGCCCTCGCGACGGGGGCGCGCCTCCCTGGCACCGGGGCGGGTGTCGAGGGAGGTCACGGCTACTTCCCGGTGATGTCGTCGACGCCGCTCTGGTACTGGTCGCCCAGGGTGGTGAGCATCTCGTCCGGCGTGGTGGTGCCGTTGACGAGCTCCTGGGTGCCGGCGACCAGCTGGTCGTAGAAGGTCGGCGTGGGCCAGTCCGGGTAGAACGCCAGGCCGTCGCGGTCGAGCAGGGTGTTGAAGTTCGCGATCAGCTCCTGGCTCTTCGGGTCGGTGATGTCGGCCGGGTCGGCCTTGACCGGCACGCCGCCGTTGTTGCCGATGAGGTTCTGGATCTCGGGGCGCATCGTGATGTCGATGAACTCGTACGCGAGGTCCTTGTTGGCCGCGTTCTCGGGGACGACCCAGAGGTTGCCGCCCGACCCGGGTGCCATGTCGCTTCCGGGGAACAGGAACGTGCCCCAGTCGAAGGTCGCCTCGTCGGCGACCCGCCCGGCCCACCAGCTGCCGGAGACCATGATCGGCGCCCCGCCGCTCATGAAGGTCGTGCCCATGTCCTCGGCCTTGATGCCGGTGACGTCCTTCGAGATCCAGCCGTTGTCGACGTACTCCTTCAGCTTGTCGGCGGCGTAGGTCAGCTCGGGGCCCTGCCAGTCGACGTCGCCCTCGTAGAGTTGGTAGTCGTCGACGAACGAACGGTCGGCCTTCGAGAGGGCCAGCTGGTAGAACAACTGCCCGAGCGGGTACTCGCCACCGGCCTCGGCGAGCGGCGTGATGCCGGCGTCGGCGAAGGTCTGCAGGGCCGTCTCGAACTCGTCGTACGTCGTGGGCACCGCGATGCCCTGCTCGGCGAAGGCGTCCTTGTTGTAGAACACCTCGACGTACTCGCCGTAGTTCGGGATGCCGTACCAGCTGCCCGAGCCCATGACGCCCTTCTCGTCGTACTTCGAGGTCGTCGCGATCGACGGGGCGAGGTCGTCGTCCCAGCCGTACTCGTCGACGGCGTCGTCGAGGTTCGCGAGCAGCCCCTGGCTCGCGAGCAGGCCCGCCGTGGCGTTGCCCTTGTTGTACTCGAGGATGTCGGGCGCCTCGTTCGAGTTGAGCACCTGGCTCGCGGTCGAGCGGATCTGCTCGAAGCTCTTCTCCTCGAACTCGACCTTCGCACCCGTCTCTTCCTCGAAGGTCGTGATCGCCTGGTCCCAGGCGATGCCCATGGCGCTGGTCTCGCTCTCGAAGTGCCAGAGCTTCAGCACGTCGGGGTCGGAGGACCCCGAGCTGCCTGCCGAGCACCCGGTCAGCAGCGCCGCGGTGGCCGCGAGGGCCGTCCCGACGGCGACGATGCGTCGTTTCTTCATGTGTCTACCTCCTCGTAGAGGCCCCGTGCCGATCGTCGAAGCGTTTCGACGATCGGCGTGGAGCGATGTGATCTGGCCGTCGGATGACGGTGGTGCGGTGGTGCGTTGGTGCGGTCGGTGGGGGTTCAGGAGGCGCGGGCCGGCCCGGAGACCGAGCCCTTCGCCAGGTAGGTGGGCGCGATCAACTCGACGCCCGTGTCGAGACGACCGTCGATCCGCTCGAAGGCGGCCCCGACCGCCCGCGAGCACATCTCGTCGATCGGCAGCGGGATGGTGTCGAGGGCCGGCTCGAACTCGTCGGCGGGGTAGCTGGCACACGCCGCCAGCACCGAGAGGTCGCGGGGGATCTCGAGCCCGAGGCGGCGGACGCGCTGGAGGACGGCCTCGGCGGTGGGCTCGCTGCAGTGCAGCACGAGCGCGGTCATGCCGGGCAGCCTCTCGCGGAGGTCGTCGAACGCCCGGACGGCCGACGCCCGCCCGAGGTCCGCCGCCACGGTCAGCGTCTCGACGCCGCGGCTGTCCGCCCGGCCCGCGAAGGCGTCGTCGAAGCGCCGGATGAAGCCGGTGTCGCGCTCGCCGTATGAGGCCGGGTGACCGATGACGCCGATCGTCCGGTGCCCGGCGTCGGCCAGACGGTCGACGCTCTCGGCGGCTGCGGCCGCGAAGTCGAGGTCGATGCAGGCGAGGTCGTCGACGCCCTGCGGGATGCCGATGAACCCGGCCGGCAGGTCGAGTTCGCGCACGAGGTCGACGCGCTCGTCGACGGTCGCGACGCCGATCGCGACGACGCCGTCGACGAGCGAGCTCGAGGCCACGCGCCGGATGCCGGACACCTCGTCGTCGGTGGCGAGGAGCAACACGTCGTAGTCCCGACGACGGGCCGCCTCGACGACGGCGGTGACGAACCGCATCTGGGTGGGCTGGTGGTTGTCGGGCCGGATCGGCGCGCTGAGCGCCAGGATGTTGGTCCGGGCACCGGCGAGCATGCGGGCTCCCGCATGCGGCCGGTAGCCGAGCCGCTCGACGGCGTCGGTGACCCGCTGCCGGGTCGACGCCGCGATCGACCGCTTGCCGGACAGGGCGTACGAGACCGTCGAGATCGACACACCGGCGGCCTGGGCCACGTCGTGGATCGTCGTCATGATGACCTCGCTGTCGATTGCCGAACGGGTGCGGAAGCGCTTCGACTGCCGCGGGTCGAGACACTACGTCAGCTGCGACGGGGCGCGCAAGTCTTTTGTGGGAGCCCGCGACAAATGGCTCCGACCTCTTCCGCGCCGACGAAAGACGGGATATGTTGAGGCTCACAACATTCGCGTCGGGGCGGGATCGCCCCACGCGACCGACCGCTCGACCCTGGAAGGGACACCGATGTCCACCACCCCCACCCGCGAAGACAAGTTCTCGTTCGGCCTCTGGACGATCGGCTACAACGGCTCGGACCCCTTCGGCGGCCCGACCCGCCCGCAGCTCGACGTCGTCGAGGCCGTCGAGAACCTCGACCGCCTCGGCGCGTACGGCCTGACCTTCCACGACGACGACCTGTTCGCCTTCGGCTCGACCGACGCCGAGCGCCAGAAGCAGATCGACCGCCTGAAGGGCGCCCTCGACGCGACCGGCATCGTCGTGCCCATGGTCACGACGAACCTCTTCAGCGCCCCCGTCTTCAAGGACGGCGGCTTCACCTCGAACGACCGCGGCGTGCGACGTTTCGCCCTGCGCAAGGTGCTCCGCAACATCGACCTCGCCGCCGAGCTCGGCGCGAAGACCTTCGTCATGTGGGGTGGTCGCGAGGGTGCCGAGTACGACAGCGCGAAGGACGTGCAGGCCGCCCTCTCGCGCTACAAGGAGGGCGTCGACATGCTCTCGCAGTACGTGCTCGACAAGGGCTACGACCTGCGCTTCGCCATCGAGCCCAAGCCCAACGAGCCCCGCGGCGACATCCTGCTGCCGACCCTCGGTCACGCCATCGCGTTCATCGAGACGCTCGAGCACCCCGAGATGGCCGGCGTGAACCCCGAGGTCGGTCACGAGCAGATGGCCGGACTGAACTTCACGGCCGGCATCGCCCAGGCGCTCTACCAGGGCAAGCTCTTCCACATCGACCTCAACGGCCAGCGCGGCATCAAGTACGACCAGGACCTCGTGTTCGGCCACGGCGACCTCCAGAACGCCTTCTCGCTCGTCGACCTGCTCGAGCACGGCTCGCCCCAGGGCGGACCGACCTACGACGGCCCGCGTCACTTCGACTACAAGCCCTCGCGCACCGAGACGATCGACGGCGTGTGGGAGTCCGCGGCTGCCAACATGCGGATGTACCTGCTCCTCAAGGAGCGCGCGCAGGCCTTCCGCGCCGACCCCGAGGTGCAGGAGGCCCTGGCCGCCAGCCAGGTCGCCGAGCTCTCGGTGAACACCCTCGCCGACGGTGAAGGCTACGAGCAGTTGCTCGCCGACCGCGCCTCCTACGAGGACTTCGACGCCGACGCCCACTTCGGTGGACACGGGTACGGCTTCGTGCGGTTGCAGCAGCTCGCCCTCGAGCACCTGATGGGCGCTCGGGGCTAGAGCCCGGCGCGTCGGCGTTCGCATCGCGAGCGCCGACGCGCCCCGTCCCGTCGGGCGGCCGACCCGGCGGCACCAGCAGGGGGCAGGAATCCGGTATATTACGAGCATTGCTCTGAAGACCGGCCGAACGGATCGACCTCGATGACTGCCCGCCCCTTGCGCCCCCGCCGCTCGGCGACCGATCGACCGTCGGTCGCCGTCATCGGCACCCGCGGCTACCCCAGCTACTACGGCGGGTTCGAGACCGCGGTGCGCCGGATCGCCCCCGCCCTGGTCGACGCCGGCTGGGACGTCACGGTCTACGGTCGCGACGGGTCGACCCGCGACGACGACCCCGCCCGCGACCGTCGGGTCACCTCCCGCCTGACGAAGGGCGTCGAGAGCAAATCGCTCAGCACCCTGAGCTACGGCCTCACCGCCGTGCTGGACGCCCTCGTGCGCCGGCCCGACGCGGCCCTCGTCATGAACGTGGCCAACGGCTTCTGGCTGCCCTTGCTCAGGCTGCGCGGCATCCCCGTCCTGGTCAACGTCGACGGCATCGAGTGGGAGCGTGCCAAGTGGGGACGCGCGGCGAAGACGGTGTTCCGTCTCGGAGCCAAGGCCAGCGCGCGATTCGCGAACGGGCTGATCTGCGACGCCCGCGAGATCGTCCGGCGCTGGCAGGCCGACTTCGGCGTGGACGGCCGGTTCATCCCCTACGGCGGCGACCCGGTCCGCGACCTGCCGGTCGAGCCGGGCCAGCGACACCGCGGGTACGCCCTGGTCGTCGCGCGCTTCGTGCCCGAGAACACCGTCGTCGAGTTCGTCGAGGCGGCTCGCTCGATCGCCGAGCGGCACGACGTGGTCATCGTCGGCTCGACCGGCTACGGCGGCGAACTCGACGAGCTCGTGCGCGGACTGGCCGAGGCGAACGACCGCGTGACCTGGCTCGGCCACGTCAGCGACGACGACCGTCTGCACGCCCTCTGGCAGCACGCCGGGGCCTACTTCCACGGCCACAGCGTCGGCGGCACGAACCCGGCGCTGGTTCAGGCGATGTTCGCGGGCGCGCCCGTCGTCGCGCGCGACACCGTCTACAACCGCGAGGTGCTCGACGGAGCCGGCACCCTGGTGGCGCCCGAGCCCGCCGCCATCGCCGCCGCCGTCACCGCGCTGCTCGACGATCCGACCGAGCAGGAGCGCCTCAGCGCGGCGGCACTCGCTCGCGCCGCGGACGCCTACACCTGGCAGTCCGTCTGCGACGCCTACGAGGAGGCGCTGCGAGCGACCCTGCCCCGCTCGCGCTGACCGACGACCGCGGTGCCGAGATAAGTTGCACAAAGGTGTGCAAGATCGTACGATCAGGGCATGCCTGCCGCCGATCCCCTCGTCCGCGCCACCCGGGCGCCACGCCGAGATGCCACCGCGAACCGCGATGCGCTGATCTCCGCCGCGGCATTGCTGCTCAACCGCGACCCGTCGGTGTCGCTCGAGGCCATCGCCGCCGAGGCGGGCCTGTCGCGTCGATCGGTCTACGGCCACTTCGCCACGCGGGACGACCTGGTGCGCGAGGTCAGCCTCCGAGGCGCCGCCCGCATCGCCGTCGCCGCTCGACCCGCCCCGATCGCGGACCCGGTCGTGCAGCTCGCCTCCCTGGCCGCCCTGCTCTGGGCCGAGGTCGAGCACGTGCGGGTCATGGCCCAGCTGACCGTGCGCGGCCCCATGGCCCACGAGGTCGGTGAGGCCCTCGCCCCGCTGCGGAAGGCCGTGCGCGACGTCGTGCGGCGCGGCGTCGAGTCCGGACGCATGCGCGACGACATCGCTCCGCGCACGCTCGCGCACCTCGTCGAGGGCGCCGCTCTGTCGGTGCTCGACGAGGCCACGACGCAGCGGCTCAGCCGCTCCGAGGGCCACCGACTGGTCATGCTCGCGGTGCTCGGCGTCGTCGGCCTCGACTGGCGCACCGCCGGCGACCTCGTCGCGACCGCCCCCGAACTCGCGCTCCCTCCCGAACAGGCGACCGGCGCCTCCTCGATGCCCCCGACCGGAGAACCCGCATGAGACTCGAACTGCACGACGTCGCGATCGGCGACGGCCCCGGCGCGGCACTCCCCCGGCTCAGCGCGGTCGCCGACCGCTGGGTCCCGGGCTTCGTCGCGGTCGAGACCGAGAACGCGCCCACCCTGGCGTCACTCGTCGCGGGGGGCCGCATGCGCCCCGAGACCGGACGGGTGACGATCGACGGTCGGGCGGACGACGCGGCGATCCGCGCCTCCTTCGCCCTCGTCGACACCCCCACCGTCGCCGAACCGTTCGCGGCCCTCACGGTCGTCCAGGTCGCCCGCGAAGAGCTCGCCCTCGCCGGGCTCCGCGCCGACAAGGCCTCGGCTCGTCTGCTGCTCGAGGAGATCGGGCTGGACGAGCACGAGCGGACCCGCCTGAGCGCCCTGCCCACCGAGCTGCGCGTCCGCCTGCTCTGCGAGTTGGCGGTGCTGCGCCCGGAGGTGCGCGGGCTGGTCGTGACTACCCCCGAACGACACGGAGGCGACGTCGCCGCCTGGCTCTCGGTCGTCCACGACCTCGTCGGCCGCGACTACACCGTGTTGACCATCACCGGGTTCGCGGCCCTCGCGACGATCGAGTCGCTGCCCACGCCCGAGTTCGCCCCGGCCGCCGCGGCCGGGACCGACGCCGTACCCGAGACCGACACCGCGCCTCCTTCCTCCCCCGACGACACCGCGGTCGCCACCACCCCCGACACCTCCGTCGAAAGCGACCAGCCGTGAAGATCTACGCCCTCGTCCGTTCCGAGCTGCAGCGCCTCACCGCCACCCCGCTCGCCCGCCTGGCACTCGTCGCGCTGATGACCGTGCCGCTGCTCTACGGCGGCCTGTACCTCTGGGCCAACCAGGACCCCTACGCCAAGCTCGACCAGATCCCGGCCGCCCTCGTCAACACCGACGCGGGCACCACGGTCGACGGCGAGACGGTGAACTACGGCGACGAGGTCACCGACCAGATCACCGACGGCGGCGACTTCGACTGGCACGTCGTCTCGGCCGCCCAGGCCGCAGCGGGGCTGCGCGACCAGACCTACGACTTCACCTTCACGATCCCGAAGGGCTTCAGCGACGACCTCACCTCGGCGAGCGGCGACGACCCGAAGCGGGCCCAGATCACCCTCGCGACCAGCGACGTCAACAGCTACCTCTCGTCCACGATCGCCGAGCAGGCGGCGAAGACCATCCGGGCCTCGGTCACCGAGAAGGTCGGCAAGGAGGCGGCGGGCCGCCTGCTGGTCGGCCTGGCCGACGTGCGCACGAACCTGGGCAGCGCGGTCGACGGGGCCAACGAGCTCGTCGCCGGCACCGGTTCGGCCGTCGCCGGCGCGAACCAGCTGGCCGACGGTGCGGCCGACGCGGCGACCGGGGCCCACACCCTCGCCGACGGGACGAGCCAGCTCAGCTCGGGGGCGTCCGCGCTGGACACGGGATTGCAGACGCTGAAGACCCAGACGACGGACCTGCCCGCGCAGACCCAGACCCTGGCGGACGGTGCCGCCCAGGTGGCGGCCGGCAACGATGCCCTGGCCACCGGCGTGGCCGACGCGGCCGCGACGAGCGCGACGGCCGCGGCCGGCCTGCCCGCCGCGCAGCAGCAGGCGCAGCAGCAGATCGCCGAAGCCCTGCGCCAGCAGGGTTACACCGACGAGCAGATCCAGCAGATCGCCGCGACCTTCGCCCCCGCGACCGCGTCGCTGACCACCGCCCTCCAGGACGCGAACACCCAGATCCAGGGGCTGAACACCCAGGTGGGGCAGCTCGCCACGGGGGCCGACCAGGTCTCGACCGGGGCCGCGACCCTGGCCGCCGCCACACCGGCCCTGACCCAGGGCATCTCGTCGGCCGCGACCGGCTCGTCGCAACTGGCCACGGGCGCGGCGAGCGCCGCCACGGGCGCCTCGACCCTCGCGACCGGTCTCGACACCCTGAGCAGCGGGTCGACCTCGCTGCGCGACGGCGTCGTCAGCCTCGACACCGGCACCACCCAGCTCCGCGACGGACTGCAGAGCGGACTCGGCGAGATCCCCGCGAGCACCGACCGGACGCGCGACGACCAGGCGAGCGCCATCAGCGACCCGGTCGCGGTCAAGGACGCCGCCCTCACGAGCGCCGGCACCTACGGCGCGGGACTCGCGCCGTTCTTCATCAGCCTCGCGGCCTGGATCGGCATGTACGCGCTGTTCCTGATCGTGAAGCCGATCTCGAAGCGGGCCATCACGGCCGTCAAGGCCCCGGTGCGCATCTCGCTGGCCGGCTGGTTGGCCCCGGTCGTGCTCGGCGTCGTCCAGATGGTGGCGCTCTACGTCATCGTCACCCAGGCGCTCGGCTTCGAGGTCGCCCACCCGCTCGGCATGATCGGGCTGATGGCCCTCGCCTCGGCGGCGTTCGCGGCGATCATCATGACGCTCAACGTCTGGCTCGGCAGCGTCGGGCAGTTCCTCGGCCTCGTGCTGATGGTCGTGCAGCTCGTCACGGCCGGTGGCACGTTCCCGTGGCAGACCCTGCCCGCCCCGCTCGCGGCCCTGCACTTCGTGCTGCCGATGAGCTACGCCACCGACGGTCTGCGCCAGGTCATGTACGGCGGCAGCTCGGCCGCGGCCTGGGGCGACGCCGGCGTCCTGGCGGCCTGGCTGCTCGGAGCGCTCGTGCTGAGCTGGGTGGCGACCTCCCGCATGACGCGGGCGCGGACGTTGCGCGACCTGCGGCCCTCGCTGATCGGCTGAGACCGGCCGACGCCGGGAACGCAGGAGGCGCGGGTCGGGTGACCCGCGCCTCCTGCGCTCCCGAGACGGTCGCCCCGGTCAGCCCGCCTGCGCCTCGAGCGTCGGCAGCACGCTCGGATCGGCGTCGGCGAGGAACGTCGTCAGACGTTCGACCTCGTCGACCTCGCCGATGGCGGCCGCACCTCGACGGAGGGCGAAGAGGGACCGCAGCACGCCCCGGTTGGGCTCGTGCGACCACGGCACGGGGCCCTGCCCGCGCCACCCCGCCTTGCGCAGGGCGTCGAGCCCGCGGTGGTAGCCGACCCGGGCATAGGCGTAGGCCTCGAGCCGGGCGCCGCGGGCGTCGGCCTCGTCGCTGAGCAGGGCCCAGGCGAGCGACGACGTGGGGTGGGCGACGACGACCTCGGCCGTCGTCAGCGTCTCGAGGTCGGCGACGACGTCGGGTTCGGCGGGCAGGCGGGTCTCGGGCACGCCGAGCAGGTTCGTTGAGGTCATCCCCCCATCATCCCCGACGCCCGTCCCGGGGACCGTCCGGACCCTGGTATAACTCGTTTCGTCGTGCAATACTGAGATATCACACACGGCTATCGGCTGTGTCGGGCGCCACGGTGCCCGTGAGCTCTCGACGAAAGACCACCGTGCCCACGACCCGAACGCGCCGCGCCGCCCTCGACTCCCCCGCCCTCCTGGCGTACCCGATGCACGGCCAGCGCAAGCTGCTCGACGAGGGTTACCGCACCCGGGACGGTCACCTGATCGAGTGGCTCGGTCACGACCTCGCGGCCCGTGGCGGGGTGACCGTCGTCTCGAGGCCGGAGCCCCTGGTGACCTCGATCGCGCGCCGTCGCCCGATCGGGGCACCGGCCGCCGGCACCCGGTCGGTCGACGCGATCACGCTCCGAGCACCCGATCCGCGCGATCGACGACGATGGTGGGTCGCGTCCGCCCGCGCCTACCCCTCGTTGCCGCCGTCGGCGGCATCCGTGCCGGCCCTCGTCTGGAACCCCTTCGCCGCCGTCGCCCCGGTCGCGGCCAATCCCTTCGCCGGTCGCCGGCGGGTCGTCCTCGACCTGCTCGACGACTGGAGCAAGCACTACGCCTTCGAGAGCATCCGTGCCGAGGTCGACGAGGCCTACGCCGCCGCCTTCGCCCGCGCCGACGTCGTCACGGCCAACGGCGCGGGCACCGCCGCCCTCGCCCGGCGGCACGGACGCGCCGACGTCGTCCTGCTGCCCAACGGATGCGACCCCCACCGCTTCGACGGCACGAGCCGGGCGACCGGCCCGACCACCGTCGGCTACGTGGGCAAGATCGGGCGGAGGCTCGACCTCGACGGCATCCTGACGACCGTCACCGCCCTGCCCCACGTGTCGTTCGTGTTCGCCGGCCCCGTACTGGACGCCGAGTACGGGGTACTGGCCGATTCGCCCAACGTCACCCTGCTGGGCGACGTGCACTACGACCGCGTGCCGGCCCTGCTGCAGACCTTCGACGTCGGCTGGGTGCCCCACCACGTCGGCGAGCGCGAGGTCGGCGGCGACGTCATCAAGACCTACGAGTACCGCGCGGCGGGTCTGCCCGTCCTCAGCACGGCCGTCTGCGGCATCGAGGCGCGCGGCCTGGACGGCGTGACGGTCGCCGACACCGCCGAGCACGCCTCGGTCCTCGCCGCACTCGCCGCGAGCTCCGACGGGCGGGTGCCTCGGCTCCCCGGTGCCATCCCTCCCGACGCCACGTGGCGGCAGAAGGCCGATGTCGTCCGCGACGCGCTCCGCCTGCCGGCCCGTCGACCGTCCTAGACCCGATCAGTCCCCGACCCGACACCACGCCGTTCAGCAGGGAAGAACTCCATGGAACTCAAGACCTTCATCACCGTCGTCCGGACGCGGTGGGTCCTCATCGTCGTCGTGACCCTGAGCGCCGTGCTGCTCGGGGCGACCGCGTCACTCGCGACGGCGAAGTCGTACTCGTCGTCGACCCAGCTCTTCGTCTCGGTCTCGTCGATCGGCTCGTCGGACGCCGGCGACCTCGTCCAGGGCAGCAGCGCCGCGCAGGCCAAGGTGCGCTCCTACGTGTCCGTCGTCACGTCGGGTCGGGTGCTCGAACCCGTCATCGCCGATCTCGGGCTCGACACCACGCCGGCCGGGCTCGCCTCGAAGATCTCGGCCTCCAGCCCGGTCAACACGTCCTTGATCGACATCTCGGTCACCGACGGTGACCCCGCCCAGGCCGCACGACTCGCCGACGCCGTGGCCACGAGCTTCGAGACGGTGGTCGAAGAGCAGCTCGAACAACCTGTGGGCGGCGGCAGCGGGCTGGTCACCGTCGAGTCCATCGACGGTCCCGTCGTGCCGACGAGCCCGGCCAACCCCAAGCCGGTCCTCTGGATCGGTCTGGCCCTCGGCCTGGGCCTCCTGTCGGGTACGGCCCTGGCCCTCCTCCGCAACACCCTCGACACGCGCATCCGCAGCAAGGCCGACGTCGAGGGGGTGACGAACGCGCCGTTGCTCGGTGGCATCGGCTTCCACACAGAAGCCTCCTCGGCCCCGCTGGTCGTCAACAACGATCCCCGCAGCCCCCTCGCCGAGTCCTACCGCGCCCTCCGCACCAACCTCCAGTTCGTCTCGTTCGAAGGACGCAGCCGCACGTTCATCGTCACGTCGGCCATGCCCGGCGAGGGCAAGTCGACGACGGCGGCGAACCTGGCCGTCTGCCTGGCCGAGACCGGCGCCTCCGTGCTTCTCGTCGACGCCGACCTGCGCCGGCCCCGCGTCGCCGAGGTCATGGGTCTCGAGGGTGCGGTCGGACTGACCGACCTGCTCGTCGGGCGGGCAGAACTCGTCGACGTCGTGCAGCCGTGGGGGCGCCTGGGCCTCCACGTGCTGCCCTCGGGCACCGTTCCCCCGAACCCGAGCGAACTGCTCGGCTCGCTCGCCATGGCGAGCCTCGTCTCGACGGTCGAGGTCGACTACGACTTCGTCATCATCGACACCCCGCCCCTGCTGCCGGTGACCGACGCCGCCGTCCTCAGCCGCTGCGTGAGTGGCGTGATCGTGGTGAGTGCCGCCCAGCGATCATCGCGCCACCAGCTGAAGCAGGCCCTCGCCGCCGTCTCCGAGATCGGCAGCCGCACCCTGGGGGTCGTGCTCACGATGGCCCCGACGAAGGGCCTAGGTGCCTACGGGTACGGCGCCTACGGGGGCTACTACGGTTCGGTGACCGAGAACCCGGCCCCTGCCTCGGCGGCGGCCCGATGAGCGTCCCACCCCTGGCGATGGTGTGCACCGGGAACATCTGCCGCTCACCGCTGGCCGCCGAACTCGTGCGCAGTGCCACCTCGGCGGCCGTCGAGAGCTTCGGGACGTCCGCTGTGGTGGGCGAACCGCCTCCCCGCCCCACCCTGCAGGCCGCCGAGTCCCTCGGACTGGACCTGTCGGCCCATCGTGCCCGTCAGCTCACGGCCGAAGTCGTTGACCCCGCTCCCCTCGTCCTGGCGCTCGCCCGGGAGCACCGCCGAGCCGTCGTGTCGTTGGTACCGAGGGCGAACCGCAAGACCTTCACCCTGCGGGAGTTCGCACGCCTGAGCCGTCTCGTCGATCCCCACGAGACGGCTCAGGCGATCGCATCGGCCCCGGACCCCGCCAGCCGTCTGCACCGGGTCGTCGCCCTCGCGGCGGCGCACCGCGGCTCCGGCGTCCTCGTCACGCCCGACGAGGACGACGTCGTCGACCCGTTCGGGCTCGGAGCCGACGTGTACGCGAAGTCGACCGCCCAGATCGTCGACGCGACGAACGACGTCGTCGCCTATCTCGGGCGTGCCCTGAGAGCCTGACTCCGCCCCGACCGCCTGCGGCCAAGCGCCCCGACGACCATGTCGTCGAGGCGCTTCGTCGTGGGCCGGGATGAACGCGCGGCAGGGACGACCACGCGTCGGCGACGGTCC
This sequence comes from Frigoribacterium sp. 2355, assembly GCF_054060695.1. Classification (NCBI taxonomy): domain Bacteria; kingdom Bacillati; phylum Actinomycetota; class Actinomycetes; order Micrococcales; family Microbacteriaceae; genus Frigoribacterium; species Frigoribacterium sp. 2355. The sequence goes on along the minus strand of NZ_JBSSDL010000009.1, from coordinate 87,667 downwards.
CGCTGGCTCAGCGGACTGCCGTGACGGTGCCGCCGACGACACCGGGCCGGTCCGACGAGGCGTGCGGCACGCGGTCGTCCCGACCCCGGTCGTCGCGAGCCCGATGCGACCCGGACGGGTCCATCGCGGCTCGGTCGTCGCCCGGACGGTCCTGCAAGGCGCAGAAGGCCCAGAGCATCGCGGACGTCGAGAACCAGACGAGGTAGTCGAACGAGAACAGCGTGACGACCATCACGACGAGGACCGCCCGCCCCACGCGGGAGGCATGGACGAACCCGATCACGAGCGCGGCGACCAACGAGGCGACTCCGGCGAGGCCGAACGTGGCGAGCGTCGTCACGACCTGGTTGTCCACGATCGTGAACCCCTCCTGGGGCAGGAGCCCACGGGCGTACAGCTCGGGCTCGCTACCGAAGCCGCTGCCGACCACCGCCTCGAGCACGGGCCGTCCGAGGAGGCCCGGCACCGACCGGACCGCCCCCATCCTGTTCTCGTACGAGCCCGAGGTCACGAGCGTCCCGACCGCCTCGACGATCTCGGACGCCAGGGCGGCGGCGCCCGCGACGGCCGCGAGCCCCGTCAGGACGATCTTCGTGGCCCGGGACCGTGCCTCGGAGGTCATCAGGACGTAGGTCATGGCGAGGAGGACGGCGGCGACGACGCTTCGGCTTCCCGACAGCAGGATGCCCGCCGACAGCACGAGGACGGCGACCGGCGGGAACCAGACGGGGAAGGTCCGCCGCGCGACGAGGACGAGGACCAGGCAGACCGCGAGGAACACGGCATACGGGATGGGGTGCCCGAGGGTGCCCTCGACCCGGACGAGACCACCGGGCAGGATCTTGTTGTCGCTGACGAACGATCGGCCCGTCGCGAGGACCTTGTACCCGAAGGGGAACGGACGGTGCGTGACGGTGAGCTCGACCACCCCCATCACCACCTGGACGAGTCCCAGCGCGACGAGCCCGCGGACGAACACCGTGACGTCACGGGACGACGACGACGCCACGAGCCATGAGATCGCGACCCCGATCGCCGCGAGCTCGGCCATGAGCACGATCGTCGACGGGGCGAGCACCAGCACGCAGACGATCGAGAGGGCGAAGAACGCAGCCGTCGCCAGCGTGGCCCGAGGGCGGCCGACGGTCCACGACCGGGGCGAGACGAGTGCCGCCCCGGAGACTCCGACCGCAGCGGCCACGGCGGCGTGTCGGACGATGTCGGGCGCGGAACCCGACGTCGTCGAGACGAGGACGACGAAGGCGACGACGAGCGCCGCACCCCGGCGCCGGTCGGCCGGCAGGAGGAGTCCGCCGACGAACGCGACGAGGGCCGCCGCGACGGCACCGGCGAGGACGACGATCATCGTTCGACCTCCCCACGAGGGTGCGGATGCGACGGATCGACCGGGGCGGGCACGGTCATGGGCTCCAACGGCGACCCGGGCTCGGCTCGGCCCGCCCGCGCGAGGACGACGAGCTGGACGACGAGCCCCACGGTCTCGGCCAGGACGAGTGCCGACACGGCACCCAGCGCGCCCAGGTGGACCCCGAGCACGAGGACTCCCGGAACGCCGACGGCGGCCGAGCCGATCGACGCCGTCGTCGTCTGGGCGTGACGCCCCGCACTGACCAGGGCGAGACCGGCACCACGAGACGCGCAGACGACGGCGATGAGCACGCCGCCCGCCACCGCGAGGCCGGGCGGCACCGGGACGGTCCCCGTGAAGAGGACGCCGGCGACGGACGGCATGGTCGTCGCGAAACCGACCCCGACGACGAGACCGAGCCCTGCGTTCATCCCCAGGGAGCCCAGGCTGCGACGATGCGCGAGTTCGGCGGAGGGCACGCCCACCCAGGTCTGGAGGCGGTCGGGGATCGCGGACACGACCTGCAGCCCCATGCGCAGCGGCCGGTCCACCGCCGCGAATCCGGCCACGGAACCGGGAGAGACCACGCCCAACAAGGCCACGGGCAGGGACTTGTAGGTCGTCGCCACGCCCCGCCCGACCACGAGGACGAGCTGGGAGCGCACGACGGCCGGGACGGCGCGGAAGTCACGCGCTCCGGGCGGACGGGCCCCGCCGAGACGAGGCGACACCGCGAAGGTGACGACGGCCGCGACGACCATGCCGGCGCCGTAGACCTCGAGCGGTGCACCGGCCGCGATCGCGACGGCCGACACCAGCGAGACCAACACGCGCGGCACGGTCTCGGCGAGGAGGACCAACAGCGGGCGCCCGAGGCCGATGAAATACCAGGTCGGGCTGAGCGCTCCGAGGGCGACCCCTACCGAGACGAGTGCGGCAGCAGTGCGGTGCTCGTCCACGACCACGACCACGAGCGTGACGGCCGCCGCGACGGGCAGCAGGATCGCGGTGGCGACGAGCTTGCTGGCCGCTGCCGCGGCGAAGAGGTCGGCGGGTGGCCGGGTGCCCCGGGCGACGCGTTGCGGGCCCACGATGCCCCACCCGAGTTCGGCGACGACCGCCGTGGCGACGCCGACGGAGAGGCCGACGGCCACCGCCGCCCAGCCCGACGCCCCGTGGGTCGAGGTCACCGCGGGGATGACGGCCAACGGCGCGGCCGCGCTGAGGGCCGGCACGAGCAGATGGAGGGCGAGACGGCCGACCTGGCGCCCGAGTCGCCTCACGAGCGGAGCCGACCCGGGCCGAGGGCCGACAGGTGGTCGGTGAACCGGTCGTACGATCGCCGCACCAGGGCCTCGAGGCGCACGGCGACGTCGCGGGGCGCCTCGATCTCGTCGGCCGATCGGGCCGCCACCAGGGCCTCGGCGATCGAGGAGGCGCTGGCCGGCTCGGTCTGGACGAGCAGGTCCCCCACCTCGCGTCCGATGTCGTCGAGGGCGCTCGATCGCTGGGTGACGACGGTCCGACCGCACGCCAGCCCCTGCCAGACCTTGTTCGCCACGACGCCGCGGGCCTTGGCCGAGGAGCCGAAGACCCCGAGGACGACGTCGGCCCGGGCGATGTGGGCGAGGAGTTCACTCTCGGGCACCGCGTCGACGAAGGTGCACCGGTCGCCGAGGCCCGCTCGCCGGACGCGCGTCTCGACGGCTCGGCGGGCGGGACCGTCGCCGACGAGGACGACCTCGACCCGGCGACGCGCCCCGACCAGAGCGAGGGCGTCGACGACGAGGTCGACGCCGTGGAGGGGGATGTAACCCCCGTAGTACAGCACCCGAAGGGCGTCGTGAGGCGGAGCGGGCGGCTGCCGGGTGGCCCAGGCCGGGGCACCGACCGCGAGCGGGAGGACCGCCGCCGAGGGGGCGTGCCGCCGGACGATCGCGGCGGCCCGGGGCTCGGTGTCGATCAGGTAGAGATCCGAACACCTCACGGCCGTGGCGTCGAGCACACGGAGCCGGAGGGCCGCGGGCGATGCCGCCGAGACCCGCCGCCAGTCGTCGACCGCGGTCTCGTGGAGCCCGACGAACCCGTCGACGACGAGGGCGGCGCCGTGCAGCCGGGCGACGAGCCAGGCGAGCGGCGCGTGACTGAGCCGGAACTCGGAGAGCAGCACGACGTCGGCCCGCCGGGCTCCCCGGACGAGCGAGCGGACGTCATCGGTCGCGCGACGCAGCCGACCCGCGGCACGCGACCGCGGCGCGACGACGACCGACGCGCCGAGCTGCCGTTCGAGATGGGCCCGCACGCGGACGTTGCGGGGGTAGCCCGTGTCGTGCACCCCGTACTGGAGGACCCGGAGGGGACCCGCCCCGGGGCGAGGCGCTCGGGTCGGGCGGCCGGACGAGCCGCTCATCGGGCGGCCGCCGTGAGGCCCAGCCGGGACAGACGGTCGACCACGGCGTCGACCGACGCGCCGACGGACAGGAGCGAGGCATTGGCGGCGACGTGGTCCGAGACCCTCCGGCGCAACGCGGGGTCGTCGGTCAGGTCACGGACGGCGGACAGCCACCGGTCGGGTTCACCCACGGGCAGGACGAGTCGTCGTCGTAGATCGGGGTCGGTCACGAGGAGCGGCGCGGCACCGTAGCTGTCGCCCAGCAGGACGGGCACGCCCACGGCGGCGGCCTCGACGGCGCTGCGCCCGAAGGCCTCTCGCGAGGCCGTGCCGACGAAGAGTCCGGCGTCGTCCCACAGCCTCGCCGGGTCGATCCACCCCGGCATGGTCACTCCGTCGGGCAAGGAGGCGCGGAGCCGGCCCTCGAGCGGACCCTGCCCGTGCAGGCGGCCGGGGACGCCTGCACGTGCCGCGAGCTCGACGAACGCCGCAGGCCGCTTGTCGACGTCGAACCGGGCCGCCCAGACGAGAGGCGTGGCGGCCTCGCCCCACGAGCTGCGGGCCGAGAGACGGATGCCGGCCGGGACGAGGTGGGGACGGCGCGCCCTCGCCACCTCGTCGGCGAGGACCGGCGTCGTCGCCCAGACGTCGTCGGCCCCGCGCAGGGCGCGACCCTCGACGAGGCGGAGGGCGACCCGACGGAGGTGCGCCTGCTCACCGGGAGCGGGCCACGGCAGTCCGCGGACCCACGCCACCCAGGGCGTGGACCCGTCACGGCGCAGCCGGGCGAGGGCGACGTCGCTCTGCGTGACGAGCGTGACGACGACGTCCGCGGCATCGGCCTCGGGGGCGCTCGTCACGAGACCGGCGACCTCGTCGACGACCGCGCGCCCGTGCGCGTGCACCGTCACCTCGCGGACGCCGGGGGTGGTCGCGACGGTGCCGCGAGCCGTCGGGCGCAGTCCCACGACGGCCCGCCAGTCGAGCCCCCGGCCCCGCGCTTCGGCGACCAGGTCGTGGGTCGAGCGGTAGACCCCGCTGCGGGCCATCAACGGCGCCGCGACGAGCAGGACCCGGGGCGCCGAGCGGGAGCCGTCGGCGGCGGGGGACGGGGCGGACGACGGCACGGAACACTCTCGCTTCTGTTCGGGAGACAGGAAGTGATCGACCCTCAGACCGATCATCAAGAGTATAGGTGTGAAATATGAGTCAGGTCAACGGTCGACTGGCACGAGGGTCAGAAGCGGTGACGCACGACCCACGAGTGCATCACCACGGCGGCGGCCGCCGCCGCGTTGATGCTGCGCGTCGAGCCGAACTGCGAGATCTCGAGCACGGCCTCGGCCGCCGCGAGCGCGTCGGGCGACAGGCCCGGCCCCTCCTGCCCGAAGACGAGGACGCAGCGCTCGGGCAGGTCGAACGTCTCGATCGGCACGGACCCCTCGACGTTGTCGACGGCGAGGACGGGGAGGCGCTGCTCACGGGCCCACGCCAGGAACGTCTCGACGTCCGGGTGGTGCAGCACGTGCTGGTACCGGTCGGTGACCATCGCCCCGCGCTTGTTCCACCGGCGACGGCCGATGATGTGCACGGTGTCCGCGGCGAAGGCGTTGGCGCTGCGGACGATCGACCCGATGTTCATGTCGTGCTGCCAGTTCTCGACGGCGACGTGGAAGCCGTGCCGGTGCGCGTCGATGTCGGCCACCACGGCCTCCATCGTCCAGTACCGGTAGCGGTCGACCACGTTGCGTCGGTCACCCTCGCGCAGCAGCTCGGGGTCGAAGTGGTCCCCCTCGGGCCAGGCCTCCTCGCCGCCGGGCCAGGGCCCCACCCCGTGCGTCGGTTCGTCGCTCGGCGGGGTCGGGGACTCGTCCTGGGGCATCCGACCAGGGTAGGCGGTGGGTGGAGGCGACCCGCGCCTCCTCGTCGTCAGGGCACCTCGCTAAGGTGAGCGCCATGGGTGCACGCGAAGACGTCGAATGCTGGCTGACCGACATGGACGGCGTGCTCGTCCATGAGAACCACGCCCTGCCCGGCGCGGCCGAACTGATCCAGCAGTGGCAGGACGAGGGCACGCCCTACCTGGTGCTGACGAACAACTCGATCTTCACCCCGCGCGACCTGGCGGCCCGTCTGCGCGCCTCGGGGCTGCACGTTCCCGAGGAGCGCATCTGGACGAGCGCACTCGCCACGGCCGACTTCTGCCGCTCACAGATGCCCGGTGGCTCGGCGTTCGTGATCGGCGAGGCCGGCATGACCACCGCCCTGCACGAGGCGGGGTTCATCATGACCGAGACCAACCCCGACTACGTCGTCGTGGGCGAGACGCGCAACTACTCGTTCGACTCGATCACCAAGGCCGTGCGGCTCATCCTGGGCGGTGCACGCTTCATCGTCACGAACCCTGACGCCACGGGCCCGAGCGCCGACGGCGTGCTGCCCGCGACGGGCGCGATCGCCGCGATGATCTCGAAGGCCACCAACAAGGAGCCCTACGTGGTCGGCAAGCCGAACCCGATGATGTTCCGTTCGGCGATGAACCGCATCGGCGCGCACAGCGAGAACACGGCGATGATCGGCGACCGGATGGACACCGACATCATGGCCGGCATCGAGGCCGGGCTGCACACCATCCTCGTGATGACCGGCATCAGCGATCAGGCCGAGATCGATCGCTACCCGTTCCGGCCGAACGAGATCCTGGCCGGGGTGCACGAACTGGTGCGCAGCGAGCCGATCGAGTCCGACGTGGTGCCGTCCGAGGCCTGAGCCCCCAGCGAAGGAGGCGCGGGCCGCGTCGACGAGTCAGCCCGCGACGGCGACGAGGCTGGTCGTCAGGGGTTCGCCGCCACTTCGGTTGACGAAGCACGAGTACGTGCGGTCGCCGGCGGCCCACGCCTCGGCGTCGGCCGGGAAGCTCGCGAGCAACTGCACGTCGGGGTAGGCCGCGGCGGCCTGCCGGTCGAGTGCGTCCGCGCCCGTGCAGAGCAGGTTCATCTGGCTCTGCAGCACGTCGGCACCCGGGTAGGCGGCCGCCGCGTCACCGTCTAGGGTGCCCAGGCGCGTGAGCTGCGCGACGTGCGGCTGGGCACAGTCGGCGACCTCGTAGTCCTGCTGCCAGGCCGATTCGAACGCCGAGAAGCACTCGCCGCCCTGCAGGTCGGCGTACGAGTGCGTGCCGGCCGCGAGCGGGCCCGCAGGGACGACCTCGGCGGCGGGCTCGACCGGCGCGGCCGTCACGGTCCGGGCCGCGGTCGGCGCCGCGCCGGCGGCGGCCGAAGCGTCGCTCGTCAGGTCGTCGGTCGAGGCGAAGAGCGACCTCGAGATGAAGAAGAGCGCGACCAGCAGCAGCACGATCACGAGCCCGGCGCCCACGCCGGCCACGACCTTGTGCGTCCGAACCCACTCGGCCAGGCCCGCGGTGCGGGTTGTCGTGGCGGGCCTCTCGTCCACCGGACGGGTCTGCGGCACGAACACGCCGGCTCCGCCGACCTCACGGCGCGGCCGCTCGCCCGTCAGAGCCGAGGTGGCGCTCATCGAGACGCCGGGCAGCACCTGCCTGGCATCGGCCCCGGGGGCGTCGACGTCGGCGCGCTCGTCGAGGGCGGAACGAGGAGGCGCGAACAGCGCGGTCGCGGTCGTCACCTCGGCCCCGTCGTCCAGGCCCTCGTCATCGGCGTCCGCATCCGCGTCTGCGTGGGGCGGCTGGTCGGCGTCGGGCACGGGCCCGACCTCGGACGGCGGCACGTCGCCCGAGCCGGACAGCGACCAGGCGGCGGGGACGTCCTCCGCGTTCGTCGCGTGCTCGGGCTCGTGCTCGGGCTCGGGACGCACGCCCCGCGGCTCGACGGCCGCGGTGCCGACGCCTGACGGGACGACACCGAGGATCTCGGTGAAGGTGGGCTCGCGGTCCCCCCTCGAGCCGGAGTCGGCCCGGGGCTCCGGGACGGACGACGCCTCGGTCGTGGGGGACGGCGCCGGCGTCGAGGGGACCGCAGCGACGCCGGGGACGCCGGGCTCGACCCCGCCACGGGAGACCGCCGCGGAGGCAGCGGCCGCAGCAGCTGCGGCCGCCTCGGCCAGACGACGCTCACGCCGCGTCATCTCGTGGTGCTCTTCGACCCACCACGGTGCCTCGACACCGCCCTCGCGGGAATCGACGGCGGGCTCGGGCTCGGGCTGGGACGCCGGCTCGGGCTCGGGCTCGGGCTCGGGCTGGGACGCCGGCTCGGGCTCGGGCTCGGACTCGGGCTCGGGCTGGAACTCCGGCTCGGGCGTTGGCTCGTGCTCTGCTCGGAACTCTGGCTCCACTCGGCGCTCGGACTCGACTTCGGCCTCGGGCCCGGGCGTCGGCTCCGGCTCTGCCGCTGCTTGGAACGTCGGCTCCGCTCGGCGCTCGGGCTCGGGCTCGGGCTCGGGCTCGGGCTCGGACTCGGACTCGGACTCGGACTCGGACTCGGGCTCGGGCTCGGGCTCGGGCTCGGGCTCGGGCTCGGGCTCGGGCTCGGGCTCGGGCTCGGGCTCGGGCAGAGCATCCCAGTCGAAGGTCGCGGGTTCGGCGGACTCGGCCCGGGGTGCCGAGATCAGGGCGGTGAAGGGCCCTGGCTCGTCGCTCACGCCGGTGCGCTCCTCGACGTCGGCGGCACCCGATGCCTGACCGGCGTCACCGGCGTCCGCAGCGGGCTCGGGGCCGGACTGCGGCGACCCGGGTCGCCTCGACTCGGGCTGCGCGGGACTGTCGGGAACGGGCACGGACGACGGAGGCGGAGGCGACACGGACCCCGTCAGCGCTCCGAGGTCGAGCGCCTGGGGGTGGCCTGACGTCTTCGGCGGAGGCGTCCCGGCCGGGGACTCGGGCACGACGAACGGCAGGGGGGTCGGCGTCGGCGGCACCACGGACGAGTCCTCGGACGGCGGCTCGGCACCCGGGTCGACCGGGCGCTCGGCACCGACGTCGTCGCGGGGGACCTCGACGGCGCGCGTGGCCGGCGGCAGGTCGAATGCCTGGGTGGGGACGTCCTCGGGGGCGGTGTCGGGAAGACGACCCGCGCCTCCTGACGGGGTGTCGGTCGCGTCGTCGTCGGCGTCGGCGTCACCGTCGAACTGGGCGGCGAGCCAGTCGCTGGCATCGTCGCGCCCGGCGTCGTCGCCGTCGTCGTCCTTGCGCCGGTCGTCGGTCACGGTGTCAACCCGAGGTCTTCCAGCCCGATCGCGGCGAAGTAGGGGTAGCCGGCCGCCTCGATCACCTCGCGGGCCCCGGTGCTGCGGTCGACGACGACGGCGACGGCGGCGATCTCGGCTCCGACGGCCTCGAGGGCCTTGGCGGCGGCGAGGGGCGAACCGCCGGTCGTCGAGGTGTCCTCGAGCACGATGACGCGCTTGCCCTCGAGGTCGGGCCCCTCGACCTGCTTGCCGCGGCCGTGGTCCTTGGGCTCCTTGCGGACGACGAAGGCGTCGTAGTCCTTGCCGAGCGCCACGCCCTGGTGCAGCACGGCGGCGGCGATCGGGTCGGCGCCCATCGTCAGGCCACCGACCGCGAACACGTCGGGCACCTCGTCGATCAGGTCGACCATGACCCGACCGATCAAGGGCGCGACGCGGTGGTCGAGGCTGACCTTGCGGAGGTCGATGTAGTACGTCGCCTTCTTGCCGCTGGTCAGCGTGAAGTCGCCGTGGAAGACGGCCTCGGAGCCGATGTAGTCGATGAGCTGCGTGCGTGCGTCGGTCACGGTGACCCATGGTAGAGCAGACGGCCCGGGAACACCGGGGCGGGCGGATCGGGCCCGACCCCCCGTCGGCCGACGACGGCCGCCTCGAACCACGCCCGGGCCCGCCCGGTACCGTGGTCGGCATGCGCGTCGCCACCTACAACGTCAACTCCGTCCGGGCTCGAGTGGGCAGGGTCGTGGACTGGCTCGTCCGTGAGGACGTCGACGTGGTGGGGCTGCAAGAGATCAAGTGCAAGCCCGAGCAGTTCCCCTACGACGCCTTCCGCGAGGCGGGCTACGAGGTCGAGCTGCACGGGCTCAGCCAGTGGAACGGCGTGGCGTTCGCCAGCCGCCTGCCGATGGAGGACGTCGAGATCACCTTCCCGTCGCAACCGGGCTTCGCCAAGGGCCAGGAAGGCCCCGACCAGCCCAAGGAGGCGCGGGCGATCGGCGTCACGGTCGAGGGCGTCCGCCTGTGGAGCCTCTACGTGCCGAACGGGCGCGAACTGGGCGACCCGCACTACGACTACAAGCTCGACTGGCTGTCGAAGCTCGCCACCGAGACCGAGGCCTGGCTCGCCGCGCGCCCCGACCAGCCGTTGGCCCTGATGGGCGACTGGAACGTCGCACCGCTCGACACCGACGTGTGGGACATGTCGGTCTTCGAGGGCCACACCCACGTCAGCCAGCCCGAGCGCGACGCGTTCTTCCGCTTCGAGGAGGTCGGCCTGACCGACGTCGTCCGCTCGCGCCTGCCCGAGGGCTACACCTACTGGGACTACAAGCAGCTGCGCTTCCCCAAGAACGAGGGCATGCGCATCGACTTCGTCCTGGGCTCGAAGGCCTTCGACGGCCTCGTGACGTCCGCGGCCATCCACCGCGACGAACGCAAGGGCGACGCCCCGAGCGACCACGTCCCCGTGGTCGTCGACCTCGACCTCGAGACCGAGCTCGACGACGACCGCCCCATGATCTTCTGACGCCCACGCGGACCGGCCCGGCTCCCTCGACACGAGGAGGCGCGGGTCAGGCGAGCAACGCCGCCACCAGCACCAGCACGGGAACCGACAGGATGGTCGTCGCCAACACGGTGTCGCGCGCCACGACCACCCCGGTCTGGTAGCGCTGGGCGTAGTTGAAGACGTTCTGGGCCGACGGCAGACCGGCCAGCACGACCGCCACGAAAAGCTCGTCGCGGTCGAAGTCGAAGACGAACGCCCCGAGCAACCATGCCGCGACCGGCATGACGACGAGCTTGAGGACGACGGCCACGACGATGTCGGCGCGTCCTTGCCCTGCCTGGAACGGCTTCGAGCCGTACAGCGACATGCCGAACGAGAGCAGGACGACCGGCACGGCGGCACCGCCCACCAACTCGAACGGCTCGCGGACGGCCTGGGGGATCTCGAGGCCGGCGACCGCCACGAGCACGCCCAGAGCGGACCCGATCAGCAGGGGGTTCGTGAACGGTCGGGCGATCGTCCGACCGATGCTGCTGCCGCGGTTCGTCACGGTGTCCATCACGGCGAGCACGATCGGCGTGAGCACGAGCAGCTGGTAGAGCAGGACGGGGGCGACGAAGGTGGCGCTGCCGAGCACGTAGGTCGCGACCGGCAGGCCGATGTTGTTCGCGTTGACGTAGGCGCCACCCATCGTGCCGATGGCCGTCTGCGCCGCGCTGCGTCGGAGCACGAACTTCAGGACGACGACCGAGAGGACGGCGGCCAGGAGCGAGGCGAGTGCCGAGACCACCAACAGGCGCGAGAACAGCACGTGGACGTCGGCCTGCGAGATGGTGGAGAACAACAGGCACGGCGTCAGGACGAAGAAGACCAGGCGGGAGAGCACCCGGTGGCCGGATTCTCCGAGCAGGTCGATGCGACCGACGACGTAGCCGGTCACGATGATCACGCCGATGATCGCGAACCCGATCAGCACTCCACCCATGGGTCCATCCTGTCGCACGCCCCGGGGGCCGGCGGGACGACCGGGTCAGGCCGCGGGCACGCCGCCACCCACCGGCGCTCCGATGCGCTCGAGCAGATGGGTCGCCTCGTCCTCGGCCTGGGCGTCGACCGCCCAGGCGACGACACCCGCCTCGCACGCGGCGACGGCGAACGCCTCGCCGGTCGGGAGGCCGCTGGCGCGGGCGAGGTCGTCGGCGAAACGCCTCGCCGCCTGAGCGACCGGGCGATCCGACGCGACGACGACGAGGGCACCGCGCCGCAGGCCGTCCGCGAGGCTGTCGACCGCACGGTCGAGCTGTACCGCGGTGGGGGTGGCGGCGTCGACGGCCACCACGGCCCAGTCGAAGCCGACGACGTCGTCGGTCGGGGTCGCCATCTCGCACGAGAGCACGACGACCTCGGCGTCGAGTGCCGCCGCCCGATCGGCGACGGGACGGATCGCCGGGTACGGACCGGCGAGGACGAGCTTCGGGGCATGGGCGAAGAGCATGACGGGGCCTCTCGGGGTGGAAGGAGCGCCCGGCGGGTTCGACCGAGCGGGACATCGAGTCGACGATGTGTCACGTACAACTCTACGTGTGATATTTGCACAGCACAAGGCGCTCGTCGTCGTCCCGACCGGAACGGCACCTCACCGCACGACACCCCCGCGCCTCCTGACACCTCGAGAGGTCGGCCGTCGGGCAGAATCGACGGGTGACGCGCCTCCACGATCCCTCGGTCCACACGTTCGCCAGCGACAACTACGCCGGGGCCCATCCCGAGGTGCTGCAGGCGATCGTCGACGCGGCGGGCGGCCACGTCGGCTCGTACGGCGCCGACCCCTACACGCAGCGCCTCTCCGAGGTCGTCGTCGAGACGTTCGGCGAGGGGGCGACGATCGACCCCGTCCTGACCGGGACGGGCGCGAACGTCGCCGCCCTGCAGGCCCTGACCCCGCGCTGGGCGGCCGTGATCTGCGCGACGACCGCGCACGTCTACACCGACGAGGGCGGGGCACCCGAACGCCTCGGCGGCATCAAGCTGCTGACGGTGCCGACCCCGGACGGCAAGCTCACGCCCGAGCTGGTCGACCGGCAGGCCTACGGCTGGGGCGATCAGCAGCGCCCACAGCCGCTCGCGGTCACGATCACGCAGAGCACCGAACTCGGCACCGTCTACACGCCCGACGAGATCCGTGCCGTCACCGACCACGCCCACTCGCTCGGCATGCGCGTCCACCTCGACGGTGCACGGCTCGCGAACGCGGCAGCGTCGCTCGGGGTGTCGCTCCGCGCGATCACGCGCGACGCCGGCGTCGACTCGGTCTCGTTCGGCGGCACGAAGAACGGCCTGGTCCTGGGTGAATCGGTCGTCACCTTCACCGAGGAGGCGCGGGACGGCCTGGTCTACCTGCGCAAGATGGACGCGCAGCTGGCTTCGAAGATGCGCTTCGTCTCCGCGCAGTTCCTGGCGATGCTCGACGGCGACCTCTGGTTGCGATCAGCGACACGGGCCAACACGATGGCGGCGCGTCTCGCCGCCGGGCTCGCGACGCTGCCGGGCGTCACCGTCACACAGGCAGTCGACGCCAACGCCGTGTTCGTCGTGCTGCCCCGCGAGGCCGTGGGGCCCCTGCGTGCCGCGCACCACTTCTACGACTGGAACCGCGTGACCGGAGAGGTGCGACTGATGTGCTCGTTCGACACCACCGAGGCGCACGTCGACCGGTTCGTCGAGGACGCCCGAGCGCTCGTCGGCTGAGACCGCGCCCGCTCGGGCCGAGATTCGGTCAGGCTCTGGCGGCCTCGACGAACGCCCGGATCAGCTCTACGCTCTTCACGCCGCGAGACGACTCGACGCCCGAGCTGACGTCGACCCCGACGGCACCGTGGGGACGGAGTTCGGCCAGCAGCCCGGTGACGTTGTCGGGGGCGAGTCCCCCGGCCAGCAGCCACTCCCGGGCAGGCGGCGCGGACAGCAGCGGCCCGGCGTCGAAGGTGGCTCCGGCACCCGGGTCGATCGCGTCGAGAAGCAAGGCGTCCTCGCGGAAGGCGACCCGCGCCTCCTCGGATTCGGTCGCGTAGGCGGCGGCGCTGACGGCACGGATCACCCGGAAGCCCGCCGCGTGGGCGGCGGCGACGTCGGCGGGCGTCTCGTCGCCGTGCAACTGCACCGTCGAGACCGAGGAGGCGCGGGCCAGCTCGAGCACCGTCCCGATGTCCTGGCCGCGGAACACGCCGACGGTCTCGATGCCCACCTGCACACGGGCTGCCAACTCGCGTGCGCTCTCGGGGTCGATCGTGCGCGGGCTTCCTGCCGCGAACACGAACCCCACGGCGTCGGCCCCGGCCTCGACGGCCGCGTCGACCGTCTCGGGCGTGGACAGGCCGCAGATCTTCACCCAGGTGCGCATGACGCCAGTCTGCCCGCGCGCCGGGCCTCTGCGTGCGCTAGGACGGACGCGACATGCCGCCCACCTCCGCAGGTGAGCGGCATGTCGTGATGCTTCGGCGTGCGAACCGTCTCAGCCCGCGTGCCCGCCACGGGAGCCGTGACGGCTGACCACCACGAGCCACGCACCGGCGAGGGCGAGCAGCAGACCCAGGCCGACGACGGCCACGGCCAGGGGCGAGCCAGTGAAGGCGAGCACCTTCGCGACCGGGGTGAGCGAGGTGTTCGGCGCGCCGGCCGCGGACTCGGCCGGAACACCGGCTCGGGCGGACGAGGTGGCCTCGACCCGGGTGCCCCACCGGTCGACGGCCCGGGCCGTCGCCGACACCGAGACCCGACCTGCCGCGACGTCGGCCGCCGCGACGGTGCGCGTCGCACTCGTACAGTGCGTCGCCCGGCCGAGCGTGAGGCGGTCGACGTCGCAGGTGAAGCCGAGGGCCCTCAGGCTGAACAGCTCGACGTTGCCGGTGTTGACCACGCGGACGCGTCCCCGCCAGTCGTCGCCGAGCGAGAGGTCACCGACCCGTGAGCCGCCCGAAGTGATGACGGTGGTGGCCGTCAGGGCCGGGGCGGGCTTGATCAGTCCGATCGGGTCGGAGGCTCGCATGGCCGTCACCGTGGCGCCGTCGGGGCGTAGACCCGTGGCGGTGGCCGAGAACCAGAACGACGACGAGTCGAGGTCCTCCTCGACGATCGTCCGCGTGCCCACGACGCACTCCGTCGAGTCGCCGGGCGCGAGGTGGTCGTCGTCGCAGACGGTGCGGGCCTCGGCGGCGGGCAGGCCCGCCGCCCGGTCCGTCGGCACCGGGGGCAGACCGTCGTCGACGCTCAGGACGACGTCGGTCAGGGTGACGGTGCCCTCGTTGGTGAGGGTGTACCGAGCGTCGACGAGGTCGCCGGGGCGAGCCTCCTGCCCGGTGCGGTCGGTACCGTCGACGTCGCTGAGCGCGACCTCGCCCACGATGCCGATCGATCCGGCGGGGTCGGTGACGGGGACGACGGCACGCGCCTCGCTCGTCGAGAGGGCCGTGCCGAGACGAGAGACGGCCTCGGCTCGGACGGTCGCCGAGAGGTCGCCGGCGTCGACGGCGTCCTGGTCGATCGTCGAGGTCGGCGAGCTGCACGAGGTGCGGGTCCCGACGGCCAGGTCGGTCACCTCGCACGCCATGTCGGGGCGGGTGCTCGCGAGGTCACGGACGGGCGCGTTGCCGACGTTGACGACGGTCTGCACCCAGGTCAGCCGGTCGCCGACGTCGGCAACGCCGGCAGTCCCGGCGGCCGCGACGTCGTCGAGTCGCGCGGTGAGGCTGGTGCTGATCGTGGCCGCCTCGGTGTCGGCGACCAGGGTCTGGTCGGTGTCGGGCAGCAGACCCGAGAGCGCGCTCCGGGACGCGGCCACGACGTGGCTGCCCGCCTCACCGACGAGCACCGGGACGAGGACCCGGCACCGCACGTCGCCCTCGTCGAAGTCGGCGGACACCGAGAACCCGCTGGCACCCGGCTCGGCGACGAGGTCGGACGTGGCGCAGGTCGACGTCGCGCCGCCCGCCGAGGCGACGGTCAGGCCCGCCGGCAACGTCTGGGCGAAGGACCAGCCGGGTTTCGCGCCGACCTCGCTCGTGTTGGTGACGTCGACGATCAGGTCGACGACGTCACCGTGGACGGCCGAGGCGGGCAGCGACACGTCGGCGCGAGGCGTGACATCGACGACGCGGACGTTGTCGAAGGCGGCGTCGTTGCCCGCCCCTCCGCCCTGCACATTGCGCAGGCGGACCCCCATCTCGGTGCCGCTGAAGAGCACGGCACCGGGGCTGACGACGCGACCGCCACGCATGCGGTGGCCGTCGACGGTGAACTCGCTCATGCCGGGGTCGACGCACGGGTCGATCGGACGGTCGGACACAGGGGTCTCGGTCGATCCGTCGAGCAGGGAGAACGCCAGCAGGGGGTCGTCCGACGCGTGGCAGCTCATGGCGACGGTGTCGACCGAGAACGTGACGAACCGGTTCGCGACCTGCAGCGGGATCGGCTGGACCGTCTCGAGCTGGACGCGGTCCGCCCCGGGAGCGCCACCGTTGGTGTACGCCGAGACGGCGTGGTTGGCGTTCGGGTCGTCGTACCCACCGATCGTGCCCAGAGCCGAGGCCAGGGCACGAACCGCGGGCATGCTGCCACACGACGAACCGGTCGACGAGTGGTCGACGACGAGACCGTTGCAGCGCGCCGGGTCGGCCCAGACCGGGTCCGCCGCGTACCGGGTGCCCGCCGATCCGACGTAGTCGGTCACGAGCCGTGCGCTTCCGGTGGGCTCGTTCTCGAAGTCCTCGACGAAGAGTTCGGTCGGGGCACCGGGTGCCCGCGGGGAGTCCCGGACGGCCGCGGCGGGAGACACGCCCGGAGCCGGCGAGGCGACGGCCGGCACGAGGGCCCCGCCGACGAGAAGCATCGAGAGACCGGAGCCGAGAGCGAGTCGACCGGCCAAACGACGCCCCCTCTGGTCACGACTCGGGAACGGAGGGGCGTCGATTGTCATGCAGGGCCTTTCGGGGGTCTCGTCAGAATCCCCACACGGTAGCACCTACATGTCACTCATCACATGTCGGTGGCGTCCCGGCCCGCGGCGCCACGATCAGTCGCCGAGGTCGTCGAGCTCGTCGGCATCCGGTTCGACCACGTCGTACCGGGTGACGCTCAGCCCGTCACCCCCGTCGGCCACGTCGACCCGCACGGTGTCGCCGTCGGCGATCTCGCCCCCGAGCAGCGCCATCGCGAGCTCGTCGTCGATCTGACGCTGCATGAGGCGGCGCAAAGGCCGGGCGCCGTAGATCGGGTCGTAGCCCCGGTCGGCGAGCCAGGCCCGCGCGTCGGGGGTGACGGCGAGCGAGAGGCGGCGATCGGTGAGCCGTCGTCCGAGGCGGTCGACGTAGAGCGACACGATCTGGCCGAGGTCGTCGGTGCTGAGGGTCGAGAACACGACGATGTCGTCGAGCCGGTTGACGAACTCGGGCTTGAACGCCTGGCGCACCAGGCCCCGAACCAGCTCTTCTTTCTCGGGGTCGCTGAGACCGGGATCGGTGATGACCTGCGAGCCGAGGTTCGACGTCAGCACCAGGATCGTGTTGCGGAAGTCCACGGTTCGGCCCTGCCCGTCGGTCAGCCGGCCGTCGTCGAGCACCTGCAGCAGGACGTCGAAGACCTCGGGGTGGGCCTTCTCGACCTCGTCCATCAGCACGACGCTGTACGGGCGACGACGCACGGCCTCGGTCAGCTGACCACCGGCTTCGTAGCCCACGTACCCGGGAGGCGCGCCCACGAGGCGGGACACGCTGTGCTTCTCGCCGTACTCGCTCATGTCGATGCGGACGAGCGCCTTCTCGTCGTCGAAGAGGAAGTCGGCGAGGGCTTTGGCGAGCTCGGTCTTGCCCACCCCGGTGGGGCCGAGGAAGAGGAACGAACCGGTCGGGCGGTCGGGGTCACTGATGCCCGCGCGGGTGCGCCGGACCGCCTCGCTGACGGCCTGGACGGCCGCCTTCTGACCGATGAGGCGCCTCCCGAGTTCGCTCTCGAGGTGCAGCAGCTTCTCGGTCTCGCCGCTGAGCAGACGACCGACCGGGATGCCGGTCCAGGCGGCGACGACCTCGGCGATGTCGGCGTCGGTGACCGAGTCGCTGACCAGCCGGTCGCCCGACTTCTCGAACGACTCGGCGTCGGCGAGGCGCTTCTCGATGTCGGGGATGCGCTCGTAGCTGATGCGCGCCGCATCTTCGTAGCGCCCCTCGCGCAGGGCGCGGTCGGCGTCGATCCGGGCCTCGTTGAGGTCGCTTCGCAGCGTGCCGACGCCTTGCAGCGCGGCCTTCTCGGCCTGCCAGCGGGCGTCGAGGTCGTCGTAGGCGGCCTGCTGCTGGGCGATGGTCTCGCGCAGGGTGGCGAGACGCGCCTGCGAGGCGTCGTCCGTCTCCTTCTTGAGGGCCAGCTCTTCGATCTGGAGGCGCACCAGGCCCCGGTAGAGCTGGTCCAGCTCGACGGGCGACGAGTCGATCTCCATCTTGAGGCGCGAGCCCGCCTCGTCGACGAGGTCGATCGCCTTGTCGGGCAGCTGACGGCTGGGGATGTAGCGGTTGGACAAGGAGGCGGCGGCCACCAGGGCGCCGTCGGTGATCGTCACCCCGTGGTGCGCCTCGTACCGCTCTTTGAGCCCGCGGAGGATCGCGACGGTGTCCTCGACGCTGGGCTCGCCGACGTAGACCTGCTGGAAGCGGCGCTCGAGGGCGGCGTCCTTCTCGATGTACTGGCGGTACTCGTCGAGGGTGGTGGCGCCGATGAGGCGCAGCTCGCCGCGGGCGAGCATCGGCTTGAGCATGTTCGACGCGGCGACCGACCCCTCGCCCCCGCCGGCACCCATCAGGGTGTGCAACTCGTCGATGAAGGTGATGACCCGACCGTCGCTCTTGGTGATCTCCTTGAGCACGTCCTTCAAGCGCTCCTCGAACTCGCCGCGGTACTTGGCCCCGGCGACGAGGGCGGCGAGGTCGAGGCTGATCAGGCGCTTGTCCTTGAGGCTGTCGGCGACGTCGCCCTCGACGATGCGCTGCGCGAGGCCTTCGACGACGGCGGTCTTGCCGACGCCGGGCTCGCCGATCAGGACCGGGTTGTTCTTGGTGCGGCGGGTGAGCACCTGGCTGATGCGACGGATCTCGGCGTCACGGCCGATGACCGGGTCGAGCTTGCCGCTGCGGGCGATGGCGGTGAGGTCGACGCCGTACTTCTCGAGCGCCGACTTCTGCTTCTCGTCGGAAGCCGGAGCGCCCTGCATGTTCGCCATGGATGTGCCTTTCTCGGAACTTGAGTGGAGCGGACTCAAGTTTACGCCGACACGCCCGGATCGCAAGCCCTCGCGGTCGTCATGTTGTGCATGCCTTGTTTTGTGTCTAACATTTCACCATCTGTTCGCCTGGCGGCGCATCGCGTTGCCCAGACATGAAAGAACACCTCTCCCACATGAAGAAACATCTCCAGCGCGCCGGCGCGGTCGGGCTCGCCGCAGCCACGATCGTCACCGGCCTCGGCGTCGGGCCCGCGGCAGCGTCGGCCGCCGTCGACCCCGCCACCACACCGACGTCTTCCTCCCGTGTCGTCGGCAAGCTGATCACCCAGTTCGACAACGGCACAGGATCTCTGCGCTACAAGTACTGGACCCCACAGGCGCCGAAGCTCAACCAGAGCATCTCCGGCAACGTCCACAGGAGCATCGAGGCAGCGAGGGCTGCTGCCGTCGACTGGGAGCTCCCCGCGGTCGGTGCCACGGGGCCCGTGCGCGGCACGGGCGCCTCTGCCGACGTCTGTCTCGTCGGGTCGACGAACGCGGTGACCACCACCACCGCACGGTGCGACGGCTCGCCCCGGCAGGACTTCCACTGGATCGACGTGTCGAACCAGTGGGCCAAGGGCACCGGCCTCGGCCCGGTCATGGCCGGTGACGCCGCGCTGACGTTCGGCGCCCAGGCCCCCCGGACGGGTGACACCGCAACGGGGATGTACGAACCGGATTGGTACTCCGACAGCATCGCCGACGTCGACGCCTTCGACAATGCCGACAGCGCCACCTACAACGTCGCGGACGACACGGTCACGATCATGCTCACGGGCCGCACGCCGGACACGGACGTGTTCGTCGAGGACATGGCCGGGGGCAACGGGGCGACGGATCGGACGGACGGTGACGGCGACGCCACGATCACGCTGTCGTCGCTGCTCAGCGCCGGCGAGGACGTCCGCATCAAGTTCGGTGCATCGGGCCAGTGGGAGACCGTGTCGACCGGCCGGATACCTGCCGTCAGCGACCTCGAGGTCGTGCACGGCGAGGACGGCACGGTGACCATGAGCGGCAAGGCCTCCGGTGGGGCGGAGAAAGTCTTCGTCGGTCCCGACCGCCTGTCCGCGAACGCGGTCCAGACCGAGGAGGCGCAGGCCGACGGCACGTTCTCGTTCGTGCTGAACGACGACGCCGCCGCCTTGGGCACCGCCTACGTCTACAACGCCGTGAACGGCGTCCGCACCCCGATCGAGGTCGCCGGGTTCTCCGCCCGGGTGGACTCGACCGACATCCCGAACCGGACCGCCGAGATCTCCGGCACCGCCGTTCCGGGTGCGTCCGTGGTGATCGGCAGTGACGAACCGGGTCAGGTGGAAGTCGGACCCGACGGCCGATGGTCGCACACCCTCACCGGTCTCAAGCTCGGCTCGAACCCCGTCACGCTCGAGCAATGGGAGAACCGCGAGAAGACCGGCGAGACCACGATCGACGCCGAGCTCGAGGTCACCCCGGTGGCGGGCAGCGTGTCGTTCCCGACCGACCTGGGTCAGGACGCCGTCCTGTCGGGCACCGCCCACCCCGGCGCGACCGTGGTGGTCACCGACGTGGACGGCGACGAGATCGCGCGCACCGACGCGCACGGGGAGTCGGGCCGGTGGTCCACCCCGATCACCGCCCCCGACGCCGGTGGCGACTACGACGTCCGCGTCCACCAGGAGATCGACGGCGAGGCCACCGGCGAGATCATCGTCGCCGTGCCGTACGGCGAGGCCGTCCAGATCACGGCCCCGACCGAGGGCATGGCACACGACGGAGGCCCCGTCGTGCTCCGCGGCACCGGAGAGGTCGGCGCGCGGGTCACGGTCCGCGAGGAGGGCCGCAGCACGGTGCTCGGCTCCGAGCAGGTCCTCGCCAACGGTCAGTGGACGATCCGCACCACGAACGTCGACGACCGCAAGCACGTCCTCGAGGCCACCCAGTCCGGCAAGGGCAACAACACCACCGTCGCGACGGTGACCCTCAACCCCGAGAACGGCGAACAGCCCCCCGTGATCACCGCTCCGACGGTCGAGACCCCCGAGGCGGGCTCCACGGTCACCACCAGCCGCCCGGTCTTCTCCGGCCACGGCCAGGACGGTGCAACGATCACCGTCGGCTACGGACCCAACAGCATCATCGGGACCGGCATCGTCGTCGACGGCGAGTGGACCATCACCCCGAACCGCGGGCTCAGCCTGGGCACCAGCAACCTCGTCGTGACCCAGACCTCGGGCTCCGACGTCCAGACGATCGCGCACTCCGTCAACCGCGTCGCCGCCGATCTGCCGCTGCACATCACGAGCCACGAGAACGACCAGTTCTACGACGCGGGTGAGACCACCTTCCGCGGCACCGCACCCATCGGATCGACCGTGGCCGCGAAGAACCAGTGGGGCACCCCCATGGGCACCGCGATCGCGAGCGACGGCACGTGGGCCTTCAACCGCAACCTCGGCCCCACCACCGCCGGCTACCTGATCACCTTCACCGCCACACCGCGGGTGGGCACCCCCCAGGTCGTCACGCTGAAGCTGAACTACGCGACCGTCGTCGCGTTCCAGGTGACCAGCCCGGTCCACAACAGCACCTACACCGAGGGCACCACCACGTTCCGTGGCACCGCGGCACCCAACGCCGAGATCGTCGCCACGAACCAGTGGGGCACCATCATGGGCAACACGACCGCGAGCCTCCAGGGCACCTGGAGCTTCAACCGCTACCTCGGACCCACCTCGGCCGGCTACGACATCCGCTTCGTCGCCACCAAGGGCACGGACGTCCAGCGCCAGCTCGTCCACCTCGACTACCGCGCGACCACCGTCCCCGTGGCCGTCACGAGCATCGCCGACGGTGACACCTACCGCCCCGGCCTCAACGTCCTGAAGGGCACCGGGACCCCCGGCGCCACCGTCCGGGCCGTGAACGCCACGAACAACTGGAACGTGCCCATGGGCGAAGCCAGGGTCGACGACAAGGGCAACTGGGCCCTGCCCGAGCGCAACTGGGGCCCCGCGAACGACTACGCCATCAAGGTCACGCAGACGAACCCCGACAAGACGACCTCCGAGACCACGGTCAACGTCAAGGCACCCCGGTTCGCCCCCCTCGTCCTGACCAGCCCCGCGGTCGGCGACACCTACGAGAACGGAGTGGCCGTCACGTTCAGCGGCACCGCCACCCCGTTCGCCACCGTCACCGTCAGCTCGGCCGCGAGTTCGACCGTGTACCGCGAGGTCCAGGCCGACGCCCAGGGCGAGTGGTCCTTCAGCCGCGCCTGGGGCCCCAGCCACAACTACTCGCTGAACATCACCCAGAAGGCCCTCGACGGTCAGACCGGTGACCCGATCAGCGGCTTCGCCTGGCACCACAGCGGCAACTGACACCACCCGCACCACCAACACACCGCACCACCCGCACCACCCGGCCGGGGAGGCGCCCACACAGCGCCTCCCCGGCTCCTCAGATCGTCCGCCGGCCACACCCCGTGCCGACGCCCCCGCACCTTCCCCCCACGTCCCGAAGGGAACCACCATGCGCACCTCCGCCCTGCGGACAGCCGCTCTCGGCGTCGTGCTCGTCGCCGCCCTCGCCGGCTGCACCTCGAACGCCACCAGCACCGAAGCAGAGGTCGAGACGACGCCCCTGGCCGAGGTCACCCCCGAGCCCGCCGTCACCGAGACCTGCGTGGACGGCAACGCGGTCGTCGTCCTCGACGAAGACACCCCCGAGGTCACCTTCACCGAACCCTGCGACAGCATCAACGTGGTGGGCAGCGACGGCGCCGTCACCCTCGCCGACGTCAGCCACCTCGTGATCGAGGGCCAGGGCGTCACCGTCACGGCCGGTGCCGTGGGCACGGTCGACTTCGCCGGCGACGGCAACACCGTCAGCCACACCGGGGCCGCCCCGACCGTGAACGAGAACGGCACCTTCGACAACACCGTCACCGCGCGCTGATGGCCGGATTGCTCCCCCGACGATGGCCCGCCGCCGTCGCCCTGGCCGCGGTCACGACGACCCTGCCGCTCGCCGCGTGCTCCTCGGCCGAGACCGACGAGACGCCAAGCCCGACGACGAGCAGCACCGCCACCGTCGACGCCGCCCCCGTCGGCAGCTGTGACGACGGCTTCATGCTGGTCGACCTCGGCACCACCGACGACGACGCACCCCCGCTCGACACGAGCAGCTGCGACCTCGTCTCGATCGTCGGCTCGACCGGGACCGTCGTGCTCGACGAGGTCGGCACGCTCGTCATCGAAGGCTCCGACGTGACCGTCTCGGTGCAGGACATCGACACCGTCCAGCTCGCCGGCGACCGCAACACGATCCACCACGCCGGCGACGCCCCGGCCGTGGACGACCAGGGCCACGACAACACCGTCACCCCCGCGGCAGAACCCGCCACGGAGTGACCGGAGGGGCGGGTCCGACCCACCGCCGGACCCGCCCCACTCCGTTCCGCCCCGATCCGCTTCCACCCACCCCTCCCCTTCCCGACACCGGAGCACTCCATGACGACGACCTCGACCCTGATCGCCCTCGTGACGGCCGTCGCCCTCGGCGCGGGCCTCGCCGGCTGCACGAGCGAGTCCGCGACGACCGACCGGTCCCCCTCCCCGACCAGCGCCTCCCCCGCCACCGCCCCGTCGTCGGACAGTCCCTCCGCCGAGGGCGCCGCCGATGCCGCCGACGACACCTGCGTCGACGGCTTCGCCTGGATGCAGTTCGGCGACGGCGAACCCCGTGCGAAGGCCCTGCCCAACGGCTGCGACACCGTCATCGTGAACGGCAGCGACGCCGTGCTGGCCCTCGGTCCGACCCGGGTCGTGGTCGTCCTGGGCGACCGCAACACCGTGGACGTCCCCCACGTCGACCAGGTCGACGCCATGGGTGACGACAACACCGTCCGACTCGACCACGACATCCAGCCCGTGCTCAACACCGACGGCACGGGCAACGTCGTCACCACGCGCTGACGCACCGGCCCCGCCCACGCCTCCCCCGCCCGACCCGGCGCGAGTCGGCACCAGCGGCCACGGCGGCACCTCCCACCTGGACGGTGCATCATTGGCCGATGCTCGACCACGACCTCGCCCGCCGCCTGCGCGACGCCGGACTGCGCTGGCACCCCCGCGCCGGAGACCGCTTCGTCATCGAGACGCCCGGATTCGACGGCGACGTCTTCACGCTCAGCGACATGACCATCGAGGCCCACGACTACCCGACCGGCACGGTGCTCGGCTTCAACGGCACCACCGAGTGGGCCCTCGACTCGGTCGCCGCTGACGACGGTCTCTGGCTTCCCCGCGAGGACCAGTTGCGCGAGCTGCTCGGCCCCGTCTTCCAGGGCCTCACCCGCCACCCCGACCCTGAGCCCGGATCCCGCGGCACCACCGACTCGGGCGGCGGTCGCGACGGTGGCGGGTCCGTCTACGAGGTGACCACGCGCCCGACAGGGGGCGACGAGGATCTTCGGCACCGCGCCTCCGTCGCCGAGGACGCCTACGCGCACGCCCTGCTCGCCTACATCGACGCGTCCCTGCGCCTCGACGAAGGCGAGCCCGAGGCCGAGGCCCGAGCAGAGACCGACGCCGGCGCCCGCTGACGGCATCGGCCCGGGTCAGACCCGTCGGATCGACCGGGTCACCGTGAACCGTCGGTCACGGGCGACCTGGGTCGTCGGCCCCACGAGGCGCTCGAGGACCGGCCGGTGACCGAGGGGGGAGTTCCACACGCACCACAGCTCGCCGCCCGGGCGCAGCAGCCGGGCGGCCGCCTCGAACAGCTTGTGGGCGATGGCCGTGTGCACCGTCGCCCCGACGTGGAACGGCGGGTTCAGCAGGACGACGTCGGCCGAGGCTCCCGGGAGCGACGACCCGGCGTCGTCGCGCGTCACGGACACGCGATCGGACACCCCGGTCGCCGTCATCGTGGCCCGCGCCGACTCGACCGCCGCCCACGACTGGTCGGTCGCGACCACCTTCGCCCCAGGCCGCGCGAGGGCGAAGGAGGCGGCGAGCACCCCGGTGCCGCAGCCCAGGTCGACGACGTCGCGGGCCTGGGGAGCCTCGCGGTCGAGGACGGCGAGCAGCGCTCGGGTGCCGACGTCGATCGAGGTGCCCGCGAACGCCGCACCGTGGGCGACGACGACCACGTCGCCGTGACGCGAGGTGCGCGGCCAGCCGAGCGCGCCTCCTGGTGTCGGGGAGGTCGCCGTGAGCACCCGGGACTTCTGGCGTGCCCGGCTGGCGGTCACCTCGCCGAAGTGGCGCGCCAGGACGTCGTTCATGGCGAGGGTCATGTGCTTGACGCGTCCCCCGGCCAGGATGTGGACGTCGGGGTGCGCGTACCGGGCGATCGACCCCGCGATCTCGTCCAGGGCGTCGAGCCCGCGGGGCAGCTGCAGCAGCACCGTCCGCGCGCCCTCGAGCAGGGCCGCGTCGAGACCGTGGTGCGACCACGTCGGGGCGACGCCGAGGCGGTCGGCGTTGGCATCGAGCGCCTGTTCGCCCGAGAGGGCGTCCTGGTGCACCCGGACGTGCGCCCCCGGCACCAGGGCCGCGACCCCGAGGGTCAGTGCGCCGTAGCGGTCACCGATCACGCTCACGGCCTCGGGGTGGGCGGCGAGCGCCTCGTCGGCGGTGTCGAGCAGCAGCCGGTCGGTGGCGTCGTGCGCAACGAGTTCGGGCGCCTCGATGTCGGGCCACCGGCGGAGCTGCTCGAAGTCGATCACCCGCCAACGCTAGTCGGCGCGACCGGGAGGTCACGACCTGCCGCTCGCCTCCCCTGCTGAGCGGCGCGTCGTGGCGTCTCGGTGCCGCCCGTCAGCGCAGCGGCCGCCAGACGACGACCGAGGTCTGCCGCGACGGGCGGGTGCCGTGTCGCAGCGGCACGACGCCGCTCTCGCCCGCGGCGAAGACCCGGGCGCCGGGGCGGTTGACCATCTCGTCGGCCAGAGCCCGTTCGAGCTCGCGCACGCGGGACTGCAACGAGGTGACCTGGTTCTCGAGCTCGAGGATGCGCTTGATGCCCTCGAGCGAGATGCCCTCGCCGCCCAGTCGAGCGATCTCGCGCAGCTGCACGACGTCGCGCATCGAGTAGCGTCGCGACTTGCCGGCCGTCCGCTGCGGGACGACCAGGCCGAGGCGGTCGTACTGCCGGAGGGTCTGGGCGTGCAGGCCCGAGAGCTCGGCGGCGGTCGCGATCGCGAAGAGGGGCGAGTGCTCGTCCATCGGCCACTGGGTGGGGTCCGGTCGGTCCATCTCGTCTCCTGTCTCGTCGCTCGTGACCTGCCGCCGAGGAGGCGTGGGTCGGGTCGGTCTCGTCAGGCCCGGGCGCGGGCGATCAGGTCGTCGCGCGGGTTCTCGGCCGGCAGGGCGGCGGCCAGCGCCTCGACGGCCTCGCGTGCCTTGTCGTTGAGGTGGGCGGGCACCGCGACCTGGACGGTGGCGAGGAGGTCGCCGACGCCGTCCTTCGCGTGCACGCCGCGCCCCTTGACGCGCAGGACCCGGCCGGAAGGCGTACCCGGCGCGACGCGCAGTCGCACGGGGTCGCCGCCCAGGGTGGGCACCTCGATGGTCGCACCGAGGGTCGCCTCGGCGAAGGTGACCGGCACGTCGAGGCGCAGGTTCTTCCCGTCGAGCTCGAAGACGGGGTGCTTGCGGACGGCGACGGTCAACACCATGTCGCCGGCCTCGCCGCCGTCGGGGCTCTGCTCGCCGCGACCGCGCAGCTTGATCTTCTGGCCGTCGTGCACACCGGCCGGGATGCGGACCTTGATCGGTTTGCCGTTCGACGCCTGCAGCGTGATGGTCTCGCCGACGATGGCGGTCTGGAAGTCGAGGGTCGTCGTGGCCGTCATGTCGCGACCCTTCTGCGGCCCGCCGAAGCCGCGGTAGCCGCCACTCGTCTGACCGAAACCGCCGCCACCGAACATGCCACCGAAGATGTCGTCGAAGCCGCCGCCGCCGCCCTGGCGGTACTGCGTGCGCTGCCCGCCCTGGTTGAACATGCCGCCGAAGACGTCCTCGAAACCACCACCCGCGCCTCCGGGGCCACCACTGCCGGCCGCGAAACGGGCGCCGCCGCCCATGGCGCGCACCTGGTCGTACTCGCGACGCTGCTCGGGATCGGAGAGCACCGAGTGGGCCTCGCTGATCTCTTTGAACTTCGCCTCGCTGGCCGCGTCGCCGGGGTTGGAGTCGGGGTGGTACTTGCGCGCGAGCTTGCGGTAGACCTTCTTGAGCTCGGCGGGCGTGACGTCTTTGGAGACACCGAGGACGGCGTAGAAGTCCTTGTCGAACCAGTCCTGACTCGCCATGCGGCACCTCCTTCCTTGACTGGAGGTCGCTGCCTGGCAGCGACCGGAAGAGAACGGGGGAGGCGGTGGGCACCTCGTCGAGGAGCCCACCGCCGATCGCGACTCGCGTCGCAGGGGGTGGTGACGGGCAGCCCGGTGGCCGCCCGTCACCGGGGTGCTACTGGGGGGTGTGCACCGCGACCTTGGCGGCCCGGATGACCCGGTCGCCGATCGTGTAGCCCGGCTCGATCACGTCGGCCACGGTGTTGACCGTGACGTCGGCACTCGGCAGCTGGACGAGGGCGTCGTGCTTGCTGGGATCGAAGACGTCGCCCTTCGCGCCGATCTGCGCCAGGCCGAACTTGTCGAGCCCCCCGCGGATCTTCTGCGCGATGACGGTCATCGGGCCCTCGGCCAGGTCTCCGTGCTGTTCGGCACGGGCCAGGTCGTCGAGCGCCGGCAGCAGCGAACGGACGACCTCGGCCACCACGGCCTCGCGGTTGGCCTCGCGGTCACGCTCGACGCGCCTCCGGAAGTTCACCAGCTCGGCCTGGGCCCGCAGCATGTCCTGTCGCATGTCGGCCACCAGGTCGGCACTGGCCGCGTCGAGGATGGCCTCGTCGTCAGCGCTCAGCGTCTCGGTGCCCTCGGGCGCCTCGGCCATCGACTCGGCGGCGGCCTTGGCCCCGGCCGGGGCCTCGGCGTCGGCCGGGGTCTCGACGTCGGGGGCCTCGGCGTCGACGAGCTCGTCGGGCTCGACCACGTCGGCCGTGCCACCGTCTTCGGACGGGGTCGTGGCACGCGGCTCGTCGTCGGGCATCTTGTTGTCGTCAGTCATGCCGACCGCCTCTACTTCTTGTCGTTGTCGTCGTCGTCCACGACCTCGGCGTCGACGATGTCCTCGTCGTCGCCCTGGGCCTGGCCGTCGGCGGGAGCACCCTCGGCACCGGCAGCACCGGCCTGGTCGGCCTGGCTCTGCGAGTAGATCGCCTGGCCGAGCTTCTGCTGGCTCTCGTTGAGCTTGTCGAAGGCGGGCTTGATCGCGGACTCGTCGTCGCCGGCGAGGGCGGACTTGAGCGAGTCGACGTCGGCCTGGACCTCGGACTTGACGTCCGCGGGCAGCTTCTCGTCGTTCTCCTTGATCAGCTTCTCGATCGAGTAGACGAGCTGCTCGGCCGAGTTGCGGGTCTCGTTGGCCTCGCGACGCGCCTTGTCTTCGGCGGCGTTCTCCTCGGCCTCGCGCACCATGCGCTCGATGTCGTCCTTCGACAGCGACGAGCCGCCCGAGATGACCATCGACTGCTCCTTGCCGGTGCCCTTGTCCTTTGCGGACACGTGCACGATGCCGTTGGCGTCGATGTCGAACGTGACCTCGATCTGCGGCACGCCACGGGGGGCCGGCGCGATGCCGGTCAGCTCGAAGGTGCCGAGGTTCTTGTTGTCACGCGTGAACTCGCGCTCGCCCTGGAACACCTGGATCGCGACGGACGGCTGGTTGTCGTCGGCCGTCGTGAAGGTCTCGCTGCGCTTGGTCGGGATGGCGGTGTTGCGCTCGATGAGCTTCGTCATCGCGCCACCCTTGGTCTCGATGCCGAGGCTGAGGGGGGTGACGTCGATGAGCAGGACGTCCTTGCGCTCACCCTTCAGCACGCCGGCCTGGAGGGCGGCACCGACGGCCACGACCTCGTCGGGGTTGACGCCCTTGTTGGGCTCCTGACCACCGGTGAGCTGCTTGACGACCTCGGTGACCGCGGGCATGCGGGTCGAGCCACCGACGAGCACGACGTGGGCGATGTCGCCCACCTTCACGCCCGCCTCCTTGATGACGTCGTTGAACGGCTTCTTGGTGCGGTCGAGCAGGTCGCTCGTCCACTGCTCGAACTGCGAGCGCGAGATCGTCTCGTCGAGGTTGAGCGGGCCGTCGGCGGTCAGCGTGAGGTACGGCAGCTGGATGCTGGTCGAGGTGCTCGACGACAGCTCCTTCTTGGCCTGCTCGGCAGCCTCTTTGAGGCGCTGCTTGGCGATCTTGTCGGTCGACAGGTCGACCCCGTGGGCGTCCTTGAACTTCTTGATGAGGTGCTCGACGATGCGGTTGTCCCAGTCGTCGCCGCCGAGGCGGTTGTCACCCGAGGTGCTGCGCACCTGGATGGTGGAGAAGTCCTCGTCCTTGCCGACTTCGAGCAGCGAGACGTCGAACGTTCCGCCACCGAGGTCGAAGACCAGGATGAGCTCGTCTTCCTTGCCCTTGTCGAGGCCGTAGGCGAGCGCCGCGGCGGTCGGCTCGTTGATGATGCGCAGGACGTTCAGGCCCGCGATCTCGCCGGCCTCTTTGGTGGCCTGGCGCTCGGAGTCGTTGAAGTACGCGGGGACGGTCACGACGGCGTCGGTGACCTCTTCGCCCAGGTACTGCTCGGCGTCGCGCTTGAGCTTGCCCAGGATGCGCGCGCTGATCTCTTGCGGGGTGTACTTCTTGTCGTCGATCTCGACCTTCCAGTCGGTGCCGACGTGGCGCTTGACCGACGCGATGGTGCGGTCGACGTTGGTGACGGCCTGGCGCTTCGCGGTCTCGCCGACCAGCACCTCGCCGTCCTTCGTGAAGGCGACGACCGAGGGGGTCGTGCGCAGACCCTCGGCGTTCGCGATGACGGTGGGCTCGCCACCCTCGAGGACGCTGACGACCGAGTTGGTGGTACCGAGGTCGATTCCTACTGCACGTGCCATGTGCTTTTCTCCTTCGTGGTGCGATGTTGCGGAAACCTGTGGGGGCCGGCCTTGAGTCGGCCAGGCTCAACTTTACTCGCCCTGCCGACGAGGTCAAGCGGCGAACCTGAAAGTTGAGCCAGAATGGCTCAACTCTCGAAGGGGGTCACCTCGCCCACGCCGGACGAGGAGGCGCGACCCCCCTCGGCCACGGACGCCCACTAGGTTGACCCCCATGACCGCAGCGCAGACGCTCGCCGACGCCGACCCGATCCCCCGCCGCCGGGTGCTCTCGTGGGCCCTCTGGGACTGGGGCTCCGCCGCCTTCAACGCCGTGGTCACCTCGTTCGTCTTCAGCACCTACCTGGCGAGCGGCGCCTTCGTCGACCCGGCGATCGTGGCCGCCGCCGGCGACGACGCGCGCAACCCGGCCCTGGTGCTGGCCAAGGCCGAGAACGCGACGGTCATCTCGACCGCCCTGACGATCGCGGGGGTGCTGATCGCGCTGCTCGCGCCGGTGCTCGGCCAGCGCAGCGACGGCTCGGGGCGCCGGAAACTCTGGCTCGCGATCAACACCGGGCTCGTCGTGCTGGCCATGGCCGCGATGGTGCTGGTCGCCCCGGCACCCGGGTACCTCGTCTTCGGCGCGGCCCTGCTCGCCGTCGGCAACCTCTTCTTCGAGTTCGCGAGCGTCAACTACAACGCCATGCTCGTGCAGGTCTCGACGCCCAGGACCATCGGGAAGGTGTCGGGGTTCGGCTGGGGCCTCGGCTACGTCGGCGGCATCGTCCTGCTGCTGTTGCTGCTCGTCGCCTTCTTGCAGAGCTTCGGCGTCGAGGGACGCGGCGGCCTGTTCGGCGTCGCCACGGGAACGGCAGGAGGCGCCTGGGACGTCCGCCTGTCGATCGTCGTCGCCGCGGCGTGGTTCGCGATCTTCGCGGTGCCGGTCCTGCTGTCGGTGCCCGAGCTGCCCGCCACCGCCGCACGGACCCGGGTGGGCTTGTGGCACTCGTACCGCCTCCTGGGGTCGACGATCGCCAAGCTGTGGCGCACCAACCGCCAGGTGCTGCTCTTCCTGCTGGCCAGCGCCGTGTTCCGTGACGGCCTCGCGGCCGTCTTCACCTTCGGCGCGATCATCGCCGCTCAGGTCTTCGGATTCTCACCGAGCATGGTGATCTACTTCGCCGTCGGCGCGAACCTCGTCGCCGGCATCGGCACGTTCGTCGGGGGCTGGCTCGACGACCGCCTCGGCGCGAAGACGATCATCGTGGCGTCGCTGGTGGGGCTCGTGATCGCCGCCTTCGCGGTGCTCGCCATCGGGACCGCGACGAACCTCTTCTGGGTGTTCGGCCTGGCGCTGGCGCTCTTCGTCGGTCCGATCCAGTCGGCGAGCCGGTCGTTCCTCGCGCGGGTGACGCCGCCCGGGCGCGAGGGCGAGATCTTCGGGTTGTACGCAACGACCGGACGGGCCGTGAGCTTCCTCGCGCCCGGACTCTTCACGCTGTTCGTCTCGGCGACCGGCGACACCCGCTTCGGCATCGTCGGGATCGCGCTCGTCCTGCTGGCCGGGCTCGTGCTGATGCTGCCCGTCAAGGGGGTGCAGCGCTCGATCGACTGAGCCGTCGTCACGTCGCTCCGTGTCGTTTTTGAAATATAGAGTATTGGTCGCCGCCCCGATCGGCTCGCCTCGCACTCCATCAGGAAGAAGACATGAGCACATTCACATCACGACTCGCGACGGTCGGCCTCGCAGCCATCGCCGTCGGTGCGGTCATCCCCACGGCGGCCGTGGCCGCCCCGACCTCGACGTCCTCGTCGTCCGACGCGACGGCGGGCAGCACCTTCGGCATCCAGGCTGCGCCCACCCCGTCCGTGAGCAAGATCGTCCGGTTCGGCGACTCGCAGATCGCCGTCAACGGCGTCGCGGTGGGTGCCACGACGGTGCAGTACAAGGTCGCCGGGGGCAGTGCCGGTGTCGAGCAGACCGCGCTCGACCGCTTCAGCCTGCTGCTCCCCAGCGCCGACCTGGGCAAGGTCATCACGATCACGGCGTACGGCCCCGGCGGCAAGAGCGCCATCGACGTGCCACTCGAGGTCGGTGTGGACGAGGGCGCGACCGTCGCCCCGAACACCCCTGTCGTGCACGCCGTGTCGTCGTACGACGACGAGACCCTCGTCATCGAGGGCACGATCACCTACGACCCGGCCCTCTTCGACCGCACCGAGGTGCACGCCTCGGTCGGCGGGATGCCGATCTACGACGTTCCCGACCAGGACGGCAGCTTCACGCTGCGCATCCCGGTCGAGCTCGCGGGCGAGACCGTCGACGTCCAGGCGTTCCGGTCGGGCCTGGCCAGCGCCGTCGTACCGGTCGAGCTCGTCGAGACGGCCGAGAACATGGCGTCGAAGGCCTTCCCCCTCAACCTGTCGTCACCCGCGGCGGGCAGCACCACCCGGTCCCCCGAGGCGACCTTCGTCGGCTCGGGCGTGCCCGGCTCGCACGTCGTCGTCACCCGTGACACCGCAACCGGCGCGGACACGGCGACGCTCTGTGAGACGAACATCGCCGCCTCGGGCGACTGGACCTGCACGTCACCGACCCTGCCCGCAGGAGTCCACCGTGCGACGATCACCGAGTCGCCCGTCTGGGCCTCGGCAGAACAGCAGAAGGCCACCACGGCGTTCTTCGTCGCCGACGACTCCGCGGACGACGAGGCACAGCTGCCCGAACTGTCCTCCGTCTCGACCGATGCCAGCGGATGGCTGGTCGTGCGCGGCATCTCGAACGGCGCCTCGATGGTGCGCCTCACGATCGGCGAGTTCGAGGACGTGGCCCCGGCCACCCACGGTCGATTCGCGTTCCGCCTGGCGCCGGGCAACCTCGGCGCCACCGCGACCATCACCGGCATCCGTGGCGGAGTGGACGGCCGATCGCTCACCGCGCCCCTCTCGCTCCGCACCGCTCCCGCGCCCTCGCCGCTCGCGCCTCCTCGGGTCCACGGCATCACGCAGGACCAGCCCGGTGACCGGTTCCAGATCGCCGCGACGACGAGCTACTTCGCCCACGAATGGGAGGTGCCCAGCGTCATCGCCCTCGTCGACGGCACGTTCGTCGGCACGTCGGAGACGTCGTGGAACGGCGCCCTGTACGTGACGTTGGACGCTGGACTCGCCGGGAAGACCGTCGAGTTCGTCACGGTGCGTGGCACGCATCAGTCCGCCAGGACGACCGTCACGCTCGCCCCGACCGAGCGCAACTCGGCACCCGAGACGTTCCCCCTCGAGGTGACCTCGATCGCCGAAGGCGCGGTGGCCCCGATCGAGACGGCCGTCGTCGCCGGCACGGCCATCCCCGGGTCGACGGTCTCCGTGGCCGTCGACGGCGTCCGCGCCGACGAGGCCTGCGCTGCGGACGTGCTGGGAGACGGCACCTGGAGCTGCACCCTCACCGCGTCGCTCACTCCGGGTGCGCGCACGATGACCGTGACCGAGACGCCATACTTCGCGGCGGCCGGGACCCCGGTCTCGACTCGTACCTTCACCGTCGGCGACGGCGACGGCGACGACCCGGAGGACGGCCGGACCGACCTCACCGTCACCAGCCACGCCGACGGCGGCCGGTACTCCACCGGCATCGCGACGTTCAGCGGCCGCGGCACCCCCGACTCGCGCCTGACCGCCGCGAACCAGTGGGGCACCCCCATGGGCTCGACCCGCGTGGACGAGGACGGCGACTGGAGCTTCACCCGCAACCTCGGCCCCACCAGTGCCGGCTACGACATCACCTTCACGATGACGCCCCCCACCGGTGCACCCACCCAGCTGACCCTGCACCTCGACTACGAAGCCCCCGCGCGGCCGCTGACCGTCACCAGCCACGTCGACGGCGAGTCCTACCGCGAGGGCATCGCCCGCTTCACCGGCACGGGCACCGTCGGCGCCCAGCTCGTCTCGACCAACCAATGGGGCACCCCGATGGGGAAGGCGACCATCGGCAGCGACGGCACCTGGGCCTTCTCCCGCAACCTCGGCCCGACCAGCGCCGGCTACGTGCTGACCTTCGTCGCGACCCACGGCTCCGACGAGCAACGGACGACCCTCACGTTGACGCATCAGAAGGACGACCTGGTCGACGTGCGGATCTCGTCACCGGTCATCCGCGACGGCGGCATCGCCGAGGCCCACCGCACCGTGACGTTCCGGGGCACGGCGACGCCCTTCGCCACGGTCGTCGGGAAGAACCAGTGGGGCACGCCCTTCGGCAGCACCATCGCCTCGTCCACCGGCGCGTTCGCGTTCGACCGCTACGTCGGGCCCGCCGGCACGACGTACCAGCTGACCTTCGAGCAGAAGGCCACCGACGGCACGACGAAGACCACCACAGGGATCGACTTCGTCACCGGACGCTGACACCACCACCGGCATCAGCAGCACCACCAGGGCCGGCTCCGCACCCGCGGGGCCGGCCCTCCCCCGTCCCCGACGCCGACGCGCCCGGCCGCCACCACTCCTCCTCGAGACCGACGACAACGTCGGCCGTCCTCCGTAGGCTGACCGGGTGAGCACCCTCGACGACGACTACGACCTCCGCACCTTCGCGGCCGCGCTCGACCCCGAGGCGAGCGACGACTCCCCGCGGGCCGACGTGGCGACCGCCGCCTGGGTCGACGCCGAGTCGATGGGCTTCCACGAACCGGCCGGCGACGACGACTCCCTCGGCCGTGCCGCGCGCCGCCTCGTCGCCGACGGGCGCCGCCTCACGGGCGTCTACCGCCGCGAGGCCACCCCCGGCTCGCTCGACGCCGAGGGTCGCCCCGTCGCCACCTTCGCGTCGTTCGACAAGACCCTGCACGTCGGCGGCGGCCGTCTGATCGACGCCGACCTGGTCGCCGGCGTCACCGTGCAACCGACCCACCGCCGCAAGGGCATCCTGCGTCGGATGATCACCGACGACCTCGCCCGCGCCAAGGCGGCCGGCACCCCGGTCGCCGCCCTCACCGCGAGCGAGGCGTCGATCTACCGGCGCTTCGGCTTCGGCGTGGGCGTCCGCGAGCGCACCGTCGAGGTCGACGTCCGTCGCGCGGGCGGCCTGCTCAGCGAGCCCGAGGGCAGCACCGAGCTCGTCACCACGGCCTCGCTCGCCGAGGTCGCCCCCGACGTCTTCGCCCGCTTCCACGTCCGCAGTCCCGGTTCCATCGACCGGCACGAAGGCGCCTGGAACCACGCCCTCGGCCGCGAGCGCGCCGACGGCACGCCCGACCCCGCCGTCCGCGCCGCGGTGCACCGCGACGCGACCGGCACCGTCGACGGCTACGTCACGTACCGGGTCGAGTCGGCCGGGGGCGGCCCCGGTTCCACCGGCGTCCAGACCCTCGTCGTCGTCGACCTCGTGGCCGCGACCGACGACGCCTACCTCGGCCTCTGGCAACTGCTGCTCGCGATCGACCTGGTCCGTGTCGTCCGGTACTCGAACGCCCCTCAGCACGACCCCCTGGCGCACGCGCTCGTCGACGGTCGCGCCCTGACCATCAGCCACGACGAGGACCACGTGTGGTTCCGCGTCCTCGACCCGGTCGCGGCCCTGCAGGCTCGCCCGTGGGCGGCCGACGGCGTCGTGACGATCGCGATCGGTGACGCGCTGGGCCACGCGGCCGGCACGTACCGGGTCACGAGCGAGGCAGGCGAGGCGACGGTGAAGAAGGCGGCCGTCCGCCGGGCCGACCTCGAACTCGACGTCGCGACGCTCGGCTCGCTCTGGCTCGGCGGCTCCGACCCGGTCACGCTGGCCGCGGCCGGTCTGGTCCGCGAGCGACGCAAGGGCGCCGTCCAGAAGTTCCGCGCCATGCTGCTGCCCGAGCGGCCGCTGCACGGCATCACCTACTTCTAGGCACGGCATCGGCCCCGGGGCCGAGACGCAGGAGGCGCGGGTCGGGTGACCCGCGCCTCCTGCGTTCTCGTGCGTCCCGCGCCGTCCCGGTCCGGCAGAGCCGGAGGGTGCTACGCCCGCGCCAGCCCGTTCGCGCGCGCGACCTCGCCGTACCAGCGGGCGCTCGGCTTCGGCGTCCGCTCGAAGGTGTCGCGGTCCCAGCCGATCAGGCCGAAGGTCGGGCGGAACCCGCTGGCCCACTCGTAGTTGTCGAGGGCGCTCCA
Source organism: Frigoribacterium sp. 2355 (assembly GCF_054060695.1). Taxonomy (NCBI): domain Bacteria; kingdom Bacillati; phylum Actinomycetota; class Actinomycetes; order Micrococcales; family Microbacteriaceae; genus Frigoribacterium; species Frigoribacterium sp. 2355. Next base: position 51,797 of record NZ_JBSSDL010000009.1, on the reverse strand, counting down.
GTGCTGGTAGCCGAGCACCTCGATGCCCTCGTCGATGGTGTCGTGGACGTGCTCGAGCGCACCCTGCGTGTAGGCGATGCGCCGGGTGTCGTCGGCGGTCGCGATGCCGTTCTCGGTGACCATGACGGGCACGTGGCCGGACAGCTCCCACGCGCTGCGGATGCCCTCGGCGGCGGCCGGCGGGTAGAACTCCCACCCGGTCAGCGTCGTCTCGAGCCCCTCGGCGACCGGCCGCGGCCCCTCGGGCCCGACGAAGGTCTGCGTGTAGGCCTGCACGCCGACGAAGTCGTCGCCCGCCGCCATCTCGCTGTACCAGTCGTCACGCACGTAGCCGTACTCGCGCGTCGCCTCGGCGGCACCCGGCTCGTCGACGGCCTTGAACGCCTGGGTGGCGACGGTCCAGCCCGACTTGATCCGAGGCAGCTGTGACAGCACCTCGCGGCTGCGCTTGTGCGAGGCGAGCAGGGCGTCGGCGACCTCGAGGTCGGGGTTCGGCAGTCCGTACGCGACGAGGTTCGAGGCGTCCTCCCCGCCGGCGAGCATCGCGGCGATGTTCGGTTCGTTGATGGTGCAGACGTACTCGACGCCCTCGGCGACGACGGGCAGGGCGAGCTCGGTGTACCGGGCGAACAGGTCGGCGGCGTCGGGTGCGCGCCAGAAGCCGTCGCGCTCGAACCAGCGCGGCACGGTGAAGTGCATCAGCGTGACGATCGGCTCGATGCCGAACTCGTGGCAGGTCTCGACCATGCGGCGGTAGTGAGCGATCTGCGCCTTGCTGACGACGCCGCGCTCGGGCTCGATGCGGGCCCACTCGATGCTGAAGCGGTAGCTGTTGAGCCCCAGCTCGGCGAGCAGGCGGATGTCGTCGCGGAACCGGTTGTAGCTGTCGGCCGCGTCACCGCTCGGTTCGACGATGGTCGTGCCCGGCGCGTGCTCGTGCACCCACCAGTTGCTGTTCACGTTGTTGCCCTCGATCTGGTGCGCCGCGGTCGCGGCACCCCACAGGAAGCCGTCGGGGAAGGTGAGCACAGGGGTCCTTTCGGAGGAGGTCGAGGAGTTCAGGAGGCGCGGTGCGTGCGGCGCGGGTTCGGCACCGCGTCGAGCAGCTTCACCGTGTACGGGTCGGTCGGCCGTTGGAGCACCTCGGCCGTGTGCCCCCGCTCGACCACGGCGCCCTGGTCGAGCACCATGATGTCGTCGGTGATCAGCCGGGCACTGAGCAGGTCGTGGGTGATGTAGAGCATCGAGACGCCCCACTGCTCGCGGAGGTCCTCGAGCAGCGCGAGCACGCCGGCCCGCAGCGAGACGTCGAGCATCGAGACGGGCTCGTCGGCGATGATCACCTGCGGGTCGCTCGCGAGGGCCCGGGCGATCACGACGCGTTGCCGCTGGCCACCCGACAGCTGGTGCGGCAGCTTGGCCGCGAACTGCTCGACCGGCGTCAGACCGACCGTCTCGAGCAGCTCGAGCACCCGACGCCGCGCCTCCTGACCGGTCAGGCCGGTGTAGTTCACGACGGGACGCGTGAGCGTGTACTCGACCGTGTGCAGCGGGTTCAGGGCGGCGTACGGGTCCTGGAAGACCATCTGCACGTCGCTGCGGAAGCTGCGCAGGGCGCGGCCGCGGAGCGCCGTGACGTCGGTGTCGCCGAACGTGACGCTGCCACTCGTCGGCTTCTCGACGCCCGTGACGAGCTTGGCGATCGTGCTCTTGCCCGAGCCGCTCTGCCCGACGAGGGCGAGCGACTGGCCCGGTTCGAGCGTGAACGACACGTCGCGGACGGCCCGCACGGGGTCGTCGCCCCGACGAGGAGGCGCGTAGGTCTTGGTCACGCCGCTCACGGTGATCGCGTGCTGCGCCGTGCGCTGGCCGCGCGTGGCGACGGTCGGCACCGAGGTCGTCGTGTCGACGCGGCGGTCGCCCCGGGCCCGACGGACCGAGCGGTCCTCGAACCCGGGCAGCGAGACGACCTCGGCGCGGGGGTCCGCGTAGTGCGACAGCAGCATCTTCGTGTAGTCGTCCTGCGGGTCGGCGAGCACGTCGGCCGAGCGCCCGTCCTCGACGATGCGACCCTCGTGCATCACGAGCACGCGCTGGGCCGACTCGAGCACGATCCCGAGGTCGTGGCTGATCAGGACGGCGGTGAAGCCCTCGCTCTGCTGCAGCGAGATGATCGTGTCCATCACGGCGTGCTGCACGAGCACGTCGAGCGCCGTGGTCGGCTCGTCGAAGACCATCAGCTGCGGCTCGAGCGACAGGGCGAGGGCGATCGAGACGCGCTGGCGCATGCCGCCCGACAGCTCGCCGGGGAACCGGGCGAGCACGCCCGCGTCGAGCTCGACCTTCGCGACCAGCTCGGCGGCGCGGCTGTGCCACCGGTCACGCGGCACGTGGCCGTGGGCCTTGAACACGTCGACGAAGTGGTTGCGGATCGTGCGCACCGGGTTCAACGCGTTCATGCCCGACTGCAGCACCATCGCGAAGCCGCCCTGACGCTGCTGACGCAGGGCCTCGGTGTCGAGGTCGCGGACGTCGGCACCGTCGAACCAGATGCTGCCGCCGCCGTTGGTGCGCGCCGGCGGCTTCTGCAGCCGGGTCAGCGCGTAGCCGAGCGTCGACTTGCCCGAGCCGGACTCGCCGACCAGGCCGACGAACTCGCCCCGCTTGAGCCGGAACGACACGTGGTCGACGGCCTGCACGGGCTCGGCGCCGGCGCTCTCGTAGACGACGCTGAGGTCGCGGACGTCGAGCAGCACGTCGTCGGACGACGAGGAGGCGCGGTCGGCGGTGGTGAGGTCCGTGGCGGTCACTTGCGCGCCTCCTTCTTCTGCTTCGCGCCTTCGCGAAGTCGAGGGTTGCCGACGGCGTCGACGCCGAAGTTGATCAGGGTCAGGCTCATCGCCAGCAGGGCGATGCAGAGGCCGGGCGCGAAGAGCAGGATCCACTGGCCGGTGAGCAGGGCGTTCGAGTTCTGGGCCCAGTAGAGGATCGTGCCCCAGCTGACGATCGACGAGTCGCCGAGCCCCAGGAACTCGAGGCCGGCCTCGGCGAGGATCGCACTGGTCGCGGCGCCGAAGAACGAGCCGGTGATCAGCGAGGTCATGTTGGGCAGGATCTCGCGGAACACGATGCGTCCCGCGCTCTCGCCCGAGAACCGTGCCGCCGTGACGAAGTCGCGCGAGCGCAGGGACTGCGTCTGGCTGCGCAGCACGCGGGCTCCCCACGCCCAGCCCGTGATGACGATCACCGCGAGGATCACGGTGATGCCGCCGTTCTGCAGGTAGGCCGCGATGACGATCATCAGGGGCAGACCGGGGATCACGAGGAACAGGTTGACGACGAAGCCGACGACGTCGCCGCCGAAGCCCTTCATGTAGCCCCAGCTGAGCCCGATCGCCACGGCGACCAGGGTCGACAGCACGCCCGCCACGACACCGACGAAGACGCTGATGCGGGCGCCGTAGATCAGTTGGCTGAGGACGTCCTCGCCGGCCGCCGTCGTGCCCATCCAGTGGGCCCAGCTGGCGTCGGCGTTGCGCTCGAAGCCGTTCTCGCTGGCGCCGTAGGGGGCGAGCAGCGGGGCGAAGATCGCGACGAGCACGAACACGCCGAAGATGACGACGCCGATCTTCGCCTTGGGGTTCGACCAGATGGTCGCGGCCATGCGGCCGATGGTGAGCCAGCGACTGGGCGCCTTCTGCTCGGCGGGCCCGGTGGGGGGCGCGCCTTCGGGCAGGTGGACGGACACGGTGGAGGTCATCGGCGGGTCCTTGGGTCGAGCACGCCGTACAAGATGTCGACGAGGAAGTTGGCGACGAGCACGCTGACCGTGATCATCAGGAAGAGGGCCTGCATCAGCGGGTAGTCCTGGCCGATGACGGCGTTGAACAGCAGGTAGCCGATGCCGGGGTAGCCGAACACCTGCTCGACGAGGATCGAGCCGCCGACCACGCCGCCCAGGGCGAGGCCGAAGCCGGTCAGGTTGGGCAGGATCGCGTTGCGGGCGGCGTAGCGCACGGCGACCGTGCGGCCCTTGAGCCCGTTGGCCTCGGCGAAGGTGACGTAGTCGTCGCCCAGCGTCGAGATCATCGCGTTGCGCATGCCGAGGATCCAGCCGCCGAGGCTCGTCAGCAGGATCGTGATCGCCGGGAGCACGGCGTGCTGCAGGGCGTCGCCGACGAAGGCCGGCGTGAACCCGGGCGTCGTCGTCGCGCCGTAGGCCCCCGTGGTGGGGAACCAGTGCAGCACGTAGCCCAGGAAGAACAGCAGCAGCAGAGCGGTCCAGAAGTACGGGAACGTGCTCATGAAGCTGCCCGACAGGGTGGGCAGCGAGTCGAGCCAGGTGCCGCGCTTCCAGGCCGCGGCGACCCCGATCAAGGTGCCGAGCACGAAGGCGATGATCGTGCAGACCCCGACGAGGATCAGCGTGAACGGCAGGGCCTGGCCGACCAGGTGGCCGACCGTCTCGGGGAAGAACGTGTAGCTCGTGCCGAAGTCCAGGCGCACGACCTGACCGAGGTAGCTGACGTACTGCTGGAGCACGTTGCCGCTCGGCACGCCGAGCTGGGCCTCGATGGCGGCGCGCGTCGCCGCGCTGACCGGGCCGTTCTGCGACAGCTTGGCGATCGCGGCGTCGGTCGGGCTGCCGGGCATCAACCGCGGCAGGATGAAGTTCAGCGTGACCGCCGCCCACAGGGTGAGCACGAACAGGCCGAGTTTCTGGGCTGCGTACTTCACTGGTCGCCCTCTTTCTGGTCGACGCGCGTGAGCTTCGTGAAGATCAGCAGCGGTGCCTGGTCGTAGTTCTGCGGTGCCATGTACGGGTTCTCGGCGGTGGGCCAGCCGGTGAACTTCGAGTCGTTGAACAGACCCCAGAGCCCGCCGTAGTAGAGGCCGATCACGGGCAGCTGGTCGTAGACGACGTTCTGCAACCGGTAGGCGTACTGCTTCTGCTGCTCGGGGTCGGTCGTGGCCTTCCAGTCGTCGAGCAGCTGGTCGACCGCCGGGTCGCTGAACCGCTCGAAGTTGGCCGCCGTGGTCTCGCCGACCGGGGTGGCGAACTGGCTGTTGAGCAGGTTGTTGTAGGCCTGGTAGACGTTGCCGTTGCCCATGCCGCCCATCGCCATGTCGAACTCGCCGTTCGCGATGGCCGACTGGTAGCCGGCCGGCTGGGGAGCCTGGATCTGCACGTCGATGCCGATCGCGCCCAACTGGCTCCGCACCTCCTGCACGGCCCGCAGCCAGTCGGTGTAGCCGTTGGCCGTCAGGATCGTGATCTTGAGCTGCTGGCCGTCGGGGCCGACCAGCTCGTCACCCTGCTGCGTGTAGCCCGACTGGGCGAACGCCGCGAGGGCGCCGTCGACGTCCTGCTCGAGGATGCCGGCGTTCGGGATCGACGGGTCGAGGTCGTCCTGCTGGTTGGGCAGGATGAGCCCGGTCTGACCGGCCGGCTCGAGGTAGCCCTCGGTGGCCGACTCGGCGATGGGGCCGCGGTCGAGCGCCAGGGCGATGCCACGACGCACGTTCACGTCGTCGAAGGGCGCCTTGGTGAGATTCGGCACGAGCCCGATCACGCCGCCCGGCGGGAACCAGAACTGGTTGTCGGGGCTGGCGGCACCCCAGGTGCCCTCGACGTCGCTGATGAACGAGTACGACCAGTCGTAACCGCGCGTGACGGTGTCGAGCTGGTTGTTCGTCGCGGGCAGGATCAGGTGACCGATCTCGATGGTGTCCGCCTGCCAGTAGGTCTCGTTCTTGTCCATCGAGTACTGCTGCGGCGAGTAGTTGCCGAGCGTGAACGGTCCGGTGCCCACCGGGTCGGGGTTGCGGAAGGTCGTGGGGTCGTCGACGTCCTTCCACAGGTGCTCGGGGACGATCGTCGTCTGACCGATGATCTCCATGGCCGGCACGTCGTCGGTCTGCAGGTGGAAGACCACGTGGTCGCCCTGCTGCTCGATCGTGTCGATGTGCTGCCACGCACCCTTGAGGTCGAGCGTGGGGTTCGCCTTGATGAGGTCGAACGTGTAGACCACGTCGGCCGGGGTCATGGGCGTGCCGTCGGACCACTCGACGCCGTCGCGGATCGTCATGTCGATCGAGCGCGCGTCGGGCAGGACGGTCTCGCTCGCGAGCCAGGGCGTGATCTCGCCGTCGAGCGGGTTGATCTCGAGCAGGGGCTCGTAGATCCAGGTCGAGGCCGTGCGCTTGTTCGTGAGGAACGGGTTGAAGTTGCGCTCGAACTGCGGGTTGCCCTTGTCGGCGTTGATCAGCATCGTGTCGGCCCCGATGCTGGGGTCGGGCTGGCTGCGGATCTGGATGCTGCAGCCGGTGGCCACGAGCACGGCGGCCGTGGCCGCTGCCAGGGCCGCGAGCGTGCGGAAGCGTCGGCGTGGGTGTCGCCGAGGGGGTGTCGCGTGCGTCATCGCCACGTTCTCTCATTCGTCGTCGAGGTGAGCTGGGCCCACTGTAAGCGCATACATCACAGGGACGCAAGTGGTCGGGCCCGTCGAGAGGACCCGAGGAGGCGCGAGGTCGTTCGACGCCGAGCCAACCGTCAGGGGATGCCAGGGCCCGCACGCCAGAATCGGCGTCGGGTGCCGGTCACGGCACCCCGGCCGACCGGAGGGACCCGCATGGCCAGCACGACGCAGCTGCGAGCGCTCCGCGCCTCGCTGCCCGTGGTCGCCGAGCGGGCGCACGACATCGCCGACGACTTCTACCGCCGGCTCTTCGCGACGCGACCCGATCTGCTGCGGGACCAGTTCAACCGGGGCGACCTCGCCCAGGGGCGGCAGCAGCGCGAGCTCGCCCGCACGATCGTGGCGCTCGCCCAGGCCGTCCTCGACGCGGCCCCGGGGTCGACGCGTGCCGCCGGTGGCGACCGGCACCGTGCCTCCTCGGGTGGTGGACCGTCCGGCGTCGACGGCGACTCCGACGCCGTCGGCCAGGCCGGGGCGCCGACCCTCGCACCGGCGACGCCCGGCGAGATCGTCTCGCGGTTGGCCCAGCGGCACGCGGCGCTCGGCGTCACCCGCGACGAGTACGACCTGTTCGAGCGGCACCTCGGCGACGCGTTCGCGGCCGCCCTCGGCCCCCGGCTCACGGCCGAGGTCGCCGACGCGTGGTCGGCCGTCTACCGGCAGGCCCGCGACGAGATGGTGACGACGGTCGAGGCGATCTACCGGCAGGCCGACCTCGAGCCGGGCGAGGAGTGGCGCGAGGCCCTCGTCACCGAACACCGCGTCGAGGCCGAGGACGTCGTCGCGCTCACCCTCGTCTCGGCCGACAGCGAGACGCTGCCGCGGTACCGTGCCGGCCAGTTCGCGTCGGTGCAGGTGCGGCTGCCCGACGGAGCCCGGCAGATCCGGCAGTACAGCCTGCGCGGCGGGCACGACGAGCAGTGGCGCATCAGCGCACGGCTGCTGGTCGGCGAACCGCCCGCCCCCGACGGCGAGGTCTCGTCGCACCTGATGCGCGAGCTGCGGGTGGGCGACGTGGTGAGCGTCTCGCCCCCGATCGGGTCGCTGACGATCGACGACCTCGACGACGCCCCGCTGCTGTTCGTCTCGGCGGGCATCGGCTGCACGCCCGTGCTCGGCATGCTCGACCACCTGGCCCGCACCGAGCCCGACCGCGTCGTGACGGTCCTGCACTTCGAGCGCACCCCCGAGCGGCACGCCCACCGCGTCGAGCTCGAGGCGCTGGTCGCGTCGATGCCGAACGCGACGCTGCGGGTCAGCTACACGCAGGGGTCGCTGTCGGCGCTCAGCGCGCTGGCCGAGGCGTCCATCGACGGGCCGGGGGTCTACCTCGACCCGATCGACCTGGCCCGGGTCGACCTCACCGCGTCGCACCGGGTGTTCCTGTGCGGGCCGGTGCCGTTCATGGCGATCGCCCAGGCGGCACTGATCGGGCACGGGGTCGACGCCGACCGCGTGCACTACTTCGTCTTCGGGCCGGACGACGGCAGCGTCACGGGTGCCGACACCGGGCAGCGCGGGCTCGGGTAGGCGCAGGCGGAGGCGCCGGCCGACTCGCGGGCGGAGGCGCGGGCGGGCTCGCGGGCGGGCCACGCTCAGAGCGTGGGGCAGCTCTCGCGGAGCAGCACCTCGACCGGGAGGGTGACCCGTTGCGCCGGTGCTCCCGGGTCGGTCAGTCGCCGGACGACCGTGCGGACGGCGATGCGGCCGAGCTCGCCCATCGGCTGACGCACCGTGGTGAGCCGGGGCCGGGAGAACCGGCCGGCGTCGATGCCGTCGAACCCCGTCACGAGCACGCGACCGGGCACGTCGACGCCCTGCTCGCCGAAGACGTCGAGGACGCCGAGGGCCGACTGGTCGTTCGCGCAGAGGACGGCTCCGGGCAGGTCACCGGCCTCGAGCAGGGCCGCCGCCGCGCGACGACCGCCGGCACGGGAGAACTCACCCGGCTCGACCCGGACCGTGACGCGCGCGCCGGCCGCGCGGTGCGCCTCGACGGCTCGGTCGAAACCGGCGTGACGGTCGAGCTCGTCGGGCGAGTCGGACGGTCCGGCGACGTAGGCGACGTCGCGCACCCCCCGGGACCCCAGCACGAAGTCGGTCAGGGCGTGCATGCCGGCGACGTTGTCGACGCCGACGTGGTCGAGGTCGTCGCCCGGTCGCGAGTCGGCGAGCACGACGACCGGGATGCGTCGTGCCACGTGCGCCAGCAGGTCGCCCGGCACCGTCTGGGCCAGCACCGCGAGCCCGTCGACCCGGCCCGCGATGTCGTTGACCATCACCTCGCGGCTCGACCCGCGCCCGGCGGCGACCATGAGGGCGAACCCCCGTCGCCAGGCCTCGACCTCGGCGCCGCGCAGCACCTCGTCGAAGTACAGGTTCGCCGGGTTCGACGCGTGGTCGACCCGAGGAGGCGCGGTGAGGGTCGCCGCGCCGCGGCCCGGGTCGACGACGGTCGGCGGGTCCGCCCGCTCGCGATCGTCGATCAGCGGGATGCGCGAGGCGTCCGACACCCGGGCCCAGTCGGGTTCGGGGCCGTCGATGCCGTCGTGGCCCGGCAGGAAGAGGCCGAGCACGCCCGTGCGTCGGCCGGCGAGGCCGCGGGCCGCGCCGCTCGGCACGTAGCCGAGGGCCCGCACCGACTCGAGCACCCGGCTGCGGGTCTCGGGGCGCACGTCGTCGGGACGGCGCAGCACCCTCGACACCGTCGCGATCGACACGTCGGCGTGGGCGGCCACGTCGTAGACGGTCGGGGCCTTGGTCACGAGAGGTCCTCCAGGAGGGCGGCGGCGGGTCGCGGACCATCCTAGGTCGGTCGGTGCCCGGGGCCGACCCGCACCTCCTGCCCCTGGCCGGTGCAGGACGGCCGTCGGGTGCCGCCGGCGCGGACGTCGACGCGGGCGCCGTCGACGGACGTCGCGGGTGCCGTTTGTCGGAGTCGACGATGCGGGGCATACTCGGTATGCACGGGCGCCACGAGACGACGCCGCGACTCGACCACAGGAGGCCACGTGACGGCACGACCGGACGGCGAGGCGGCCCCGTGACCGTGCGACTGGGCCTGCTGGCGATCCTCGACCAGGGCCCGGGGTACGGCTACCAGCTGCGCAGCGAGTTCGACCGACGCACCGGGTCCACCTGGCCGCTCAACGTCGGCCAGGTGTACTCCACCCTCGACCGGCTCGACCGCGACGGCCTCGTCGAGCGTGACGAGCCCTCGCCCCGCGACACGTCGCCGGAGGCCGACGGATCGCCCGGGTCCGACGGGTCGCCCGCAGCCGAGGCCTCGGCGGCGGGCAACGGGCAGGCCGCCGGAGAACACCAGCGACTCTGGCGCATCACGGCCGCCGGACGGGCCGAGGTCGCCCACTGGCTCGGAACGGCCGTCGACACCCCCGACGCCACCCGTGACGAGCTGCCGCTCAAGTTCGCCCTCGCCGCGACCCTGCCGGGGGTGGACGTGGCGACGCTCGTGCAGACGCAGCGCCGCGCCTCCTTGGCGAAGCTGCAGCGACTCACCCGCACCAAGCACGCCGGGGGCGACCCGGAGGCGCCGGGCGAGTTCGCCTGGCGCCTCGTCGTCGACTCGATGATCTTCGCGGCCGAGGCCGAGGTGCGCTGGCTCGACCACGTCGAGTCGAGCCTGCGCCGGGCGTCGCTCGCCGAACGGCAGTGGGCGGTCGAGGCCGTGGCCCCGACGACGGGCGGGCCCGGGTCCCCTGCCCGGACGCCGGGGCCGGCGCGGGCCGCACGAGGTCGGTCGTGACGGAGCGCGCCGAGGTGCTGACCCTGCTCGCGGTGGGGCACGAACACGGAACGGGCGACCTCGCCCGCACCGCCCTCGACGGCGTGAGCCTGACCGTCCTCGAGGGCGAGCTGGTCGCCGTCATGGGCGCGTCCGGCTCGGGCAAGTCGACCCTGCTCGCGATCGCGGGCGGCCTGACGACGCCGACCGCCGGGCACGTGCAGGTCGACGGCACCTGGCTCGCCGACCTGAGCGCGGCGGAGGTCGCGCGGGTGCGACGACGGTCGGTCGGCTTCGTGTTCCAGCAGTTCAACCTCGTCTCGACGTTGACCGCGGCCGAGAACGTCGCCCTGCCGCTCGAACTCGACGGCATCGGCACCCGTGCCGCCCGGCGTGCCGCCGACGACGCGCTGGCCACCCTGGGCCTGGCCGGTCGAGGACGGGCCTTCCCTGCCGAGCTCTCGGGCGGCGAGCAGCAGCGCGTCGCGATCGCCCGCGCCCTCGTCGGCAGCCGTCGCCTGGTGCTCGCCGACGAGCCGACCGGAGCGCTCGACAGCAGCACGGGCGACGAGGTCATGGGACTGTTGCGCGATCGGGTCGACGCGGGTGCCGCGGGCCTGCTCGTCACGCACGACGCCCGTCACGCCGCCTGGGCCGACCGGATCGTGTTCCTCCGCGACGGGCGACTCGTCGACGAGTCCGCGCCGCGGGGGCCCGAGTCGCTGCTGACCCCGGAGGCGCGGTGACGGCCGGCGGTCTCGTCGCGCGTCGACAGGTGCTCAGGCGCCTGCGCGAGTACGTGATGGTCGTGCTGCTGATCGCGCTGCCCGTGGCCGGCGCCTCGGGGGCGGCGGTGCTCGTCGCGAGCGCGATGCCCACGACCCGGCAGGAGATCACCTCGACGCTGGGCCAGACGGCCGCCCGGGTGCACTGGACCGGCTACGAGACCCGGCAGTCCGTCAGGGGGCTGAACCAGTGGTCGGGCGACGAGGTGACCTACCGCGAGCCGGCCGACGTCGTGCCCGGGGTCGAGCGGACGCTCACCCTGCGCACCCTCTGGACCCGGGTCGGCACGTCCCCTGCCGGCGTCGTGATCGGACCGGTGACCGACCCGGCCTTCGAGGGCCGCTACGTGCTCGAGCGGGGGCGCGCCGCCGAGCGGGGCGACGAGGTGCTCGTCACGCCCGCCCTCGCCCGCGACGACGGGATCGGGACGGGATCGACCACGACCGTGCACCGCGTCCCCGGCGCCGACGGCCCGCGCGACCTCGAGGTCACGGTCGTCGGCATCATGTCCGAGGTCGGCGGCGGCACGGACGACCGGCAGGTGTTCGCCCGCGACGACCTGGCGGCGGGCCTGCCCGATCCGTCGTCGACGGCCTCGGCGTCATCGACGTCGTGCGAGCAGTACCTCGTGGGGGACGCCGTCGACTGGGGCGAGGTGCGCGAGTTGGGGCGCGCGGGATTCGTCGTCTGGTCGGCGGCGGTCGTCGCCGACCCTCCGCCCGAGGGCACCCCCGGGCTCGAGAGCGAGGCGGGTTACGGCAGCACGGGCACCTACGCCGCCCTCGGCGTGGTCTTCGCCGTGTTCGCCGGCGCCGAGGTCGCCCTGCTCGCGGGGGCGGCCTTCGGGGTCGGGGCCCGTCGGCAACGCCGCACGCTGGCCGTGCTCGCCGCGATCGGGGCCGACCAGCGCACGCTGACCCGGATCGTGACGCGGCAGGGGGTGTGGGTCGGCGTCGTCGCCGCGGTCACCGGTCTCGCCGTGGGAGTCGACCTCGGCATCGGCGTCGTGGCCCTCGCCCGTCGAGCCGGCGTCGACGTGGGCCCGTTCGCCTTCTGGGGCGTCCACGTCCCCGGCGTCGTGGTCGCGGGCATCGGACTCTTCGCCGTCGCCGTGTCGTGGATCGCGGCCGTGGTGCCCGCGCGCCGTGCCGCCCGGGTCGACGTGATGGACTCGCTGCGCGGCGGGACGGCCTCGGGGGCGGTGGACGCCGCGTCGGACCGCGGCCGCGGCCGACGATCCGCGGTGCTCGCCGGCGTCCTCGTCGTCGGCGGCGTCCTCGCCTGCTTCGGGGCGGGATGGGTCTCGTACGCCACCTCGGTCCCGGTCGGCTCACGCTGGTGGTGGGCGGCGTTCGTCGGCCTCGCGGTCTCCGCCGTGGCCGCCCTGGTCGGCGTCCTGCTGCTCGTGCCGGCGCTCGTCCGTCGGCTCGGGCGCGCGTCCACGCTCGCACCCGTGCCGTTGCGGCTCGCGCTGCGCGACGCCTCCCACGGCGTCGCCCGCACGGCTCCCGCCGTGGCGGCCGTCACCACGGCGGTGTTCGTCGCGGTGTTCGGCGTCTCGATGTCGACCGCGGCCGCACGACAGTCCGAGGACTCCTTCTACCGCCCCTACCCGGCGGGCACCGTGGCGATCTCGTACGACCAGGCGTCCGACCTCCGCGTGCCGGGCGGCTCCCCCGAGGCGGCCGGGCTCGACTCCGCGGCCGGCGCCGCCGTCGCGCGCGGCCTCCCGGTGAGCGACCGTGCCGTGTGGCAGACCCCGGTCCCCAGCGGTTACGACTCGAACGGCGCCCCGGTCGCCGTCGACGCGGTCACGCCGTGGGCCGTGCTGACCGTCCCCGACCGTTGCGACTCGTCGACGGGGCGCCTCGAGGGCCTGTCGTCCCGTGAGGCGCAGCGGATCACCGATGCCGACCCGGCCTGCGACTACCCGCTCGGCTCGTTCACGTCACAGGACAACATCATCGTGACCGACGAGGACGGCCTCGCCGTGACCCTGGGGGCCGCTCCGTCCACGGCCGCCCGCGCCGCGTTCGAGTCGGGCGGCGTCATCGCCTTCGACCCGTCGCTCGTCGTCGACGGCGAAGCCACCATCGGTCTCGCCACCCCGGCCGAGGTCGAGGACGGCTTCGACGCCTCGGCCACCCCCTCGACGTCCGTGTCGCTCCCGGCCGTCGTCCAGCGTCCGACGACGCTCAGCACCGGGGCCGTCCTGATGAGCCCCGGGACCGCCGAGCGGCTGGGCTTCGAGTTGACCCAGCGTGCCGTCGTGATGGCCACCGACCGGCAACCGACCGAGGACGAGGCCGCCGGCCTCCGGGCCGCGGTCACCGCCGCCACCGACGGCCGGGCGACGGTCGAGACGAGTCCCGTCAATCGGGGCCTCGACCTGGCCCTCGTCCTGGCACTCCTCGCGACGACCCTCGTCTGCGCCGCGGCGGCAGCGGTCGCCCTGGGGCTCGCCCGCGCCGAGGGGCTGAGCGACCAGGTGACCATGCAGGCCGTCGGAGGCACGGACGCCCAGCGACGCGCCATGTCGTTCTGGCAGGGCGTGGTGGTCGTCGGCACGGGTGCCGTGCTGGGCACGATCCTGGGGCTGGTGCCGACGGGGGCCATGGTCTGGGCCTCGGACCTGCCGTTCGCCCCACCGTGGTGGGTGCTCGCCGTCGTGGCCGTCGGGCTTCCCCTCGTCGTCGCCGCCGGCAGTGCACTCACGAGCCGTCGGCCGGCCTCCCTCGTGCGACGACCCGTGCTGGACTGACGAGCAGGCGGGCCGCCGCTAGCGGGTCTCGTCGACGCGACGACGCCGCCCGACGCCGACGCCGATGACGCCGACCGCGACGATCAACAGGGCGGCGAGGGCCACGGGCCCCGGCTCTGAACCGGTCCACGCGAGAGCGGCCGAGGAGGCGCGGGCCGGGTCGGCGGCGAGCGGGCGCCCCGAGGCACCCGCCGGGACGACGGTCTCGCCCGGCGAGGAGCCCGGCAAGGGCGACGCCGACCCCGGCCCCGGGTCAGCCGGTGCGGCCCCGGGCTCGGCCGGGACCCCGGCCTCGTCACCCGGCACGGGAGCCGGGACCGGGTCGACGGCGAAGAGGACGGCGGCACCGGTCGCCGAGACGACGTCGTCCACGGTCCAGGTGACGGCCGAGACCTGCCAGGCACCGGCGGCGAGGCCGGCGAACGTCGCGCGGAACGTGCCGTCCTGCTCGGCACGGACCGTCGAGGACTCGGCAGCGGCGGGAGCGGCCGCCAAGGCCCGGGCCGTCGCGGGCAGGTCCCCGGCGGGCAGGTCCCCGGCGGGCGGGCTCCCGGCGGGCTCGACGGTGACGGTGACGCGGGCGGAGTCGATCGAGGTGCCCTCGACGACCACGGCCTGCCCCGAGGGCAGACGGTCGCCGTCGGCCGGTGAGGTGACGACCGGGCCGGCCAGCGCCTCCTGCACCTCGACGTCGACGACCGCGCTCGAGCCCGACGACCCGACCACGGAGAACGACAGGGGACCCGTCGGGGTGCCGGGCGAGAGCCGGACGGGCAGCTGGACCCGGCCGCGCTGGTCGGCGACGCTCGACGTCGACTCGTCGAACGCGTCGCCCTCGGCCCGGACCGTCTCACCGGGCACGAAGCCGGCGCCCCGCAGGGTGGCCGCCGCGCCCGCCTGCAGCACGCCGTCGGGGGCGACGGCGACCGCCCCGCGTCCCCGGTCTTCGGTCACGGCCGCGAAGGCGTCGACCATGCCGGCCCCGAAGTACTCGGAGGGGGTCTCACCGCCGGCCTGCCGGGCGAGCAGGTCCCGCAGTTCGGCCGGGGTCGCGCCCGGGTGCACGCTCGCCAGCAGGGCCGCGACCCCGGCGACGTGCGGAGCCGCCATCGAGGTCCCGCTGAGGGCGGCGAACCCGCCACCGGGGACCGTGCTGAGCACGGCGGCCCCGGGGGCCGTCAGATCCACGACGCCCGCACCGTAGTTCGAGAACCGGGACTTCTCGATCGAGCCGCCACCGCCCTGCTGGGCCGACGAGACGGTGACGACGCCGTCGACCTCGGCGGGCAGCTGCGAGCACCCCTGCGAGACGTCGCGCCCCGGCTGCGGGGTCGAGTCGTTCGGGCTGAGCGAGTCGGCGGTCTTGTGGGCGAGGTCGACGGCGACGGCACCGACCGTGGCGTTGCCGGCGGCCGCCACGTCGAGGACGCCCTCGTGCTGGGACCAGGCGACCGCCCGTGCGACCGCGTCGAGGGCCGGGGCCTGGTCGGGGTCGGCCGAGCACCAGGCGGCCCACGGGTCGACGAAGAAGCTCGCGTTCGTCACGTCCATCTGCTGCTGCGCCGCCCACATGTAGCCGCAGATCGCGTACTCGGGGTAGATGAAGCCGTCCGCGTCGACGACCTTGACGCTGGCCAACCGCACGCCCGGCGCGACCCCGACGACACCCCGGCCGTCGTCGGCCGCGGCGATGATGCCCGCCACGTGCGTGCCGTGCTCGCGAGTGCTCGTCGCGGCGTCGGACGACGGCGCCCAGGCGGCGGGGTCGGTGTGGGCGACGCCGTCCACGCTGCAGCCCACGGAGGCGGCCGGGTCGACCTGCGAGACGAGGTCGGGGTGGGTGGCGTCGACGCCGCTGTCGAGCACGCCGACCAGCACGTCGGGGCTCCCGGGCTGCACCGCGCGCGCCTCGGCGGCGTGGACGGCCTGGTCGTTCCACCGACGCTCCTCGCCGGGATCGGCGACGTCGGCGACCCGCTCGGCCAGACCGGTCGCCTGCACTCCCGTCGACGGGACGGCAGCGGACTCGGCGACGCCACCCGCGTCGGCGTCGGGCGTCGCACGGACGGCGGCCGTCCGGGTCGGACCGGCCGACTCGACGGACGAGGAGGCGCGGACCCGGTCGACGAAACCGGCGGCGGTCGACCGAGCGGTCACCACCCCGATCTCGTCCCACCGGGCGAGGACGGTACCGCCCGCGGCGACCACCGCGGCCGAGGCCGCCTCGGTCGTGACGGCGCCCGGCACCGCGTTGACGACGTAGTTCATCGCATCGACGGCAGCCGCGGCGGGGGCTGCGGCAGGGGCTGCGGCAGGCGTCGCGCTCGAGGCGGGCGCGGACAGCTCGGGCACGTCGGCCGCGGGGGCAGGTGACGAGGAGGCGGTCGGGGCCGGTGACGAGGAGGCGCTCGGGACCGGTGACGAGGCGGCGGTCGCCGGGGCGTCCGCGGCGACGGCCGTGACCGGGGCGAACACGAGGACCGCGGCGAGCGCTGCCCCACCCACGGCACGGGTCGATCGACGAGCAGGACGGCGTCGAGGGCTGTGGGTCACCTGGCAACGATAGGCGGCGACCGGTCACGACGGGGTCACGATCCCGCCTCCCGTTCGAGGGACTCGCCGACCCGGCCGCCCGTCGGCCCGTCGGCCCGCCGGCCCGGCGGCCCGGCGGCCCGGCGGCCCGTGCTCGTCCGGGCGTCAGGCGGCCGGGTCGCCCTCGGCCTCGGCCTCGGCCTCGGCCTCGACTTCGACTTCGACTTCGACTTCGACTTCGAAGACGAGTTCGCGCAGCACGGGGGCGAGCTTGGCGTCGAACGCCCCCGTGTAGTGGGTGAAGTCCCGCTTGACGGGCACGTCGTCGACGAAGGCGGGGCAGAGCCCGTCGACGCAGAGGAACCGCGACGTGTCGACGAGGGAACCGCCCAGGGCGCTCATCGTCTTCTGCGTCTCGACGAGGTTGGCGGCGTGATCCGCCGACACGGACGAGATGCAGTCGACGGGCGAGCCGCCCGGGCGGTAGCAGTCGTCGAGCGATCGGTGTGCCGGCGGGGGCGTGACGAACACGGTGCGCGTCGCCGCGCCGCCGACCGACTCGAGCTGGCGCTGCAGTGCCTCGGCGTACTCGCGCGGCGTGACGGGTGCGCCGGTGTCGGCGTGTTCGAACGGGACGAAGGAGTTCGTGACGACGAGCAGGTCGGGTGCCGTCTCGACGATCGTCCGGACGGCGTCGGCCTGGTGGGTGGTACAGCTCTCGGGGTCGGAATTCTGGGCGACGGCGAGATCGACGAAAGGGCAGCCGAACAGGGGCAGCGCGACCAGGCGCCACCCGCTGTCGTCCGGTTCGACGATCTCGACCACGGCGTCCAGCTCGGCGGCGGCCGTCGAGTCGCCCACGAGGACGACCGTCTTGTCGCCGGTGCCGAAGGTGCACTCGGCGCGCGGCAGGGGCAGATCGACGCGACCGCAGTCGTTGTTCGCCCCGAACGGCATGGTGTCGCCCGGGTCGGGGGTCAACGTCGGCCACGAGGTCGCCGCCAGCGCGGCCCGGACCGACTCGGCCATCGCCCCCTCGGCCGGACCGACCGGACCGGAGGAGCCGTCGCCGTCGGCACCGCCGTCGGACGCCCCGGCCTCGACGGAGGCCCCGAGGCCGGTGCCCCCTGCGACGGGCGGGAGCACGGGCGGCGCCGCCACGGGCCGGACCGAGACCACCGCGGCCACCACCATCACGACGGCCAGCATGCCCAGGCCCCCGAGGGCGGCCCGACCGGCGGACGGCGCCTGGTCGTCGGCCCAGCGACGCCACAGCCGACGACGGCCCTCGCCCCGTCGCGGGGCGAGCAGGGGCGACGAGATGAAGGGCTTCTCGACGAGGTGGTGACCCACCACGGCGAAGCCGAGCGACAGGGGGTAGGCCAGCAGCTCGCCCTCGGGCACGACCGCGCGGATCATGACGACGATCGGGAAGTGCCAGAGGTAGAGCGAGTAGCTGATCGCACCCAGGTAGTCGGTGACCCGGTTCGCCAGGGGCGCCGGTGCGACGGCCCCGGGCACGCCGCCGCCCACGACGACCGCCAGGGTGGCGACCACGGGAAGCGCTGCCCACGGGCCCGGGAACGCGGTCTGCCCGTCGACGACCACGACGCTCGCCAGGATGCCGACGAGACCGAGCCAGCCGAGCGTCGTGCCGATCGCCCGCGGCAACCGCCGGGTCAGCGGAACGGCCAGCGCCGCCAGGGCACCGAGCCCGAGTTCCCAGACCCGGGTCAGCGTCGAGAAGTAGGCGCCCGTCGGGTCGCCCGCCGTGTCGACCACGGCCCAGACGAACGACGCCGCACAGAGGACGGTGATCACCGCCGCGAGCACGAGCCGCCGGCCAGGTCCCGTGTCCGCCTCGCGGGAGACGGGTGCGGGCCGCCCGGGACGCCGGAGCCCGGCGCCCAGGACGACGATCACGAGGAGCGGCCAGAACGCGTAGAACTGCTCTTCGACCGAGAGCGACCAGAGGTGCTGGAAGGCCGAGACGGGTCCGTCGGCGGTGAAGTAGTCGGTGCCCACGGCGGCGAAGTGCCAGTTGGCCACGAAGGCGAGGGAGTAGAGGGCGTCGACCCCGAGCCCGATCACGCGTCGGTCGGGCAGGAGGACCGTCGCGGCGAGCAGGGTCGCGACGACGACGACCAGCGCCGCCGGCAGGAGGCGCCGGACCCGGCGACGGTAGAAGTCGGCCAGCGAGATGCGGCCCGTCCGGGCGTGCTCCCGGAGCAGCAACCCGGTGATCAGGAAGCCCGAGATCACGAAGAAGACGTCGACGCCCACGAAGCCGCCGTGCGGCCAGCCCGAGACGTGTTCGAGCACGACCGCGACGACGGCGACGGCCCGCAGCCCCTGGACGTCGCGACGGAAGCCCGCCGACCCGCCG
The DNA here is from genome assembly GCF_054060695.1 of Frigoribacterium sp. 2355. NCBI lineage: Bacteria > Bacillati > Actinomycetota > Actinomycetes > Micrococcales > Microbacteriaceae > Frigoribacterium > Frigoribacterium sp. 2355. Next base: position 33,108 of record NZ_JBSSDL010000009.1, on the reverse strand, counting down.
CCCGTCGAGGAAGCACCGCCCCGACGCGACGACGAGGGAGCGGACGGAGGGCGGTGGGGGGTCGAGTCGGACATGCTTCTCTCTCGGGTCGGAATCACGTGACATACCAATATCTCACGTCGCATCCCGAACGACAAGGGCGGCCGGTCTCGCCGGCCGCCGCCACGGTCCCCGCGCGTTACGCAGCGTTGCCCCGCGACGCCCTCCAGCGACGTGCCGCCCGTAGCGTGGGACGCATGGCCACCAGCGACACCATCTCGAACCTGCTCGACGAGCGTCGGACCTTCGCCGCGCCTCCTGCGCTCGTCGAGGGGGCCAACGTCACCTCGGCCGAGCACGCCCGCGCGGCCGCCGACCCCGTCGCGTTCTGGGCCGAGGCGTCGCAGCGGCTCGACTGGCACAGGCCGTGGACGGTCGCGCACACCTGGAAGCCCGTGACCGAGGGTCCGGACGGCACGCTCACCGTGCCCGAGGCGACCTGGTTCGCCGACGGAACGCTCAACGTCGCCGTCAACTGCGTCGACCGGCACGTCGACGCCGGCCTCGGCGACAAGGTCGCCCTGCACGTCGAGGGCGAGCCCGGCGACCGTCGCGACATCACCTACGCACAACTGCAGCGCGAGGTCGTGAAGGCCGCCAACGGCCTGCGATCGCTCGGCGTGGAGAAGGGCGACCGGGTGGTCGTCTACCTGCCGGTCATCGCCGAGACGATCGTCGTGACGCTCGCCATCGCCCGACTCGGCGCGATCCACTCGCTGGTCTTCGGCGGCTTCTCGGGCGAGGCGTTGAAGTTCCGCGTCGAGGACACCCGGGCCAAGCTGCTGGTCACGACCGACGGGCAGTTCCGTCGAGGGGCCGCGGTGCCGGTCAAGGCGAACGCCGACCACGCCGTCAGCGGCGACAACGAGATCGAGCACGTCCTGGTCGTGCGGCGCACCGGCGAGCAGACGCCCGACGTCCCGTGGACCGAGGGGCGCGACCTCTGGTGGCACGACGTCGTCGACGCGCAACCCGACACCGACGAGCCCGAGTACTTCGGCGCCGAGACGCCGCTGTTCATCATGTACACGAGCGGCACCACCGGCAAGCCTAAGGGACTCGTGCACACGAGCGGCGGCTACCTGACGCAGGCGAACTGGACCCACTGGGCCGTCTTCGACGCGAAGCCCGACGACGTGCACTGGTGCACGGCCGACCTCGCCTGGGTGACGGCGCACACCTACGAGATCTACGGCCCGCTGTCGAACGGCCTGACGCAGGTGATCTACGAGGGCACGCCCGACACCCCGCACCCTGCCCGCCACCTCGAGATCATCGAGCGCTACGGCGTCACCACCTACTACACGGCGCCGACGCTGGTGCGGACCCTGTCGTCGTGGTTCCCCGAGGGACTGCCCGACACCTACGACCTGTCGTCGCTGCGCCTGCTCGGCACGGTCGGCGAGGCCATCAACCCCGAGGCGTGGGTCTGGTTCCACGAGCAGTTCGGCCGGGGCCGGTGCCCGATCGTCGACACGTGGTGGCAGTCCGAGACGGGGGCCGCCGTCATGGCCCCGCTGCCCGGTGCCGACACCCTCAAGCCCGGCTCGTCGCTGCGGGCACTGCCCGGGCTCTCGACCGCCGTGGTCGACGACGCCGGCGAGCGCGTGCCGAACGGCAGCGGCGGCTACCTCGTCGTGCAGCGGACCGGGCCGGCGCTCGCCCGCACGGTCTGGGGCGACCCCGAGCGGTACCGCGACAGCTACTGGGCGACCTACTGGCGGCAGGGCTGGTTCTTCTCGGGCGACGGCGCGAAGTACGACGCGGACGGCGACATCTGGGTGCTCGGCCGGGTCGACGACGTGATCAACGTGTCGGGGCACCGCCTGTCGACCATCGAGATCGAGTCGTCGCTCGTGTCGCACCCGGCCGTCGCCGAGGCCGCCGTCGTCGGCGTGGCCGACGAACGCACCGGTCAGGCGATCGCGGCGTTCGTGGTGCCGTCGACACGGCCGGAAGGAGGCGCGGTGCGGAACGCCGGCGACGTCGCCGAGCCGTCGGTGTGGGCTCCGCTCGCGGGGTCGCTGTCCCCCGCGCTGCGCGCCCACGTGGCCGACCAGATCGGGCCGATCGCCAAGCCCGCGACCGTGTTCGTCGTGCCCGACCTCCCCAAGACGCGCTCGGGCAAGATCATGCGGCGGCTGCTGGCCGACATCGTCGACGGCCGACCCCTGGGGGACACGACGAGCCTGCAGGACGAGACCGTGCCCGGCCGGGTGGCGGCGATCCTCGCGGAGGCGACCCGCGCCTCCTGAGGTCGGGAATCACCGGCCCACACCGAGGGTTACCGTGGTCGGGGCCCGATGACGCGCCTCGCCTCCCCCGTCCCGTTCCGAGAAGAAAGCGTCGTCATGTCGATCTCCGAGACCACCGCTGCCCCGTCCACCCTCCGCACCGCCGAGACGAGCGTGCCGCTCGTGCCGCTGCTCGACGAGCGCTGGAGCCCCCGCTCGTTCGACCCGACCGCCGAGATCTCGGACCGTCAGCTCGACGCCCTGCTCGAGGCCGCCCGCTGGGCACCGTCGGCCGCGAACACGCAGCCGCGTCGCTTCGTCGTCGGCCGTCGCGGCACGGCCACGTTCGACACGATCGTGAAGGCGCTCATGGGCTTCAACGCCGCCTGGGCGGGCAACGCCTCCGCACTCGTCGTCGCCGTCGCCGAGACCTCGACCGTCGAGGGCGAGGTGCGCCAGTGGGCCGAGTACGACCTCGGCCAGGCCGTCGCCCACCTCACGGTGCAGGCACACGCCGAGGGCTTCCACACGCACCAGATGGCCGGCGTCGAGTGGGACGAGATCGTCGCCGCGTTCGGCCTGACCGACAACCTCAAGCCCGTGACGGTCACGGCCGTCGGCGTCGTCGACGAGGCCGACAAGCTGATCGAGGCCCTGGCCGAGCGCGAGACCGCCCCTCGCGAGCGCCTGCCGCTCAGCGAGCTCGTCCTGCGGCGCGACTAGCAGCTCGGCGAGGCGAGCCCGGGCTGGTGCCTGCCAGCCCGGGCTGGTTGGCTGGGCGCATGTCGATCTCCAGCACGGCCGAGAAGGCCGAACTCCTCCGCTCCCTCCACGTCCCCGGCGACCCGCTGATCGTGACGAACGTCTGGGACAGCATCACCGCGCGCATCGTCGCGGGCGCACCGGGCGTCAAGGCCCTGGCCACCGCCTCCCACTCGATCAGCGAGGCGCACGGCGTCGAGGACGGCGAGGGCCTCGACGTCGACGACATGCTGGCCGCCGCCCGCATCGTGATCCGCTCGGTCGACCTGCCCGTCTCCGTCGACTTCGAGAAGGCGTACGCGACCGACGCCGCCGGCACGCTCGACAACGTCTTCCGCCTGATCGAGGAGGGCGCCGCCGGCCTCAACATCGAGGACAGCATCGGCCAGGCCAAGGCGCCCCTCTACGACATCGACACCCAGGTCTCGAAGATCGCCGCCGCCCGCCGCGCCGGCGACCGCGCCGGGGTGCCCATCGTGATCAACGCCCGGGTCGACGCCCTGGCCGGCGACCCGGATTCGTTCGACGACGCCGTCACCCGCGCCAACGCCTACCTCGACGCCGGCGCCGACTGCGCCTTCGTCCTCGGCCTGGGCACCGAAGACCTCGTGAAGGCCGCCCTCGACCGGATCGACGGCAAGGTCAGCGTCATCTCGAACCCGTCGTCCGTGCCGCTCGCCCGCCTGGCCGAGCTCGGCGTCTCGCGCGTCAGCTTCGGGCCCACCACGATGGGCCTGACGCTCTCGCACCTGCGCGACGCCGCCACCACCCTCACCGCGCGGGGCGACTACCCCGCCGAGCTCGGCTTCTCGTTCTGACCGACGGCCGGTGCGGGCGGGGCTCGCCCACCGGCTGACGAACGACGCGACCCGCGCCTCCCGAGCTCATGAGAGCCGAGGAGGCGCGGGTCGCGTCGTCAAGGGACGTCACCTAGTCGTCGCGGTCGCCTTTCGAACGATCGCCCTTCGAGTGCCCGTCCCCGGCGCGCTCGTCTTTCTTCCGGTCGGACTCGGACGCCTCGGAGCCGCCCTCGCCGTCCGGCTCGGGCACCTCGTCGCCGTTCCGCTCGATGGTCGCGGCGGCGGCCTGACGCAGTCGCATGCCGGCGAGCTCGTCCTTGGCGAGGGCCGTGGCCTTCTTCTCGCTCTGGGCCGTGTCACGGGGTGGCAGCAGGATGTCGCGCTCGGCCCGGAGGCCGGCCTGCAGCTCGCGACCACGTTCGAGCTCGGCGTCGAACTCGGCCCCGAAGAGCAGGGCGTTGTTCGTGATCCAGAGCCACAGCAGGAACACGATGACCGCACCGAGCGAACCGTACGTCTTGTTGTAGTTCGAGAAGTTCGCGATGTAGAACGCGAACCCCACGGACGCGACCAACCAGATGACCAGGGCCACGAGCGACCCGAGGCTCATCCACTTGAACTTGGGCTGCTTGACGTTCGGGGCCCAGTAGTAGAGCACCGCCACGATCACGACGGCGATGATGGCGAGGATCGGCAGCTTCGCGATGTCCCAGACGAACACCGCGGTGCTGCCCAGTCCGACGAGGTCGCCGACCGTCTCGGCCACGGGACCGCTGATCACCAGGATGAGGGCGGCGACCACGATGAGCACCACCGTGAACGCCGTGACGCCGAGCATGGTCGGGCGGAGCTTCCAGATCGGACGCCCTTCGTCGATGCCGTAGACGCGGTTCATGGCCCGCCCGAAGGCGCCCACGTAGCCGGAGGCCGACCAGAGGGCACCGAGCACACCGACGATCAGGGCGACACCGGCGGCCGACGACTCGGTCAGCTGCTCGACGGGACCCCGCAGGAGAGCAGCGACGTCCTCCGACCCGAACTGTGAGACCAGGTCGAGCAGCGTCTTGGCCGTCGAGTCCGCCTGCCCCACGACGCCGAGCAGCGACACGATCGCCAGCAGCGCCGGGAAGATCGCCAGCACCGCGTAGTACGTGAGTGCGGCGGCGAGGTCGGTGCACTGGTCACGGGTGAACTCGCGCAGGGTCTTGCCCAGCACGTACCCCCAGGAGGGCTTGGAGACGTCCGACAGGTCTTGCGGCTTGCGCGAGTCGTCCGCGTCGGGCGACTGCTGCTCGCGCTCGGTGCTCTTCTGCGCCATGGGTCAGCGCCTGATCGTCTTGACGATGCCGGCGACGAGCGCGACGACGCCGATGGTGCCGGCCGCCGCGGCCGCCACGACGGGCTTCGGGTCGCGGTCGAGGCGCCGTGAGACGCTCGCCTTCAGCCGACGGGCGTGGGCAGGGACGCTCAGCTTGTCCTCGATGGCGTCGAGCGTCGCCGCGAACTCTTCACGGGTACGGGCGAGGTCGAGCTCGATCTCAGGGATGCTCGCGCCGGGGCGTGGCCCGGCGGCGTTCTCGGCGTCCTTGTCGGGAGACGTGCTGCCGTGGGCGTCGTCGCGCTCTTCGGCCGCACGCGCCTCGGCGAGCTCGGCACGGGGGTCGGGCTGGTCGCCCGTGCCGTGCTTCGACCCGCCGTGCTTCTCGTGGTCTCCTGCGTCAGTGCTTCTCGGAGTCATAGCTGCCCTGCCCCTTCAACGCGCTGACGTCGGCCTTCACGCTGGCGACGGCCTTCTCGGGGGTCGGCGGCACGCCCTTCTTGAGGGCCTTGATGCCGAGCAGGGCCAGGACGGCCGTGATCACGAGCAGGACGGCGGCGACGATGAGCGCCGCGAGCCAGGGGGCGACGACCGTCGCCAGCCCCAGGACGCCGGCCGTGATGAGCACGGCGAGCAGGAAGAAGCCGAACAGTGCGGCTCCGACCAACAAGCCGACACCCACCCCGGCCTCTTTGGCCTTCGTGGCGAGCTCGGTCTTGGCCAGCGCGATCTCGCCGCGGATGAGGCGCGAGATCAACTCGGGCAGGCTGCCGATCAGCGAGCCGAGCGAACGTTTGGTGCTCTGTTCGGGTGCCTTCAGGTCACTCACCGACCGTCACCCCCGGCAGCTTGTCGTCGTCGGGGCTGGTGCCCGAGGTCTGCTTCTTGACGTCGTCGGCCTTCTCGTCCACCTTGTCGGCGGCCTTGTGGGCTGCCTCGGTGGCCTTGGCGGCCTTGTCGGTGGCGCCCGAGCCCTTGCCCGAGACGGACTTGGCCTTGGAGCCGACCGCGTGGGCGGCGTCGTTCGCGACGTCCTGGGCCTTCTTGGCGACGACCGGAGCGTTCTCCTTCACGAAGCCCTCGGCCTGCTGGACGCCCTTCTGGACGGTCGGGTTCTCCCACAGGCTCTCGGCCTGGTCCTTGATCTTGACGTACGCGCCGCGACCCGCGCGGGCTCCGAGGACGTATCCGACTGCCGCTCCTGCGACGAAGAGGATCTTGCCTTTCATGAGTGCTCCTTGGCTCGTGGTGGCAGGTAGGCCTTCCACGCTGGCACGACCCGGCGTGGACGGCTCAGATTGACCGGGCGACCGGGGACGACACCGCCCGGCGCCGGCCTGGGGACGAGCCGCCCCCGACACCGCGGTCAGGAGGCGCGGGCCGCCACGAGCGGGACGCCCACCTCGAGCGCGTCGCTGCGCACCGTGGCGACCGCCAGTCGCACGAGGCGCACCGCGCACCAGCAGAACAGCACCACGAGAAGGCCGTTGCGGGCGCCCAGGACGAGCACGGCGACCGGGTTGAGCTCGATCAGCGGCCGGTAGAGGATCGGGAACACGAGCGTCGTGAGCCCCGAGGCCCAGGCGGTCAACACGGCGGGCGTCCGGAACGCCTCGGGACGCGAGGCGTAGCCCACGGCCACGATCGGCACGATCCAGAGCAGGTACTGCGGCGACCCCACCTTGTTGAAGACCACGAACGCGAGCGTGAGGGTGAGGGCGCCGAGCAGCACCGTGCCGAACTCGTCGCCGCGATCGCGAGCGGGGACGACGGCCGCGGTGCGCGCCGAGCCCGCCGACCCGCGCCTCCCGGGCTCGGCCCACCGGGGCAGCCCGAAGGTCGCCACGGCCAGCACGCCGGCCAGCAGCACGAGGACGGCGAGCATGACCTGCGTGCTGTCGTTGATCATCCAGGTGTCGCCCGGGCCCATGACCTCGCGCGTGGCGAGGGCGACGTTCTGGTAGACCGAGGCGCCGGGGACGCGCAGCATGGCCATCCAGAGCCAGGGCGTCGAGAGGGTCGCCTCGAGCTGCATCGCCCGTCCCGACTGCATCGTCACGAAGCTCGTGATGTCGTCGGCCCCGCGGCCTAGCAACACGCACGACACGACGACCATGGTGACGAGCACGCCGCCGCGCAGCACGACAGCCCGGTGACGCGACCCGACGACGACCGCCGCGATGACGGCGGCGGGCCAGACCTTGATCCAGGTCGCCGCGGCGAGCAGCAGCCCGGCCACCCGCGGACGCGTGGACAGCAGCATGAGGGCGGCGACGACCAGCGGCGCGCTGAACCCCTCGAGCCGGAGGAAGGCCACGGGGCTGAGCACGAGCGTCACGAACAGCCACCACCAGGCTGCCCGGTTGTCGACCGTGCGACGACCGCGGTCGGTCAGCAGCCAGAGCGCGACGGCGTTGAGGGCGGTCAGCAGGGCCAGCCAGACGAACTGGTAGTGCTGTTCGCCGAAGACGTTCGGCAACACGATCGGGACGATCGCCCCGGCCGGGTAGACCCACGAGAAGTCGAGGACCGGCCAGACCCCCTCGCTCAGGGCCCCCGTCGCCCACAGGCGGTAGAGCGGCAGGTCGCCGCTCACCCCGCCGCCGATCATCAGCGGCGTGAGCGCCAGGAACACGGCGGCGTGAACGGCGACGAAGCCGTAGAGCAGCCCGCGCGGATGCGCCTGCACACGCGACCAGGTCCGGCGGAGGCGCGTGGGGAGGGGCGCAGGCGCGACGGCGCTCGAGGTGGTCACGCCTCGAATGTACGGCCGCGTCCTTGCCGTTGTCTTTCCGGCAGGTGAATCCATCGGAAGATCACTCTCGAGACGGAGGTCCGACCGGTGTACGGTGCCGACCATGGACCGACGACGTTCCGCAGACGGAGGCGAGGTCACCCCGCCGACCGACGACACGCACGCACCCGACGAGCTCGGCAGCGTCGACGACGACCTGGCCGTCGACCGGGGGCGCCCGATCGGCTTCTGGCTGAGGCTCGTCGACGGGCTGATCGACCGGCGCTTCGAGGAGGTCCTCGACGAACACGGGGTCACCCGCCGGCAGTGGCAGCTGCTCAACCTGCTGGAGCGCGGCCCGGCGACCCGCGCAGCACTCGACGGAGCCGTCGCGCCCTTCCTCGACCCGGCCACGGGCGAGTCCAGCTCGGACCACCTCGCCGAGCTGGTCGAGAGCGGCTGGGTGAGACTCACGACCGACGGTGTCGGTGACGATCGCTTCGCCCTCACCGAGCGCGGGATCCTCGCGCACCGCAAGCTCGTCGACGTGGTCGAGGGCATCCGCGACGAGACGGTCCGGGGGGCCGAGCCGGGAGCCCACGCGACCACGGTGCGCTTCCTGCGCAGGGCGGCACTCAACCTCGGCTGGCGCCCCTGAACGCCCGGCCTGCCCGCGGGCCGAGGGCCGAGGGGCTAGGGGCGAGGGCCGACGACCGCAGGAGGCGCGGCGTCAGCCCCGCAGGAACACCCACCAGATCATGAGCATCGTCACGACGAACCCGCTGACGAAGTTGAGCGCCAGGAAGCGTCGCCACCCGCGGTTGACCTCTTCGGCCCGGTCGTCGGTCACGTTCCACCAGGGGGCGCAGCTGATCGCGTAGGGCAGGGTGAGCAGGGCCGCCAACGGGCCGGGCCACTCGGTGAAGGTCAGCAGCACGCCGGCCAGCAGGTAGGCCACCACCGAGAGGCGGACGGTCGCCCGGGCGCCGATCTCGGTCGCGATCGACGAGATGCCGCCCTCGCGGTCGGCGAGCACGTCCTGCACGGCTCCGAACGCGTGGCTCGCGACGCCCCAGAGGAAGAACGCCCCGAGCAGCGCCCACAGCTGGGGCGTGAACGTCGCCCCGGCCAGCACGAGACCGTAGACGGCGGGGCTGACGAAGTGCGTGCTCGAGGTGATGGAGTCGACGAAGGGGCGCTCCTTGAAGCGCAGGCCGGGAGCCGAGTAGGCGATCACGGCGAAGACGCTGACGGCGAGCACGAGCCAGCTGAGCGGGTCGCCGACCGCCACGAGGAACACCAGGAAGGGCACGTTCGTGACCACTGCGGCGCGCAACGTCGTGCGGTGCAGGCTGCGGTCGAGCAGCGCACCCTCGACGCCGCCCTTGCGCGGGTTGTGCAGGTCGCTCTCGTAGTCGAAGACGTCGTTGATGCCGTACATCGCGAGGTTGTAGGGGATCAGGAAGTACAGTGCGCCGACGATCAGCACGAGCCAGTTCACCGGGCCGAGGGCGTTCTCCGCCGTGGCGAAGAGGACGGCCTCCGTGCCGGTCGGCGTCACGTCGACCTGGGAGAGCGGCTGGTACGACCCGAGGTAGCCGGTCGTCACCGGCGCGAGCAACGAGGTCAACACGTAGGCCGCCGCGAACGGGAACGCCGTGTTGATCCAGCTCAGGGGCCGGGACGAGACGAACAGGGCCTTGATCGTGTTCACGAGCGCGCCTCCTCGACGGTCGTCGAAGAGGTGGTCGACCCGCCGGCCGCCGGCGCCGCAGGGGCGCGGGGCGTCTTCGGGCCGCCGAGCAGCACCCACACCGACGGCAGCAGGACGAGTGCCGCGACCGCGTAGGCGAAGTCCTCGAGCGGGGCGATGCCGACGAAGACCCCGCTGATCCGGGCGGCGTCGTAGCCGACCAGCCCGATCCCGATCATGACGTTGTCGAACACGGCGGTCATCACGAGCAGCACGCCGGTCGCCAGGCCCGCCCCCAGCAGTTGCTCGCGCCGCCGCCGCGACCTCTCGGCCGGGGACGAGGAGGCGCGCGCGGCTCGGCCACGCACGCCTGCGGTCACCAGCGCCAGCACCCCGAGCACCGCAACGATCGACAGGAACACCGCGTTGACGGCCCAGTAGGTCACGACGCCACGCCGTCCACCGATCGACCGGCCTGCGTGGAGCTCGCGTCACGTCGGTCGAGCACGACCGCCGCAGCCATCCGGGCCGCGGCCAGCAGGTTCATCGTCAGGTAGCAGAGCAGCGTCAGGAAGAAGACCTCTTCGAGCGGCAGCTCGGTCGCCACCAGCACGCCGGTCATGAACGAGGTCTCGCCGCGGAAGAAGATGCCGAGGTCGATGCCGACGACGTCCCAGACCAGGAAGAACACGACGCCGACCAGCAGCGTCACCGCCGCCCGGGGCACGTCGCGCCAGAAGAACAGGCGGAACCTGCGATCGAGCATCACCATGCCGAACAACGAGACGAGCAACGCCGCGAGGTAGACGAAGCCCATCAGCCGACGGCGGGCTCGGGGAGCGGCTCGGTGCTGGTGTCGCCGCGCAAGTTCTTCAGCAGCACCTCGGCGCTGATCAGGCACATCGGCAGGCCGATGCCCGGACGGACCGACCCGCCGGCGTAGAACAGCGAGTCGACGCGGGTCGAGACGTTGCCGGTGCGGAACAGGGCGCTCTGGGCGAGCGTGTGCGCGGGGCCGAGCATGCTGCCGCTCCAGGCGTTGACGTCGTCGACGAAGTCGCGCGGACCACGGGTGCGCCGCACCACGATCCGCTCGGCGAGGTCGGGCACGTGCGCCCACTCGGCGACCTGGGCGATGACGCCGTCGGCGAGCCGCTCGATCATGGGGTCGCCGTCACCGTCGACGTCGCCTGAGCCGAGCGCAGGGTCGGCGGGCAGCGGCACCAGGACGAAGAGGTTCGTGTGCCCGGCGGGCGCGGTCGACGGGTCGACGGTGCTCGGCTTGCAGACGTACAGCGACGGGGGGTCGGGGATGCGCTTGTCGGCGCCGAAGATGCGCTCGAAGTTCTCGTGCCAGTCGCGGGCGAAGAGCAGCGTGTGGTGCTCGAGCTCGGGGATCTCGCCCTCGACGCCCAGGTAGAGCAGCAGGGCGCTCGGCCCGGGGTTCTTCTTCGCCCAGTACGACGAGTCGTAGGTGCGCAGCTCGTGGGGCAGGAGCTGCGTCTCGGTGTGGTGCAGGTCGGCTGCGCTCACGACGAGGTCGGCGTCGACGCGGTGCGTCGCTCCCTCGGCGTCGGTCCAGTCGACCCCGGTCGCCTCGGCGGTCGCCTTCGAGCCGCGCGGCAGGGCTGCGCCCTCGGCCCCGAGCGGCTGCGTCACGATCCGGGTCACGGTCGCGCCGGTCACGACGGTCACCCCGGCCTCGACGGCCACGTCGCGGATGGCCTCGATCACCGAGATGAGGCCGCCCTGCGGGTACAGCACGCCGTCGTCGAGGTCGAGCGTGCTCATGAGGTGGTACATGCTCGGCGTGTCGAACGGCGACGAGCCGAGGAAGACCGCGGGGTACCCCAGGATCTGACGGAGGCGCGGGTCGGTCACCGTGCGGGACGCGTACGAGTCGAGGCTCGTCAGCAGCAGCCGCGCCAGCTTCGGCAGGCGGACCAGCACGTCTCCGCGCAGCAGCGGCGTGAGGCTGCCGAAGCTCGTGTAGAGGAACCGCCGTTTGGCGATCTCGTAGGTGTCGCGGGCGGACCGGAGGTACCGGCGCATGCGCTCACCGCTGCCGGGTTCGACGCGCTCGAACAGCTCGACGTTCTCTTCGAGGCCGCGCGGGACGTCGATCGGCGCACTCGCCGCGGGGTCGTCCGGCGTCGGCTCGAACAGCACGCGGTAGCCCGGGTCGAGTTCGACGAGGTCGAGGCGCTCGGCGGCCGACGTGCCCATCAGGCGGAAGAAGTGGTCGAAGACCTCGGGCATGAGGTACCAGCTCGGGCCGAGGTCGAAGCGGAAGCCCTCGTGGCTCCACGACCCGGCACGGCCACCGACCTCGTCGTTCTTCTCGAGCAGGGTGACCTCGTGGCCCTCGCGGGCGAGCAGCGCAGCCGAGGCCAGGCCGCTGATGCCGCCACCGATCACGACGACGCGGCGGCCGTGGCGGGTGACGCTCAGGCCGTGCGACTCGTCGGACGCCCCGGTGCCGGCACCCGTCGCCCCGTGGTCGACCGTGTCGCGGCTCATGCGCGGGCCTCGGGCAGCCGGGTGACGCGACCGGCGGCGGCGCCCGCGGCGATGCGCACCTTGACCGGGTTCGGAACGCGCACGCGCGCCCGGACCAGCGAGGAGGCGGGGGTCGCCTCGAGACGCCGGTTCAGCTCGGCGAACAGGCCGTGGGCCAGTGCCACCGCCCGACGCGAGGACGTCGGCAGCACGGGGATGATCTCGCCGCTCACGCGGAGGTCGTCGTCGATGTCTCGCACCAGTCTCGTCTTGGTCTGCTCGTCGAACGTGGTCACGTCGACTCCGGGGAAGTAGCTGCGGCCGAGCTGCTCGAAGTCGGCCGCGAGGTCACGCAGGAAGTTGACCTTCTGGAAGGCCGCGCCGAGGCGCCGAGCGCCCTCTTCGAGTTCGGCGACCGTGCTCGGGGGGAAGGGGTGCCCGTGGAGGAACGCCTTGAGGCACATCAGGCCGACGACCTCGGCCGAGCCGTACACGTAGGCGTCGAACGACGCCTGGTCGTGCTCGCGGGCACTGAGGTCGGCCCGCATCGACGCGAAGAACGGTGCGGTGAGCTCGGCACCGAACCCGGTGGCGCGGGCGGTGCGGGCGAAGGCGTGCACGACCAGGTTGGGGCTGAAGCCCTCGACCAGGGCCCGCTCGGTCTCGGCCTCGAAGCCGTCGAGCAACCGGCCCGCCGCGTCGGCGCCCAGACCGGCCTCGGTCGCGGGACCGTCGACGATCTCGTCCGCGACGCGGACGAGCGCGTACACGTTCTCGACGTGCTGCCGCACCTCGCCGCCCAGCAGGCGCGAGGCCAGTCCGAACGACGTCGAGTAGCGGCGGATCACGCCTCCCGCGGTCGCGTCGGCCACGGAGTCGTACAACGACAAGCCCGTCATCGCACCCTCTCGAGGACGTCCTGGACGACCGGCGTCAACGCCTCGCGCAACGACTCGGGCACCTCGGCCCGGTCGAGCACGTCGAGCGCACGGCGGGCGTGCTGCTCGACGAGCCCCTCGGCGAAGGAGCGGGCGCCGCAGACCTCGAGGCGACCCCGGACGTGCTCGGCCTCGGCCTCGCTGAGGTCGGCCTTGCCGATGAACGGCTGGATCGTGAACCACTCGTCGGTGGTCGCGGCGTGGGCGACGAGCACCGTGCGCTTGCCCTCGCGGAGGTCGCCGCGGGTGGTCTTGCCGGTGGCCTCTTCGGTGCCGAAGACCCCGAGCAGATCGTCGACCACCTGGTACGCGACCCCGACCTCGCGGCCGAAGTCGCCGACCGCCGTGACGACGGCCTCGCCCGCGCCCGCCAGGACGGCGCCCGCCTGCAGCGGCGCCTCGAACGAGTAGACGGCCGTCTTGGCGCGCTCCATGTCGAGGATCTCGTCGACGGTCGGCAGTTCGGCGGCCAGGGAGAACTCGACGTCGACCATCTCTCCGCCCGCGCTGACGAAGATCGCCTCGTCGAGCAGGTCGAGCAAGCGCGTGCGGACGTGGTCCTGGCAGCCGATGCCGAGCAGCATGCGACTGGCCCCGGTCAGGGCGAGGTCGCCGGCGATGACGGCGGCCGACATGCCCCGGTGCTCGGCCGCGGGGGTCGGGATGCCCGCCGTCGTGGCGGTGTCGCGGTAGCTGCCCGAGACGTTGGGGATGCCGCGTCTCGAGAAGTCGCGGTCGATGACGTCGTCGTGGACGATCAGGGCCGTGTGCAGCAGCTCGAAGGCCGCGCCGACCCGGGCCACGGCCTCGTCGTCGGTGCCCCCGAGGGCGTCGTAGGCCGTGAAGACCATGCGGGGCCGGAAGCGCTTGCCCCCGGCGCTGTTGCGCTCGAGCACCGACCAGAGATCGACGTAGCGCCAGCCCACGGACTCGGCGCGGCGCTTGGCCAACGCGAAGAAGTCGTCGAGGACGGCGTCGACACGATCGTGTCTCGCCCGCGTGCCTGCGTGCAGGTGATCACCGTCCACCAGGGCAGACTACCTCTCATGACCCGTGAGATCTCGACGCATCCCCAGCCGACGTCCGGTGACCGCCCGGGCGCTCACGACGAGCTCGTGGTGCTCCTCGACGACGAGGGCACGCCCATCGGCACGACCGCGAAGGCGACCGTGCACACCGCCACGACGCCGTTGCACCTGGCGTTCAGCTGTCACGTCACCGACGACCTCGGCCGCGTCCTGGTCACCCGACGAGCCCTGTCGAAGAAGACCTGGCCCGGCGTCTGGACCAACTCGTTCTGCGGCCACCCCGCCCCCGGCGAGACGCCGGCCGAGGCGTTGATGCGGCGCGCCCACCAAGAGCTCGGCATGGAGGTCCGCGACGTCGAGGTGATCCTGCCCGAGTTCCGGTACCTCGCCACGGACGCCTCGGGCGTGGTCGAGAACGAGATCTGCCCGGTCTTCACGGCCCGCGCCGTCGGCCTGCCCGATCCCTCGCCCGACGAGGTCGCCGAGTGGGCGTGGGTCGAGCCCGGAGAGCTGCGCGACGCGGTCGCGGCGGCACCCTTCGCCTTCTCGCCCTGGTTGGGCTGGCAGCTGGCCGCCTGGCCCACCTGAGCGAGACGGACGACGAGGGCTCCTCCGGGGACGACGAGGGCTCCTCGGGGGACGACGAAGGCGCGAGCCGGATCGCCTGACCCGGCCCGCGCCTCCTGCGGTCCTGTTGTTCGACGCCGCCTAGCGCGGACGCATCGCGTACGCCGCGGGGCAGTCGAACGGGTCGCGGGCCGAGAGGCCGACGCGGTTGAGGTACCGGATGACGATCGCGTACGACTTGCCGATCGTCGTCTCGGTGTAGGGGATGCCGTGCTCGGCGCAGTGCGCCTTCACCAGGGCGCTGGCCGCGCGCAGGTTCGGACGCGCCATGCTCGGGAACAGGTGGTGCTCGATCTGGTAGTTCAGCCCGCCCATGAAGGCCGTCGAGTGCCGACCCGTGATGTTGCGCGAGGTGAGCACCTGCTTGCTCAGGAAGTCGACCTTCGCACCCTCGGGGATGATCGGCATGCCCTTGTGGTTCGGGGCGAAGGACGACCCCATGTAGAGGCCGAAGACGGCCATCTGCACGCCGATGAAGGCGAAGGCCATGCCGAGCGGCAGGAACCAGAAGACGACGCCGAAGTAGGCGACGAGGCGCACGGCGATGAGCGTGATCTCGAGCGCGCGGCCCTCGACCTTGTCACGGCCGAGCAGCGTGCGGAACGAGGTCACGTGCAGGTTGACGCCCTCGCCGAGCAGCAGGGGGAAGAAGAAGTAGCCCTGACGGCGGGTGATGAAGCCGAGCACGCCGCGCTGCTTCGCCGCGTCCTCTTCGAGGAACGAGATCGTGTCGAACGCGATGTCGGGGTCCTTGCCCTTGGTGTTCGGGTTGGCGTGGTGGCGGCTGTGCTTGGTCATCCACCACGCGTAGCTGATGCCCACGACGCCGGCCGCGAGGACGCGACCGACCTTGTCGTTGCGCGTGCCCGACTCGAACACCTGGCGGTGCGCGGCCTCGTGCGTGAGGAACGCGAACTGCGTGAGGATGACGCCGAGGGCCGCGGCGATCAACAGCTGGAACCAGCTCGAGCCCAACAGGACGAACCCGGTGGCCGCGCCGCCGAGGCACGCGACGAGGACGACGAAGACCGTCACGTAGAAGCCGGTGCGGCGTTGCAGCAGGCCCGCCTCGCGCACGGACTTGAGCAGGCTCGAGTACGTGCTGGTCGGCTTGCCGACCTGTCCGGCGACGGTGGGGCGGAACCCGGCGGGTGCCGCACCTGCCGGTGCGTGGACGATCCGCGGGTACGCGGTTCGGGGGGTCGTGGGGACGGTGGCGGTCATCGGGCTCCCGCGGCTGGTCGACTTCTCAGCCGGGTGGATGGGCCGGAGGCGGCCCGAAGATGGTGCGAACGTAACGGCGTGGGCTGGGAAGGTGTCGGGAGGTCGCCGGGCACCGGGGTTGCGGCTCTCCGTATGTCACACGTAACCTATCGACAATGACTGCCAGATTCGTCGAGCGGCTCGGCGGGGTGGTGCACGACCTCGAGCAGGTGCCCTACAGGACGGGCGAACGCGACGCCCATCAGGGCCACGGCCTGCGGGACTCCGCCCTCGGGGCGGCGGCGTCGGACGCACCGGCCCACGAGATCGAGATCTCCGGGCTCGAGGTGCTCGTCGGGCTCTGGCCCGACGCGAAGGACGGCCACGGTTCATGGCTCGGGGGCGGCACCGTGGTCGGCATCGGGCCACGGCCCGCCACGGTCGTGGCGGGCTACGCCGACCTGCTCTTCGTGAGCACCGAGGGCGTCCGACGCACCTACTACCGACTGCTCACCGTCGACCATCCCGACCCCGACGTCGCGACGGTGCGCCTCCTCGAGTGCGTGAAGGAGGTCCAGCCCGGCTGGCGGTCCACGTGGGCCGACACCACCACCGCCTACACCCGGGTCAGCCGGTTGCCGACCGGCGTGCGGATCGCGGTGGGGCTGGACACGGCCGAGGGGCTGGCCTCCACCCGACGTTCGCTGGACGGTGTGCTCGCGGGGTTGTCGCTCGAGGCCGAGGGGGTGCTGCGGGTGACGCCTGCCCACATGGCACGTCAGCTCGGGACGCTCAGGGGCCGCGGCTGGCCGTTGACGCTCGGCACCGTCCGCCGCCTGGCGTTCAGGAGCGCGCGGTAAACTCGGCGGGTCCCCCACCCGTGAAAGAGGTCTCGTGACGCCTGCGCACCACGACTCCGGCGCGACCGCCCCCGTGGCGTCGCCCGACCCCTCGGGCAGGGGCGTCGACCCGTCGCTCTCCGCGTACTGGCCCGTCCCCGTGCTGCGTGCCGTCCCGGCCCTCGCGGCCGCGGCGGCCATCACCTTCAACCCCGACCACTCGCCCCAGGTCGGCCTGCTGACCTTCGGGGCGGCGGCGGTCGCCGGCGGTGTCGTGCTCGCCGTCGGATCGGCCCTGCGCCTCCACGACCGCTCGAGCCGCACCATCGCCGTCCTGCAGGGCGTCGTCGGTGCCGTGATCGGCGCCCTCTGCCTCGTCTTCTCGCACGGTCAGCTGCCCGTGCTGGTCGCCTTCGTCACGGCCTGGGCCGTGCTGACCGGCGGCCTCGAACTGCTCACCGGCCTGCGACGTCGTCGTCGCTCGCCGCTCGCCCGTGACTGGACGACCGTCGGCGTGCTCACCCTGGTGCTGGCCCTGGTCTTCCTGGTCGTCCCGCCGGACTACAGCCAGCAGCTCGGCGGCATCGAGCAGATCGAGGGCGAACTGACCTCCTCGACCGTGCTCGTCGGCATCCTGGGCGCCTACGGCGCCCTGGTCGGCGTGTTCCTCGTGATCGCCGGCCTCTCGCTCAAATGGCAGACCGGGCACCCGGCCCCTGCCGACACCCCTGACGACAAGGGACGAACGTCATGACCCACCCCACCTGGCGCGACCGGTTCCGCCCCGCCGAGTTCCTCGGACTGTCGGGCGTCTTCGCCGCCTTCGTCGGGCTCGTCGTGCTCATGACGACGCGCGACCTCCAGCTGGCGCTGATCTTCCTCTGCATCGGCTTCATCGTCGCGCTCGTCACGATCGCCATGCTCGCGCTCGCGGCCAAGCCCAACGACGACGAGCGACACGAGATCGACGACGCCGACAAGCCGCGGGGCCACTGACGCGACGCGGATCGACTGCCGCGGCCTCTCGGCCGCTGCTCCGTCGCGGCCCGTCGGCCGCTGATGCGTCGCGCGGCGCCCTCGGGTGCGCGGGCCGTCCTGACGGGCCGACCCGCGCCTCCCGGGGTCAGGCCAGGCAGTCGACGAGCTGCGCCGCGATGCCCGTGTAGGTCGCCGGGGTCAAGGCCACGAGGCGCTGCTTGGCCTCGTCGGACACGTCCAGGCCCTCGACGAACGCGACCAGTTCGGCCTGGCCGACGCGCTTGCCGCGGGTCAGCTCCTTGAGCATGGCGTAGGGGTCGTCGATCGAGGATCGTCCGGCGACGACCTCGGCGCGGATGACGGTCTGGATGGCCTCGGCGAGGACCTCCCAGTTGGAGTCGAGGTCGGACTCGAGGGTCACGGTGCCGACGGCGATCTCGCCGAGGCCGCGACGCAGGTTGTCGAGCGCGAGCATCGAGTGGCCGAACGCGACCCCGATGTTGCGCTGGGCCGACGAGTCGGTGAGGTCGCGCTGCTGACGGCTGGTGACCAGGGTCGAGGCCAACGAGTCGAAGAGCGCCGACGAGATCTCGAGGTTGGCCTCGGCGTTCTCGAAGCGGATCGGGTTGATCTTGTGGGGCATGGTCGACGAGCCGGTCGCCCCCGCCTGCGGGATCTGCGTGAAGTAGCCCATCGAGATGTACGACCACACGTCGGTGGCGAGGTTGTGCAGCACCCGGTTGGCGTGGGCGACGCGCGAGTAGAGCTCGGCCTGCCAGTCGTGCGACTCGATCTGCGTCGTCAGCGGGTTGAAGGTCAGCCCCAGGGCGTCCTCGACGAAGGAGCGGGCCGTCTCGGGCCAGTCCAGCCCGGGGTCGGCGACGACGTGGGCCGAGAACGTGCCGGTCGCCCCGCTGAACTTGCCGAGGAACTCGGTGCCGACGATCTGCGAGCGCAGACGCTGCAGGCGGTGCGCGAACACGGCGAACTCCTTCCCGACCGTGGTCGGCGTCGCCGGCTGCCCGTGGGTGTGCGCGAGCATCGGCACGTCGCGGGCGTCGGTGGCCCAGGTGGTGAGGGCGGCGAGCACGGCGTCGAAGGCCGGGAGCCAGACGTCGAACAGGGCCGCCTTGACGGTGACCGCGTACGACAGGTTGTTGATGTCCTCGCTGGTGCAGGCGAAGTGGGTGAGTTCGGCGATCCCGTCCAGCCCGAGCTCGGCCAGCCGTGCCCGCACGAAGTACTCGACGGCCTTGACGTCGTGACGGGTCGTCGCCTCGAGGCCGGCGAGCTCGTCGATCGCCGCCTGGCCGAAGTCGGTGACGACGGCCCGCAGCGCCCGCTTCTGCTCGTCGTCGAGCGGCGTCGAGCCGAACGCGCGGCGGTCGGTCTGGGCGATCAGCCACTCGACCTCGACGTGCACGCGGGCCCGGTTCAGCCCCGCCTCGCTGAGGTGGTCCCCCAACGTGCCGACCGACGAGCGGTAGCGGCCGTCGAGCGGGCTGAGGGGCTGAGGAGGCAACGTCATGACTGTCCCTTGCGGAGTGCGGGTTCGATCTGGCGGAAGAGGGCCGAGCAGGCGCGCTCGACCATGTCGAGCACCTCGTCGAAGAGTGCTGCGTCGGAGTAGTACGGGTCGGGGACGTCGAGACCGCCACCCGCCGGCGCCGCGTCGGGAGCGAAGGTGAGCAGCAGCTGCACCTTCGAGCGGTCGGCGTCGTCGCCTGCCCAGGCCCGGAGGATGCGTTCTTGGCCGCGATCGAACGCCACCACGAGGTCGTAGCGTGCGAAGTCGTCGGCCTCGAACTGCTTCGCCCGGTGCCGGGAACCATCGTAGCCGCGGCGCTCCAGGGCCTCGACGGTGCGGGGATCGGCCCCCTCGCCGACGTGCCAGTCGCCGGTGCCCGCGCTCGTGACCTCGACCCGGTCGCCGAGGCCCGCGTCGTCGGCGAGCGAGCGCAGCACGGTCTCGGCCATGGGCGAGCGACAGATGTTGCCCGTGCAGACGAAGCAGATGCGGAACCGGTTCACCGCTTCCGGTCACCCCGCCCGACCACGGGGCGGACGACGACGCCGATGGCCCAGGCGAAGACCGCGAGCACGACGGCACCGATCACGCCCCACCAGAAACCGTCGATCGTCAACCCGAAGCCGAAGAGATCCGAGATCCACGCCACGATCAGCAGCAGCAGCCCGTTCACGATCAACGCGATCAGGCCGAGAGTCAGGATGTAGAGGGGGAAGGCCACCACCCGGATCGCCGTGCCGACCACGCCGTTGACGATTCCGAAGACCAGGGCGAGCAGCAGGAAGGTCACGATCTTCTCGAGGGTGCCCCCTGCTCCGTAGGGCGTCACCGTCACCCCCGACACGAGCAGCGTGGTGAGCCACAGGGCCACCGCGTTGATGAGCAGCCTCACGACGAATCGGGTCATCCCCCCATCATGCCGACCTCTCCTCCACGGGCGGTAGTGCCCGACCGGATCTCCCGAGGAGGCGCGGTGTCCTGCCGCGACGCGGCCCCCGCCCCATAGGCTGGCCGCGTGACCACTCCCGTCCGACTCCGTCCCGAGATCGCCGCCCTCCCGCCCTACCGCCAGGGCAAGCAGGCGTCCCCCGACGCCTTCAAACTGTCGTCGAACGAGAACCCGTTCGAGCCCCTCCCCTCTGTCCTCGAGGCCGTCCGTGGCGCCGTCTCGCTCAACCGTTACCCCGACGCCTCGGCGACGGCCCTGCGGACGGCCCTCGCCACCCGGTTCGGCGTCACCGTCGACGAGGTGCACGTCGGCGCGGGGTCGGTCTCGTTGCTGGCCCAGTTCGTGCTCGCCGCGGCCTCGGTCGGCGACGAGGTCGTCTACGCCTGGCGTTCGTTCGAGGCCTACCCGGGGCTCGTCACGGTGGCCGGTGCGACGAGCGTCCAGGTGCCGCTGCGGGCCGACGGGGGCCACGACCTCGAGTCCATGGCCGCGGCCGTCACCGACCGCACCCGCGTCGTCATCGTCTGCTCCCCCAACAACCCGACGGGCACCACGGTGTCGACGGGCGAGTTCGAGTCGTTCATGGCCGCGGTGCCCGACGACGTGCTCGTGCTGCTCGACGAGGCGTACGCCGAGTTCGTCACCGACAGCACGGCCGTCGACGGCGAGACGCTCACCGAGCTGCACCCGAACCTCGTCCTGCTGCGCACCTTCTCGAAGGCGTACGGGCTGGCCGCACTCCGCGTCGGGTACGCGATCGGCGCCTCCTACCTGCTCGACGCCGCGCGGGCCACGGCCATCCCCCTCGCCGTCACCGAGCAGGGCGCGGCCGCGGCCCTCGCCTCGCTCGACCACGCCGACGAGCTGCTCGGGCGGGTCGACCGCATCGTCCTGCTGCGCGACCAGGTGCGACGCGCCCTGATCGACCAGGGGTGGACGGTGCCCGAGGCGCAGGGCAACTTCGTCTGGCTCGCCACGGGCGAGCACACGGCGGCCGCCGCCCAGGTGTTCGCCGACCACGGGGTCGTCGTCCGGCCGTTCGCGGGCGAGGGCGTGCGCGTCACGATCGGCGAGCCGTCGTCGGTCGACAAGCTGCTGCACGCCGCCCAGCAGATCGTCGACCTCACATCCCGGTGACGGCATATGCCGCGGAATAGATTGGACGCCATGTCTTCCTCCGAAGCGACCGACGCGCCGCCGCCCGTCCAGCTCCTGTCGCCGTCGGGCGAGGTGGTCGAGTCGGCTGCGGCCGACGAGTTCCGCCCCTACGTCGACGCCCTCGGCGACGACGGACTCCGCGCCCTGCACCGCGACATGGTGCTGACGCGTCGATTCGACCGCGAGGCCGCGGCACTCGCGCGCCAGGGGCAGCTCGCCCTCTGGGTGCCGAGCCACGGCCAAGAGGGGGCCCAGGTCGGCCTGGCCCACGCAACCCGCCCGCAGGACCACCTCTTCCCGTCCTACCGCGAGCACGCCGTCGCGCTGTCCCGCGGCATCGACCCGGTCGACATCCTGCGCCTGCTGCGCGGTCACACGCACGGCGGCTGGAACCCCGCCGAGCACCAGAACTTCCACGTCTACACGCTGGTGATCGGCTCGCAGACGCTGCACGCGACCGGCTTCGCCATGGGGCTCGGCCTCGACGGCAAGAGCGGCACGGGCGATCCCGAGGTCGACCAGGCCGTGGTCACGTTCTTCGGCGACGGGGCGACCAGCCAGGGCGACGTCAGCGAGGCCCTGGTCTTCGCCGCGAGCTTCCAGACCCCCGAGCTGTTCTTCCTCCAGAACAACCAGTGGGCGATCAGCGTGCCGGTCGCGCGTCAGTCGCGCACGCCCCTCGTCGCCCGGGCCGGCGGCTTCGGCATCCCCGGCACGCAGGTCGACGGCAACGACGTGCTCGCGAGCTACGCCGTCAGCCGCCGCGACCTCGAGGCCGCCCGCGGCGGTGGCGGGCCCCGCTTCATCGAGGCGCTCACCTACCGCGTCGGCGCGCACACCTCGTCCGACGACCCCACCAAGTACCGCACCGACGACGAGCTGCAGTCCTGGATCGCCCGCGACCCGATCACGCGCTTCGAGGCCTTCCTGCGGAACCGAGGCGAGGGGGACGCGTTCTTCGCCGACCTCGAGACCGAGGGCGACGACCTCGGAGCCGACGTCCGTCGGCGCACGGTCTCGCTGCCGAACCCCGACCGCGGCCTCATCTTCGACCACGTGTACTCCGAGCCGCACCCGCTCATGACCGAGCAGAAGCAGTGGCTGGCGACCTACGAGCAGAGCTTCGGCGGCGCGGGCGAGACCGCGACCACCGACGAGGGGGCAGCATGACCGACACCGTCGAGAACCCGACCGGCACGACCGAGTCGACCCGCGCCTCCGTGCAGTCCATGCCGCTCGGCAAGGCGATCAACGCCGGCCTCCGCAAGGCCATGGCCGACGACCCCCGCGTCCTGCTGATGGGCGAAGACATCGGCACGCTCGGCGGCGTCTTCCGCGTGACCGAGGGGCTGCAGGCCGAGTTCGGCGACAAACGCGTCATCGACACCCCCCTCGCCGAGTCCGGCATCGTCGGCACCGCCATCGGACTCGCGATGGGTGGCTTCCGCCCGGTCTGCGAGATCCAGTTCGACGGCTTCATCTACCCCGGCTTCGACCAGATCACGTCGCAGCTCGCCAAGCTGACCAACCGGCACGAGGGCACCCTGACGATGCCCGTCGTGATCCGCGTGCCCTACGGCGGGCACATCGGCGCGGTCGAGCACCACCAGGAGAGCCCCGAGGCGTACTTCGCCCACACCGCGGGCCTGCGCGTCGTCAGCCCGAGCACGCCGCACGACGCCTACTGGATGATCCAGGAGGCGATCGCGTCGAACGACCCCGTCATGTTCTTCGAGCCCAAGAGCCGTTACTGGCCCAAGGGCGACGTCGACCTGAGCGACCCGCAGGCACCGCTGCACGCGAGCCGCGTCGTCCGGACGGGCACCGAGGTCACCCTGCTGGGGCACGGCGCGATGGTCAGCGTTCTGCTGCAGGCGGCCGAGATCGCGGCGGCCGAGGGCGTCTCGGCCGAGGTGGTGGACCTGCGGTCGCTCTCCCCCGTCGACTACGGGCCCATCCTCGAGTCGGTCCGGAAGACCGGGCGCCTCGTCGTGGCGCAGGAGGCCCCCGGTTTCGTGTCGGTCGGCTCCGAGATCGCGGCCACCGTCGCCGAGAAGGCCTTCTACTCGCTCGAGGCACCCGTCCTGCGCGTCAGCGGCTTCGACACGCCCTTCCCTCCCGCCAAGCTCGAGACGCAGTACCTGCCCGACGCCGACCGCGTGCTCGAGGCGGTCGACCGGGCCCTGGCCTACTAGGAGTCACGACATGACCAGCGAATTCACCCTGCCCGACGTCGGCGAGGGCCTGACCGAGGCCGAGATCGTCGAATGGAAGGTCGCCCCCGGCGACAGCGTCGAGATCAACCAGGTGCTCGTCGAGATCGAGACCGCGAAGTCGCTCGTCGAGCTCCCCTCGCCCTACGCCGGCGTGGTCGAGAGCATCCTCGTCGAACCGGGTACCACGGTCGACGTCGGCACCCCGATCATCCGGGTCGGCGACTCGACGGCACCCGCGACCCCGTCGGGTCGGGCCGCCGAGTCCGAGTCCCTCGAGTCGGGCGGACTCGCCCGCACGGCGCAGGTCGTGTCGCAGAACGAACAAGCACTCTCCGCGCAGCGTGCCCGCCAGGCCGAGCCCGCGGCGTCCGCCACCCCGGCGCAGAGCTCCTCCCCCGCCGCTCCGGCCCGCTCGGCCGACGCGGTCAGCGCCGACGGCGACACCGGCTCGGTCGCGCACGCCCCCGAGGCCCCGGCCGACTCCGGTTCGGGTGCCGTGCTCGTGGGCTACGGCGCCGCGGGCGGTCACGGCTCGACCCGCCGCCGTCGCCCGTCGCAGACCGAGGTCGACGCCCGGCAGCTGCGCGTCGCCGAGCAGGCCCGGCGACGCCCCACCACGTCGGTGCCCGCCGCGCAGGCCCTGCCGATCATCGCGAAGCCGCCCATCCGCAAGCTCGCCAAAGACCTCGAGGTCGACCTCGCCGTCGTCCAGCCGACCGGCCTGGCCGGAGAGGTCACCCGCGACGACGTCATCCGTCACGCCCAGCAGGCCAGCGTGTTCCGCAACATCGAGACGCCCGAGTGGGGCGAGGAACGCGTCGAGCGCATCCCCGTCAAGGGCGTCCGCAAGGCCATCGCCGCGGCCATGACGTCGTCGGCGTTCACCGCCCCGCACGTCAGCCTGTTCGTCGACGTCGACGCCACCCGCACGATGGAGTTCGTCAAGCGGTTGAAGGCGTCGCCGCAGTTCGCCGGCGTCAAGGTCTCGCCGTTGCTGATCATGGCCAAGGCGATCATCTGGGCCGTACGACGCAACCCGATGGTCAACTCGGCCTGGACCGACCGCGAGATCCTCGTCCGGCACTTCGTCAACCTCGGCATCGCCGCGGCCACCCCGCGGGGCCTCATCGTGCCGAACGTCAAGGAGGCCCAGTCGATGAGCCTGCTCGAGCTGGCCCAGGCCCTCGAACAGCTGACGCTGACCGCCCGAGACGGCAAGACGACGCCGGCCGACATGCGGGACGGCACGATCACCATCACCAACATCGGCGTCTTCGGCATGGACACCGGCACGCCGATCCTCAACCCGGGCGAGGTCGCGATCGTGGCCCTCGGCACGATCAAGCCCAAGGCCTGGGTCGTCGACGGCGAGGTCCGCTCGCGCATGGTGACGACGATCGGGGCGAGCTTCGACCACCGCGTGGTCGACGGCGACGTCGCCAGCCGGTTCGTGGCCGACGTGGCGAGCGTCCTCGAAGAGCCCGCGCTCCTGCTCGACTGAGCCCGCGCCTCCTCGTCCGTTCCTGGGAACCCCGCGGGCAGCCGGGCCCCGACCTGGCTGGCGACGGACGGCGTGCAGTAACGTCGAGGGCAGGACGACCGGTCATGACCAGATGGGACCACCCTCGGGCGCGACGGACGAGGGGGCCCATGACCGACCGCATCACCGACGGAGCCGTGCCGAAGCACGAGCAGTTGCGCTCCATCGTGCAGCGGCTCGCGGCCGGTCAGCAGCCCGGCTCGGCGATCGCCAGCGAGCGCCAGCTCATGCTCGAGTACGGCGTCAGCCGGATCACCGTCCGCGAGGCCGTGGGGCAGCTGGTGAACGAGGGTTGGCTGACCCGCGTGCGAGGCAAGGGCACCTTCGTGGCCCACCGCGTGGTCCAGTCGACGCTGCACCTCGCCTCGTTCACCGACGAGATGACCAAGCTCGGCCACGTGCCGAGCACGATCGTGCTGGTCAAGGCCGAGACGACTCCGCCGCCCGAGACGGCCGCGGCCCTCGGACTCGAGGACGGCGCCTCGGCGTTCCACGTCAAGCGCCTGCGCCTGGCCGACGGCGTGCCGGTCAGCATCGACGACGGCTGGTACCCCGCGGACCGACTGCCCGGGCTGCTCGACCACGACCTGAGCCGTTCGCTCTACCGGACCCTCGACGGCGACTACGCGACGCCGATCACCCGCGCGACCCAGACGGTCAGCGCCGAGGGGGCCGACGCCGACGTCGCCACGCTGCTCGGCACGAGCGAGGGCGCCCCGGTGATGTACTTCGACCGGATCTCGTTCGCCGGCGACGTCCCGCTCGAACACGCCAAGAGCTGGTACCGCTCCGACCGCTACCGCCTGCAGATGCAGGTCGAATCGGGCACGACGCCCGACTGACTCCTGGCCGCGCCGCGTCGGCCTCAGAGGTCGAAGAGGGGCTCCCCCGAGGCGACGGTCGTGCCGACGGCCTGCTGCGGGACGCTGTCCGGGGCGCTGTCGAGCACGACGACCGGGATGACGGCCGAGTAGCCCGCCTCGGCCACGACGGCCGGGTCGAAGCGGACGACGAGGTCGCCCGCCGCGACGGTCGCCCCCTCGGCCACGACGAGCTCGAAGCCCTCGCCGCCGAGCTTGACCGTGTCGATGCCGACGTGCACGAGCAGGCCGGTGCCCGACCCGCCCACGACCACGAACGCGTGCGGGTGCAGCTTGACGATCTCGCCGGCGACCGGCGAGACGACGGAGACCACACCCCCTCCAGGAGGCGCGCTCGGCTCGACCGCGACGCCCGCGCCCACGAGCTGCCCGGCGAAGACCGCGTCGGGCACCTCGGCGAGCGCCGTCACCCGGCCGGCGACGGGCGAGAGGACCGTGGTCACGGCAGCAGGTCGTTGATGTCTTCGGCGAGCGAGTCGGCGATCGTGCCGACGATCACCTGGACGCTGCCCCCCGCGTGGACGACGGCGGTGGCTCCCGCGGCCTTGAGGGCGGCGTCGTCGACGAGCGAGATGTCCCGGACGTCGGTGCGGAGGCGCGTGATGCAGCCCTCGATCTCCTCGATGTTGTCGGCGCCGCCGAGTCCGTCGATCATGGCCTGTGCTTTCGACATGAGCTGTTCTCCTCCGTGGGTCGGTCGCTCGCGGCGACGAGGGTGTCGTCCTAGTTGACACCACCCGTCGGTCTGAGGAAACTACCACTCACTGGTCATGACCGGACAGGACCGGAGGCTCCGCGCTCGACGCGACCCGTGCCTCCGGAACCGCCCCACCCGCACGACACCCGACCCACCCCGCACCCCGGCTGCTCACCGACGAGAGGACCACCTGATGACGACGACGACCGAGTCGGCCCCGACCAAGAAGAGGGGCTCGGCCGCGTTCGCGGTGCTGCAGCGTCTCGGCCGCAGCCTCATGCTGCCGATCGCGGTGCTGCCGGCGGCGGGAATCCTGCTGCGACTCGGGCAGGCCGACCTCCTCGGCGCGATCCCCGGCTTCGAGACGGGCGCCTCGGTGATCGGCGCCGCCGGGCAGGCGGTCTTCACCTGGCTGCCGCTGATCTTCGCGGTCGGCATCGCGATCGGCTGGGCGAAGAAGTCGGACGGTTCGACGGCCCTCGCCGCGGTCGTCGGCTACATGGTGATCGACGGCGTCTTCAAGGCCATGTCGCCGGTCGTGCTCGCGGGCCGTGAGACCCCGACGGGCGACCCCGAGGTCATCAACTACGGCGTGCTGGCCGGCATCGTGATGGGCATCCTCTCGGCGATGATCTGGCAGCGCTTCTACCGCACGAAGCTGCCCGACTTCCTCGGGTTCTTCTCGGGCCGTCGCATGGTGCCGATCCTCACCGCCGTCACGGGCCTGGTCGTCGGCGTCGTCATGTCGTTCATCTACCCCCTGTTCAACAACGCCCTCACCGGCATCGGCCAGGCGGTCGCGTCGAACGACGTGGTCGGCAGCGGCATCTACGGCGTCGCCAACCGCCTGCTGATCCCCACCGGCCTGCACCACATCCTCAACTCGGTCGTCTGGTTCCTGGTCGGCGACTACACCAACGCCAGCGGCGAGATCGTCCGGGGCGACCTGAACCGCTTCTTCGCCGGCGACCCGAGCGCCGGGGTGTTCATGACCGGGTTCTTCCCGATCTTCATGTTCGCCCTGCCCGCCGCGGCCCTGGCGATCTGGCGTCACGCCCGCCCCGAGAAGAAGAAGCTGATCGGCGGCATCATGCTGTCGACCGCGCTGACGGCGTTCATCACGGGCATCACCGAGCCGCTCGAGTTCTCGTTCATGTTCGTCGCCTGGCCGCTGTACGTCATCCACGCGGTGCTGACCGGCACGTCGATGATGCTGGTCAACGCACTCGACATCCACACCGGGTTCACTTTCTCGGCGGGGTTGATCGACTACGTGCTGAACTTCAACATCTCGCAGAACTCGATCTGGCTCATCCCGATCGGGCTCGGCTACGCGGTCGTCTACTACGTCCTGTTCAGCTTCGTCATCAAGAAGTGGAACCTCAAGACGCCCGGCCGCGAGGACGACGACGCCGCCGGCGCCGAGTCCGTCGAGGCCGCCACGAAGGCGTAGGCGCGCTGCGACACCCCCTGTCCGGCATCACACCCTCGGAACAGGGGGTGTCGTGCCGAGCAGGGGGTGTCGCGCTGTCTCGCGACGCAGGAGGCGCGCTCGGCCGACCCGCGCCTCCTCGTTTTGACAATCATTATCAGTAGCAATAGCGTGACGGCCATGAAGATGCGCTCGCTGCCGACCCTGCTCGTCCTGCCCGCCGCCGCGGCCCTCGTGCTGAGCGGTTGCGCCACGGGCGCCTCGGGCTCGACCGACTCCACCGACGGAGGCGCGATCTCGGTGGTCACGTCGACCAACGTCTACGGCGACATCGCCACGACCGTCGGGGGCGACCTGGTCGACGTCACCAGCATCATCAGCGACCCCTCGCAGGACCCGCACTCGTACGAGGCCGACGCCCGCACGCAGCTGGCCGTCTCGAAGGCCGACGTGGTCGTCGAGAACGGCGGCGGCTACGACTCGTTCGTCGACACGATGGTCGACGCGAGCGGAACCGACGCCACCGTGGTCAACGCCGTCGACGTCTCGGGGCTCGACCCCGAGGCCGGGCACGACGACCACGCCGACGAGGCCACCGACGCCGCGAGCGACGACGCCACCGCAGAGGCCGACGAGCACGACGACCACGACCACGCCGCGTTCAACGAGCACGTGTTCTACAGCCTGCCGAGCATGGCGAAGCTCGCCACGGCCCTGGCCGACGAGTTCGGCCGGGTCGACACGGCGAACGCCGACACGTTCACCGCGAACGCCGAGGCCTTCGGCACGAAGATCGCCGACCTGGAGGCGCAGGCCGCCTCGATCAAGACGGCCCACGACGGCGACCCGGTCGCCTACACCGAGCCCGTGCCCGGCTACCTCTTCGACGCGATGGGCCTGGTCAACGTGACGCCCGAGGCCTTCTCCGAGGCGATCGAGGAGGGCGACGACGTGTCGCCCGCCGTGCTCAACGACACCCTGAAGCTCTTCACCGACGGGAAGGTCGACCTGCTCGCCTACAACGAGCAGACCTCGAGTCCCGAGACCGAGCAGGTCGAGAAGGCCGCGACCGACGCCGGCGTCGCCATCGTGCCGGTCACCGAGCTGCTGCCCGAGGGGGAAGACTACGTGGCATGGCAACAGAGCAACATCGACGCGATCTCGGCGGCCCTCGGCGAGTGACCGACCCGTCCGGCGCGACCTCCGTCGCCGCCGCCACCCGCGCCTCCTCGGCCGGTGGCGGCGGCGACGCCGTGCTGCGCCTCCGCGACGCCGGGGTCTCGTTCGGCGCCCGCACGCTCTGGTCGGGTCTCGACCTCGACGTGCGGCCGGGCGAGTTCATCGCGGTGCTCGGGCCGAACGGTGCGGGCAAGACGACGATGCTGCGCACGATCCTCGGGCAGCAGCACCTGACCGAGGGCAGCATCGAGTTCCTCGGCCGGCCGGTCGGGCGCGGCCACCGCCGCATCGGCTACGTGCCGCAGCAACGACTGATGGAGTCCGGCACCCCGCTGCGTGCCCGTGACATGATCGCGCTCGGCGTCACGGGCCACCGCTGGGGGCCGCGCCGCGAGACCCCGACCGAACGGGCCCGCATCGACGCCCTGGTCGACGAGGTCGGCGCCACCTCGTTCGCGACCTCTCCGGTCGCGAGCCTCAGCGGCGGCGAGCAGCAGCGCACCCGGGTCGGCCAGGCGCTGGCCGCCGAACCGGCCCTGCTGCTCTGCGACGAGCCCCTCATCTCGCTCGACCTGCGCCACCAGCGCGAGGTCACCCGCCTGATCGACGAGCAGCGGCGGGCCCGCAACGCCGCGGTCGTGTTCGTCACGCACGACGTCAACCCCATCCTCGACGTCGTCGACCGGGTGCTCTACCTCGCCGGAGGCCGGTTCCGCATCGGAACACCCGACGAGGTGCTGCGCGCCGACGTGCTGAGCGACCTCTACGGCACCCCGGTCGACGTGATCCGCACCATGGGGCGCATCGTGATCGTCGGCAGCCACGACGGGCACGACCACCACGTCGACGAACACCTCGACGACGAAGGGCTCGTCCGATGACCGACCTGTGGTCGCAGCTGTTCAGCTTCCAGGACTTCGGCGAGCTGCTCGTGCTGGTGCGCAACAGCGTCGTCGCGGGCGCCGTGCTCGGCCTGGTGGGCGGCCTGATCGGGCCCTTCGTGATCACGCGCAACATGCCCTTCGCGGTGCACGGCATCAGTGAGCTCTCGTTCGCCGGTGCCGCGGCCGCCCTGCTGCTCGGCGTGAACGTCGTCAGCGGCTCGCTCGTCGGCAGCCTGATCGCCGCCCTGCTGATCGGGCTGCTGGGCACCCGGGCGCGGGAGCGCAACTCGATCATCGCGGTGCTCATGCCGTTCGGCCTGGGCCTCGGCATCCTCTTCCTGGCGCTCTACCGAGGGCGGTCGGCCAACAAGTTCGGGCTGCTGACCGGCCAGATCGTGTCGGTCGACAACCCACAGCTCGGCTGGCTCGTCGCCATCTCGGCCGTGGTGATCGTCACGCTGATCGTCATCTGGCGTCCGCTGACCTTCGCCAGCGTCGACCCCGACGTCGCCGCGGCGGCCGGCGTCCCCGTGCGCACGCTCGGCATCGTCTTCATGCTCGTGCTGGGCCTGTCGGTCGCGGTGTCGGTGCAGATCATCGGGGCGCTGCTCGTGCTCTCGCTGCTCGTCACGCCCGCCGCGGCCGCGCTGAGGCTCACCGTCAACCCCCGGCTCGTGCCCGTGCTGAGCGTGACCTTCGCCGTCGTCTCGGTCGTCGGCGGCATCCTGCTCGCCCTGGGCGGGGGCCTGCCGATCAGTCCCTACGTCACCACGATCTCGTTCACGATCTGGCTCGTCTGCCGCCTGGTCGGCTGGCGTCGCACGGCCGCCGCCGTGAAGCCGCGCAGGGGCCCGCGGGTACCCTTGGCACCGACCGGCGTCTGAGGCAGACCGGGGTCCGACACACCGGGTCCCGGTGCACCGGGACCCGACGCACCGAGGTCCGACACACAGAGAGGCAGGACGCCGTGGTGGTCCGACGCAACACGTGGCAACGCGAGGCCGTGCGAGAAGCACTCGGCACGAGCGAGGGGTTCGTCAGCGCCCAGGCGCTGCACGCCCACCTGCGCGAGACCGGCATCGGCCTGGCCACGGTCTACCGGGCACTCGCCGACCTCGCCGCCGACGGCTCGGCCGACTCGCTGCAGCAAGAAGGCGAGAGCCTCTACCGCGCCTGCACGCCGGGCACGCATCACCACCACCTGATCTGCCGCAATTGCGGCACCACCGTCGAGATCGAAGCCGACGAGGTCGAGACCTGGGCCCAGCACGTCGCCGCGACGCACGGGTTCACCGAGGCGCAGCACGTGGTCGACGTGTTCGGCCTGTGCCCCGCGTGCACGGCCGAGGCCCGCGCGGCCGCCGACGCCTCCGCGATCCGCTGAGCTGCGCCTCGGCGATCCGCTGAGCCGCGCCTCCTCGTCCCGTCGGCGCGCGCCGACGCGATCGCGTGGCCGCAGTCCCGGGTTCCGAGCGCCGAGCCCCGAGCCCCGACCCCGAGCCCGGGAGGCGCGGGTTGCGTGGGTCCGGGCGTGTCGCGTAAGCTCTCCCTTTGGTTGGGCGCTCTTTGCGCCCATGTGCACCGCCTCCCGGCTTCATCGCCCGATCCCTCGATCGGGCAGGGGGACCGGCGCGCCGACAAGTGACCTTGGGTGAGGGCTCCGGCCCTCACGGTATCTACGGAGGAAAACCATGGCAGCAACCTGCCAGGTGACCGGAGCCGTTCCCGGCTTCGGACACAACATCTCTCACTCGCACCGACGCACCAAGCGTCGTTTCGACCCGAACATCCAGAAGAAGACGTACTACGTGCCGTCGCTTCGTCGTAACGTGACCCTTCAGCTCAGCGCCAAGGGCATCAAGGTCATCGACGCTCGTGGCATCGAGTCGGTCGTCAAGGACCTGCTCGCTCGTGGGGAGAAGATCTAATGGCTCGTCAGCAGGACGTCCGTCCCATCATCAAGCTCCGCTCGACGGCGGGCACCGGTTTCACGTACGTGACCAAGAAGAACCGTCGTAACAACCCCGACCGTCTCGTGCTGAAGAAGTACGACCCGGTGATTCGCAAGCACGTCGAATTCCGCGAGGAGCGCTAAAAATGGCCAAGAAGAGCATGATCGCCAAGAACAACCAGCGCGCCGAGATCGTGGCCCGCTACGCCGAGAAGCGTCTCGAGCTGAAGAAGGCCCTGATCGACCCGAACGGTTCCGACGAGAGCCGCGAAGCCGCTCGCCTCGGTCTGCAGAAGCTGCCGCGCAACGCATCGCCGGTCCGCCTCCGCAACCGCGACTCGGTCGACGGCCGCCCCCGCGGTCACCTCAAGGCCTACGGCATCAGCCGCGTGCGTTTCCGCGACATGGCCCACCGTGGCGAGTTGCCGGGCATCACGAAGTCTTCCTGGTAGGTTTCAACCGGTTCCACAGGGCCCTCGGCTCTCTGGTCTCGACCGCACAGGCATGGTGAACGCCGTGTCTCGTCACACCGAATGAAGTCCGAGGAGGACATTTACATGGCTGACAAGTCACTGAACCGTACCGAGCTCGTCGCAGCTGTCGCATCCGAGTCCGGCCAGAGCCAGGCCGCCGTCAGCGGCGTCGTCGACGCGTTCTTCTCCGTCGTCTCGAAGTCGGTCGCCGACGGCACGAAGGTCACCATCCCCGGGTGGATCGCTTTCGAGAAGACGCACCGCGCCGCTCGTACCGGCCGCAACCCGCAGACGGGTGAGGCCCTCGAGATCGCCGCCAGCGACAGCGTCAAGGTCAGCGCCGGCAGCAAGCTCAAGGCTGCGGTCAAGTAGTCCTCGCTCTCACGAGCACCCGAGAAGGGGGGGGGGGGGGGGGGGGGGGGGGGGGGCCCGCCGCGCCGGCCCCCCCCCCCCCCGCGCCCCCCCCCCCCCCCCCGCGCGGCGGGGGGGGGGGCGCGGCCGGGCGCGGCAGCGCGCCCGGCGGCGCCC